>NZ_JBEYTZ010000019.1:0-165655 GCF_040643215.1 Streptomyces sp. NPDC047315 | reverse complement strand
CGGCGGAGGTTGGGGGCGCGGGGAACTGCGCGACCAACCACGATGCACCCGCACGAACCAACGCACCCGCAAGGCCACCGCGGAGGTTGGGGGCGCGAGGAACTGCGCGACCAACCACGATGCACCCGCACGAACCAACGCACCCGCACCGTCAGGACACCGCCGGCGAGTCGGACGGCGGCGTACGGGCCAGGACCGCCATGTCCAGGCTGCCCGCGCCCTCGCCCCGGGCCGCCGCCTGCCGCGCCAACCCGACCGCCGCTTCGGCCATCGGCAACACCCCCGCGGCCCCCGCATCCGCATCCGCCACCGACACCGCCAGCGCCAGGTCCTTCACCAGCCCGTCGACCGTGAAGTCGGCGTCCTCGTACGCGTCGTGGTTCAGCCGCTCGCGCTTGCGCCCCACGACGTGGCCGAGCGGCCCCATCTGGAGGACGTCCAGGACTTCCGCGCGGGGCAGTTCGAGCGCGGCGCCGAGCCGTACGGCGTCGTGCAGCGTGCCCATCGCCGTGCCGAGCGTCAGGTTCGCGATCAGCTTGAGGCCGGTCGCGGTGCCCACGGGCCCGGTGTGGCGTCGGCTGCCCTCACGCGACCAGGCCAGCAACACGGGCTCGGCGGCGCGTGCGTCGTCCTCGTCGCCGGCGGTCAGGACGTGCAGCGCGCCCTTGCGCACCGCCGGCACCGAGCCGAGCACCGGCGCCTCCAGATAGCGCAGGCCCGCGGCCCGTACCCCGGTCTCCAACCGGCGCGCCTCGGCCGGCGCGAGGGTGGTCGCGTTGACGACGAGCGCGCCCGGGCACGCGCCGGACGCGACGCCGTGCGGCCCGAGCAGCACCGAGTCCGCCGCCGGCCCGTCGAAGACCATGACCACGACGACCTCGGCGTCCCGCACCGCCTCGGCCGGCGTCGCGGCCGTCGACTCCGGCTTCGGCGTGCGGTTCCAGGCGCTCACCTCGTGGCCGTCGGCGGCGAGGGCGGCGGCGAACGCCGCGCCCATCCGGCCGAGACCGCACACGGCGACCTTCATCGAACGACCTCCGCCGGGCCCGCCGACTCGTCCGGAAGGACCGCGAACGCCTCGATTTCGAGGAGGAGTTCGGGTCGGAAGAGCGCGGCCACCTGGACCGCGCTGCTGGCGGGCAGCCGATCGGGGTTCACGTACGCGTCGCGCGCGGCGCGCACCGCCGGCAGATGGGCGATGTCGGTGACGAAGTACGTCAGCTTGATGACGTCGTCGAAGCCCGCGCCGACGTGCGCGAGGCAACGGCGCAGGTTCTCGAAGACCTGCCGTGCCTGGGCGGCCGGGTCGCCCTCGCCCACGATGTCGCCGTTCTCGTCGTTGGCGATCTGCCCGGAGATCGCGACGAGCCGCCCGGTGCCCATGACGACGTTGGTGTAGCCGGTGCCGGGGGCGACGCCCCGGGGGTTCGGCACGTACGTGAGTCGGCTCGGCGGGGCGGTGGTGGCGGGAGGGGTCCCTGTGGTGTCGTTCATGCGGGAATCCTGACCCGCCCCGCCCCATTCCACTAGCGCATATCCCGCAGATCACCCATGCGCCAGACGCATGCCGTGGCACTGTGCCCCTCATGGACGTCATCGCTCTCCGCTCCTTCCGCGAGGTCTGTCGCCTGGGCTCGATCAGCGCAGCCGCGCAGGCGCTGGGCTACACGCAGTCGGCCCTGTCCCGGCAGATCGCCGCGTTGGAGTCCCGACTGGCCGTCCCCCTCCTCCAGCGCCACGCCCGCGGCGTCCGCCCGACGGCGGCGGGGGCGGTGCTCCTGGAGCACGCGGTGGCGATCCTGCAGCGCGTGGAACGTGCGGAGCGCGACGTCTTGGCGTCCCGGGAGCGCCCCGTGACCACCCTGCGGGTGGGCGGGGTCCCCACGGCGTCGGCGACGCTGCTCCCGCGGGCGCTGAGCCTGTTCCTCGCCGACGCCGATCCTGATGCCTGTCCTGATGCCTGTCCTGATGCCCGTCCTGATGCAGACGCTCACGTGCGCGTCGTCTTCGTCGAGGACTTCACGCCGCGGCTGCTCGGGCGGCTGCGGGAGGGCGAGTTGGACGTCGCCGTCGTCACGGACTATCCGCCGGGGCTGTCCAGCGGCACCGGCGCGGACGGGCATGGACGCGACGGCATCGCGCTGACCCACCTCCTGGACGACGCGCTGCGGTGCGCGCTCCCCCGCGGCCACCGGCTCGCCACCGCCACCGCCACCCGCGACGCGGAAGGCGATGACGGCGATAACGGCGCCCCCGTCGAACTCGCCGAACTCGCCGACGAGACCTGGGTCGAGGACTACGAGGGCGCCGCGGCCGTGCTGTCCGCCGCCTGCGCCCGCGCCGGGTTCGCCCCGCGCGTCGACATCGCGTGCGGCAGCTGGCTGGGCAAGCAGGCGTTCGTGGCCGCCGGCCACGGCGTGATGCTGGTGCCGGGCCTGCTCGTCCCGGCGCTCCGGCCCGACCTGGTGATCCGACCGCTCGTCGACCCGCCGCGCCGGAGCGTGTACGCGGCGGCGGGTCCGCGCCCGTCGGCGCCCGCCGAGCGGTTCGTCCGGGCGCTACGCAGGGCCGGGTCGAAGTCGTAGCCCGAGGCATCGGCATCATGGAGGGCACGGCCGGGCACGAGAACGGCCCCTAGGGCCTGCCTTTCGGATCAGGCTGGATGAGTGAGCGGGGTCTGGTGCCGTGGATCTCAAGGCGGAGGAAGGAGTCGACGCGGTGGGGGTCCCACCGTGCCCGCAGGGCACAGGGGGCCGTCGGCGACCGACGACAACGCGGAGAGGCGCGGCACCAGGGCACGCGAGCCCAGCAAGATCCGTAAGGCAGGCCCCAGCACCCCACCCCGTCCCCTACCCCCTAGGCAGGAAATGAGAGCCTGCGATCCAGCCCCCCACCCCGACCACCGCAGCCCCCTGTGGGCCGCCTTCAGTTGGTCCTTCATCGCACTGAGCGTGGCGTACGCGACCGCGCTGCTCATGCTCCTCCCCGAGTCGAACGACTGCCGCTACGCCGCCTCGGCGAACGGCGACATGACCGACACGGGATACGACGTCTTCCCGCCCGACCAGTGGTGCGAGTACGAAGACACCGGCCAGGTCTCCAAGGTGTCGTCCGCGCCCGCCTGGGTCCCCCCGGTGCTGTGGACCGCCACGGCGCTGACGGTGCTCTTCGCCGTCTGGGCCCTGGCGGACCAGCGCCTCGGCGGGCGCAGCCGGGACCTCGACCGCCCCGCGTCCGACGGGGCCTGACCACGGGGATTCCCCGAACGCACGTCAATCGGGGTTGACATCGGCCCAGATGTCAACCCAGGATGACAGCTCGCGGTACGTCGCCCTTCGGAGGTCCCCGTGCGCCTGCCCCTGCCCGCCGCCGTCGCCCGCCGCGTGCCGCGCATCCGTGCGTTGCTCGCCACCGGGGTGGCAGCCGGGCCCCTCTTCGTCACGACCTTCGCCGTCCAGGGCGCCCTGCGCGCGCACTACGACGGGCGGCGTCACCCCGTCAGCTCGCTCGCGCTCGGCCCGTACGGTCGGGTGCAGACGGCGAACTTCCTGGCCGCCGGGGTGCTCACCCTCGCACTCGCGGAGGGCCTGCGCCGGACGCCGGGGCACGGCTCGACGTGGGGTCCGCGGCTGGTCGCGGGCTGGGGCGTCGGGCTGCTGGGCGCCGGCGCCTTCGTCACCGACCCCGTCGGCGACTATCCCCCCGGCACGCCCGAGGACCCGGACATCACCGTGCCGGGCGGGCTGCACGACGCGTTCTCGCTCGTCGCGTTCGCCTCGCTGGTCGCGGCGGAGACGAGTTACGCGCGCGAGTTCGGTGCGGTGGGTGAGCGGGGCTGGGCGGTGGGGTCCGCCGCGGCGGCGGCGGTCACCGCGGCGGCGTTCCTCTACTCCGGCTGGGCCTTCGCCCGCACCGACGCGGCGGGGCGCCGCGCGGGCCTCGCGCAACGCGCCTCGATCACGACGGGCTACGGCTGGCTGACCCTCCTGTCCCTCCACGCCCTCCGCACCCTGAAGTAACGCGCACCCCCTTTGCGGGCAGCGCAGCTCCGCCCCTGAAGACCCACCCGCCCGGACAGTTCAGCGCCCGCCGGGCCCGTCCGCATCGGGCAGCAGGCGCCACGCCGTCAGGGCCAGGCTCGCCCGGAGCAGGCCGCGCGGCGTGGTGACGTCGACGCCCAGACAACCACCGATGCGCTCCACGCGGCGGGCGACGCTGCTGTGGTGCAGGTGCAACAGCTCCGCCGCGCCGCGCAGCGAGCCCGTGGCGCAGTACGCGTCCAACGTCGCCAAGTCGGCCGCGCCGTCGGGCGCGTTCGCGACGGCGGCGAGCGCGGACACGTCGGGGTCGGCCCGCACCGCGTCCGGCGGCACCCGGGCGAGCAGCGCCAGCGCGCCCAAGTCGGCGTGGGCGAGCACCGGTTCGCGTTCGGTGGTGAAGCGCAGGGCGGTACGGGCCTGCGCGAAGGACCGGTCGGGGCCGACCCCGCCGCCGAGCCCCGCCCGCACCCCCGCGGGGAACGCCGCCCGGTCCACCGCCGTGGCCAGCAACACCCCCACGTCAGGCAGCGGCGCCGCCTTCACCAGCCCGTCCGGGCAGATCAGCGCGCCGATCCGGTCCAGCGGCAGCCGCGGCGAGCGTACGGCTTCGGCGCGTACGGCTCCGACGCGTACGACGACGACGTGTACGGGCGCGTCGACGGCGAAGCCCAGCAGCCGCAGCGCCCGGGCCCGCGCCGCCTCGTCGCAGTCGGCGCTGACGGCGAGTTCGACGAGGGCGGGGTCGGCCATGGTCGTACGGGCCGGCCCGTACCGCTCCACGACGGCCGTGACGGCGATCGCGAACCGGTCGAGCACGGCCTCGTCGAGGGGGCCGGGCGCACCCGGCCGCTCCAGCCACACCGTGCCGATCACCTCGTCGTCCAGCGTGATCGGCCACTCCGTGGAGACGGCGGAAGCCGCGGCGGAAGCATCCGCGGGCTCGGGCGCCCCGCTCCCGTCGGGCCGGACCCGGGCCGTCCACCCCGTGCCGTCGAGCCGCACTCCCACCACGCACTCGGCCAGCCCCGCCGACGCCCGCGCGAGCGCCGGCAGGTCGACCCGTCGGCGCATCAGCGTGTCGTAGAACATGACGATCCGGATCGCGCCCTCGGCCCGTGCGTCGAGTTGCGACAGCCGTGCGGCCAGTGCCTCCATGTCCGGAGGATAGGTCCCCGTCCCGCGCGGACGGCGCGCCGATCGGCGCGGGATCGCGCCGGGACGCCCGACGCCCGGCGGACGCCCCCGTCCGCCCCCGCCCGGCAGGATCGTCGGCATGGATCCCGAACTCGAAGCGTTCCTACCGCTGTTCACCCGCCCCGACCTGTCCGACCCGATCGCGATGCGCAAGGAGTACGCCGAACGCTCCGCCGCCCGCCCCGCGCCGGACACCTCGGGCCTGACCGTCGAGGACCGGACGGTGCCCGGCGACCCGGACGTGCCGGTGCGGATCAACCGGCCCGACCGGCCGCAGGGCGCGATCGTCTGGATGCACGGCGGCGGGTGGGTCATGGGCGACCTGGACACCGAGCAGCACTGGGCCGCCCGGATCGCCGCCGGCTCCGGCGCGGTGGTGGTCTCGGTGGGGTACCGGCTGGCGCCCGAGCACCGCTTCCCGGCCGCGCTGGACGACGCGTACGCCGTACTGCGGTGGACGGTCGAGCACGCCGCCGAACTCGGCGTCGACCCGGCGCGCGTCGCGGTCGGCGGCCACAGCGCCGGCGGCAACCTCGCCGCGGCGCTCGCGCTGCGCGCCCGGGACGAGGCGGGGCCGCGCGTCCACTTCCAGCTCCTGAACGAACCCTCGCTCGACGACCGCCAGGAGACCTGGTCACAGCGGAACTTCACGGACACCCCGTGGGCGAACCGGGAGATGGTGGGCGCGTGCTGGCGGCACTACCTGGGCCCGACGCCCACCACGCCCTACGCGGCGCCGGCGCGCGCCACCGACCTGTCCGGGCTGCCGGCCGCGTACGTCTCGTCCGCGGAGTTCTGTCCTAACCGGGACGAGAACGTCGACTACGCGATGCGGATGCTGCGCGCGGGCGTGTCCGTCGAACTGCACCAGTGGGCGGGCACGTTCCACGGCTCGCAGGCGGTGCTGTCCGCGGACGTCTCCCAGCGGCAGATCGCCGGGGTGTGCACGGCACTGCGCCGGGCGCTCGCGCAGTGAGACGCCCTTTCGCGGTTCGCGGCACTGAGGAGCTGCGACGCCGAGGAGCGCGGCCGTCACGCCTCCGGTGTCCGTTCCCGCGGGTGATCCGGTGCCAGCGCGCGCCACGCGATGACGCCGCCGACGACCGCGAACACCGCACAGACCAGCATCGCGACGCTCTGCGCCCGGGTGAACGCGAGGTGCGCGGCGGCGATCAAGTCCCCTTGCCCACCCGCGAGTTCACCGAGCGTGCCGCCCAGGGACGAGCCGGCCCGTACGTCCAGTTCCGCGGGCGCGAAGTGCCGGTAGCCCGCGGCGACGGTGGAGCCGACGAGCGCCACGCCCAGTGCGATGCCGAGCTGTTGGTGGGTGTCGTTGAGCGCCGATCCCATCCCGGCGCGGTCCGGCGGTACCGCGCCGAGGACGGTGGTGTGCACGGCCGGGGACGCGAGCCCCGAGCCGACGCCGGCCAGCAGCAGCCCGGTCGCGACGACCGCGTAGTGGCTGGTCGGCGTGAGCAGGGCGAGCACGGCGAAGCCGGCCGCTGTGACGGTGAAGCCCGCGACGATCGCGCGGCGGTAGCCGATCCGTGCGGGCAGTCGGACGCCGACGGGCGAGCCGAGCACCACCCCGACCGCGAGCGGCACGATCGCGAGTCCGGCCCGCAACGGCGAGTAGCCCATGACGTGTTGCAGGTGCTGGGTCAGGACGAACAGCACGCTGCCGGTGCCGACGGCGAGGACGGCGACCGCGGCGCTCGCGCCGACGAACCGACGGTCCCGGTACAGCCCCGTGTCGACCATCGGCGACCGCGCGCGCCGCTGTCGCGCCCGGAACACCAGCGCGCCGACGACCGTCGCCGCGAGGGAGCCGAGCACGGTCGGCGACAGCGGGCCGTGGTCGGCGACGAAGGTCACCGCGGCCACGAACGAGCCCATGGCCAGCGTCATCGCCGCCGCGCCGACCACGTCGACGGGCCGGTTCTCCCGGTCGCGGGACTCCGGGACGAGCCAGCCGATCAGCACGATCGCGACGCCGGCGAGCACGGCATTGACGGCGAAGACGCCGGGCCAGCCCCACTCGTCCACAAGCACCCCGCCGACCAGCGGCCCAGCGGCCATCGCCGCCGAGCCGACCGCCGACCAGACCGCGAACGCCTTGACGCGTTCGTCGGGGTCGAAGACGTGCACGAGGATCGCCAGGGTCCCCGGCATGACCAGCGCCGCGCCCACGCCCATGACCGTACGGGCGGCGATCAGCCAGCCCACCGACGGTGCGAACGCCGCCACCACCGAGGTCACGACGAGGATCCCCAGCCCGACGACGACCGCCAGCCGGCGCCCGTAGCGGTCCGAGACCAGCCCGGCGGCGACCAGCAGCCCGGCGAAGACGACGACGTACGAATTCACCACCGCCTGCAGCGCGGCCGGGCCGGCGCCCAGGTCGTCCTCGATGGTCGGTATCGCGACGTTGAGGACGGTGTTGTCGACGACGATCACCATGAGCGCGACGCAGACCGCGCCCAGGATCACCCACCGTCGCGGATCGCGCTCCCGAGCCACGGCACTACTCAGCTCTTCCCCTACAGTCATGGTTAAACCCTACAGTGTAGGATTAATCCAGTGTCGATAGACTGCGACGCGTGGTGGAGAAGGCGAAGGACGACGCGAACAACAACCAGGCCACGGGCGAGGAGAGGGGCAAGGGCAGGGGCAGGGACGGGGCGCCCGGCGCGGTGTGGTTCCGCGAACCGCAGCGCCGCCGCAGGTCCCCCGGGCTGAGCCGCGAGCGGATCGTGGCGACGGCCGTCGACCGGCTCGACCGCGAGGGCGTCGACGGACTGAGCCTGCGCAAGATCGCCGGTGATCTCGACGCCCACGCCACCAGCCTGTACTGGCACGTCCCGACCAAGGGCGACGTGCTGGACCTCGCGCTCGACGAGGTGTTCGCCGAGATCTCCCTCCCCGCCGACCACCGCGCCCGGGACTGGCGGGACGTCGTCCTCGTCTACATGCGGGAGCTACGGGCGATGCTGCTGCGCCACCCGTGGGCCGCGTCGCTCGCCGGCACCCGACCGCTGGCCGGACCGCACGCGCTGGAGCGCTCCGAAGCGGTGTACGCCGCGCTCACCCGGGCCGGTTTCACCGGGCCCACGCTCGCCGCGACCGCCGCCGCGGTGTCGAACCTCGTCATCGCCACCGCCGCCACCCAGGCGGCCTGGGCGGAGCGCTCCGAAGTCGGCAGCCGCGACGCACTGCGCGGACTCGTCACCGATCGGCAGGAGCTGTACCCGACGCTGGCCGCGCACCTGGAGGACTTCCTCGGCGACTGGGACACGCAGTTCGAGATCGCGGCACAAACCCTCGTCCAGGGCCTCGCCGCCCAGCGCACGGAGCAGTAGCCGTAGGCCGTACGGGCGGAGCCCCGACCAGGGCCCCGCCCGTACGCGTACGTTCCGTCTCAGCCCGCCGCCGGCACCTGCGCCCGGCCGGTGATCCGACCCGCGGCCAACTCCACGTGCGTCCCGGCGAACCGGGCCCGCACGCGCCGGTCGTGCGTGACGACCACGACCGAGCCCGGGTAGTCCACCAGCGCCTCCTCCACCTCCTCCACCAGCGCCGGCGAGAGGTGGTTCGTCGGCTCGTCCAACAGCAGCAGGTCCACCGGGTCGCTGACCAGCCGGGCCAGCTCGATCCGGCGCTGCTGCCCGTACGACAGCTCGCCCACCCGCAGCCGTAGGTCCGCCGGCGCGAACAGGCCCAGCGACAGCAACTCGTCGACGTGCTCGTCCGGACGGCCCGGCCGACCGTGCGCGAACGCCTGCGGCACCGTCAGCCCCGGCGGCCAAGCCGTCGCCTCCTGCCGCAGGTGACCGACCCGGCCGCGGGTGCGCACCGTCCCGCCGTCCGGGTGCAGTTCGCCCGCGAGCACCCGCAACAGCGTCGTCTTGCCCGCGCCGTTGGGCCCGGTGACCAGCAGCCGCTCGCCGCGGACGATCCGCAGCTCAGGCACGTGCAGCCGGTCCCCGACCCGTACGTCGACGAGTTCGACCGCCGGCTGCGGCGCGTCCCCCTCGACCTCGGTCGCGGTGGCGATGCGGCCGGCGAACACCAGCGGGTCGGGCGGCGGCGCGACGGGGTTCTCCGTCAGCCGCGCGACGCGCTCCTTCGCGTTGCGGATGCGGCCCATCGTGCCGTGCCCGCGATCCCGGCGGCGGAAGGCGCCGTGCCCGAAGGCGGCCAACTGCAGCTTCCGCGGGATGGCGTCGAGCCGGAGCGCGTTGGCGGCGACCAGCCGTCTGCTGCGGGCGAGTTCCGCGCTCCACCGCTCGTACTCCAGGAGCCGGCGCCGGCGTTCGGCCGCCTTCGCGGCGAGGTAGCCGTCGTAGCCGTCGCCGTAGCGCGTCACCCGCCCCTCGCCGACCTCCAGGATCGTGGTGGTGACCCGCTCCAGGAACACCCGGTCGTGGGTGACCGCGAGGACGGTCCCGCGGTGCGCCCGCAGATGCGCCTCCAGCCAGCCGACGGCCTGGTCGTCCAGGTCGTTGGTGGGCTCGTCCAGCAACAGCAGCTCGGGCTGCGCGGCCAAGGTGGCGGCCAGCGCGAGCCGGGAGCGCTCGCCGCCGGACAGCGTGCCCAGCGCCCTGGTGCGCGCCAGGTCCGGCAGCCCGAGCCCGTGCAGCGCGATGTCGACGCGGGCGTCCGCCCGGTAGCCGCCGCGGGCCTCGAAGCGGGCGACGAGCCCGGCGTACGCGTCCAACGCGGCGGCCAGCTCCGCCCCGTCGAGGTCGCTCAGCTCGGCCTCGGCGCACCGCATCCGCGCGGCCAGCTCCCGCAGGTCGGCGAGGGCGAGGTCGACGGCGTCCTGGACGCTGGCCTCGGGTGGCAGCGCCAGCGCCTGGGCGAGGTGGCCGACGCCGCCGGGCGCGACGACGGTCACTTCGCCGTTGTCGGCCCGGTCCACGCCGGCGATCAGCCGGAGCAGGGTGGACTTGCCGGCGCCGTTGTCGCCGATGATGCCGACCTTCTCGCCCGGTTTGACGGCGAAGGAGACGCCGTCCAGGACGACGTGGGCGTCATAGCGACGGGTGACGTCGTGCAGGGAAAGCTGCGCGGGAAACGCAGGAACAGCAGAAGTCGCGGGAACGACAGAAGTTGCAGGAATCGCAGGAATCGCAGGAATCGCAGGAATCGCAGGAATCGCAGAAAGCATGGAGCAGTCCCCCTGTTCTCGGCCGGCCGGTGGGAACGGGCAGATGGACGCATCCGCGCACGCCGGAGGGCGAGTTCGACGCAAGAGCGCTACGAACTCAGCAGGTCAGAAAGTGGTGGCGGACGGCACGGATGAGAACGCGCGACGACGGAGTCGAACTCGACGCGGTCGCGCGGGGACTGTCACAGGGAACCCATGTGCAGCACCGTATGGGAGGGCGCCCGCGCCCGCCACCCCTTTTCCTCACGGGCGGCGGGCGCGGGAACCCGGTGGAGCACCGGGGTCAGACCTCAGGTCAGACGCTCTCCCAGACCGGCAGCCAGACGTCGTTGGCGGCGCCGTTGGCGGTGCAGGTGTACTGGATCAGGTTGCGGCCCTGACCCACGCCGCCCTGGACGTTCAGGCACTTGCCGCTGGAGCGGGCCACGATCTGGTAGCCCGTGCCCTTGACGACGAACTTCCACTGCTCGTTCGCCGCGTTGCCGCAGGTCCACTGGATGATCGGGGCACCGTCCTCGTTGCCGCCGCCCCGGACGTTCAGACACAGGCCGCTGTTCAGCGACTTGAAGCGGTAGTAGCCGCCGCCCGCGGCCTCCGGCTCCCACAGCTGGTTCGCCCCGCGGTGCAGCGCCCACTGGATGACCTCGGCGCCGTTCGCGGTCGAGGCGCCCTTGACGTCGGCCGCCTGGCCGGGGTCGCTCGCCAGTCGCAGGGTCACCTTCTGGACGCTGACCGCGGCGGCCTTCTGCTCGCCGAGCGGTACCGGGGCCTTCGCGGTCGCGGTGCCCGGCAGCCCCAGGGCCAGGGCCGCGCCGACCGCGGTCAGCACCGCGGCCGTCTTCAGGACAGGACGCATGGGATGTACTCCTATCACTCACGCACTCACGGAAAGAGCGCGGGTCGCAACCATGCGTAACCATCAAGTGCCGTGCGTAGGCGGGAATTCGAGCGGACGGCGCAACGGCCGGACGGCCCAAAAAGGCGTCCGGGCCGGGGGTCGGTTCAGACCCCCGGCCCGGATAAACGGTTCAGCAGAGCCGTACCCGCTCGGCCGTACGGCGGACACCCACTCGGCCCAGGGCGACGTCCGCCGCCCCGGGCACGAGGGTCAGAGGAACGAGTTGATCTCGATCGTCTCGGTGCGGCCGGGGCCGACGCCGATGGCCGAGATCGGCGCCCCGGACATCTCCTCCAGCGCCTTCACGTACCCCTGCGCGTTCTTCGGCAGGTCCGCGAAGGTCTTCGCCTTCGTGATGTCCTCGGACCAGCCCGGCAGCATCTCGTAGATCGGCTGAGCATGGTGGAAGTCGGTCTGCGAGTACGGCAGCTCCTCGACCCGCTTCCCGTCGATCTCGTACGCCACGCAGACCGGGATCTGCTCCCAGCCGGTCAGCACGTCGAGCTTGGTGAGGAAGAAGTCGGTGAGGCCGTTGACCCGGGTCGCGTACCGCGCGATCACCGCGTCGAACCAGCCGCAGCGCCGGTCGCGACCGGTGGTCACGCCCCGCTCGCCGCCGATGCGCCGCAGCGCCTCGCCGTCCTCGTCGAACAGCTCCGTCGGGAACGGGCCGGCGCCGACGCGGGTCGTGTACGCCTTCAGGATGCCGATGACCCGGCTGATCTTGGTGGGTCCGACGCCCGCACCCGTGCACGCGCCGCCGGCCGTCGGGTTCGACGAGGTCACGAAGGGGTACGTGCCGTGGTCCACGTCGAGCAGCGTGCCCTGGCCGCCCTCGAAGAGGACGACCTTGCCGGCGTCGATGGCGTCGTTCAGGACGAGGGTGGTGTCCGCAACGTACGGCTTGATCTGGTCCGCGTACTGGAGCAGCTCGTCGACGATCCGGCCGGTCTCGATCGCGCGCCGGTTGAAGACCTTGGCGAGCAGCTGGTTCTTGGACTCCAGCGCCGCCTCGACCTTCTGGGTGAGGATGGACTCGTCGTACAGGTCCTGGACCCGGACGCCGACGCGGTTGATCTTGTCCGCGTAGGTCGGGCCGATGCCGCGACCCGTCGTCCCGATCTTCCGCTTTCCGAGGAACCGTTCCGTCACCTTGTCGAGCGTGACGTTGTACGGGGTGATGAGGTGGGCGTTTCCGCTGATCAGCAGCTTGGAAGTGTCGACGCCCCGGTCATTGAGCCCGCTCAGCTCGGAGAGGAGGACGGCGGGGTCGACGACCACGCCGTTGCCGATGACCGGGGTGCACCCCGGCGAGAGGATCCCGGAGGGGAGGAGGTGCAGTGCGTACTTCTGGTCGCCCACGACGACCGTGTGGCCGGCATTGTTGCCGCCCTGGTAACGCACCACGTAGTCAACGGAACCACCGAGCAGGTCGGTGGCCTTTCCCTTGCCCTCGTCACCCCACTGAGCACCGAGCAGCACAAGTGCGGGCACAGGCGTACACCCCTTCCGGGCGGGGCATGTCCAAGGTCAGGGGGATCAGTGCGTCCCTTGTTGTTCCTGGATCCATTGGACCGGTTGCCCCGGAATAGACGAAGCCCCTGGCGCAATAGCGCAAGGGGCTCTTGCACAAAGATGCTACCCGAGGAAGGACCGAGGTGTCGGCTCACGACCAGCTGCTGGTGGTCATCGACCCGGTCGCCCGCCGAATCGACGGCGAGTCCGTGCGGATCGCGAAGGACGTCCTGTGCGGTGGCTCGGCGGCGAAGATCAGCCTGCCGGAGAGCCCCGAGGAATTCGCCCGGGCCCTGGCGCGCAGGGGCCCGCGGCGGCCCGTCATCGTCGGCGACGACCGGGCGCTGCTGCGGGCGGTGTCCCTGCTGCACCGGGACCGCTGGCTGGGTGACGGCGCGCTCGGCCACGTCCCGGTGGGCTCCGGCGTCAGCCTCGCCCACGCCCTGGGCGTCCCGCCCGGCCCGGTCGCGGCGGCGCGGGCGGTGCTGGACGGGGGCGTGCGCCGGCTCGACCTGCTGGTGGACGAGAGCGACGGCGTGGTCGTCGGGGACGTGACGATCCCGGCATCGGCGGGCCTGCGGGCATCGGCCGCGGCCGGCTCCGACGGGTGCCCGGACGCCGCGCCGCCCGCGGCCGAGCCGCCGGCGCGCGACACCGTCGCGCTGGGCACGCCCCCCGCGGTGCCGGTCGCGACGGCCACGACGGGCGACGCCCTGCGCCACGCGTACCGCACCCTCCTGCGCGGCCTGGTCCGCACCCCCGCCCGCCCCCAGTCCGCGGCGCCCCGCCCGCACCGCCTGCGGGTGGAGGCCGACGGCGCCCTGCTGTGCGACCTCGACCAGGAGGTCGACGCGGTCACGCTCCGCACGCTCCACCCGTGCGGCCCGGACCGCACGCAGGCCCGCGCGCAGGTGACGGTCCACCCCGCCGCCCCCGGCCCCCCGCTCACCGCCACGGCCACCACGGTCACGGTCTCCGGCCCCGACTTCCGCTACCGCGCCGACACCCAGGTCACGGGCCCGGTCCGGACGCGGACGTGGGTGTTGCGGGCGGGGGCGTGGGGGTTGACGCTGCCGTGAGGGGCGGGGCGTGCGCGATGGCTGACATCGGGAGGGCGCCGGGGACCCGCGACGTAGGCTCGTTCCCATGGATGTGCTCTTACCGTTGCTGGTCTCGCTCGGGTGCCTCGGAGCGGCCTTGTTCCTGGCGGATCGACTCCTCCTGGCGATGGAGGCCCGGGGCTGGATCTACTGGCGCAAGACCAAGGGCGTGTCGTCCATCGGCGCCGACTTCCTCCAGGCCGGCGACCCGACGGCCCAGGCCGTCAGACGCGCCATGGAACAAGAACGCGTACGCAAGAACGTCCGCCCGGCCGAAGACCCGCCCTTCCGGGTGGACCTGGACGCCGGCACGGTGCGGATTCGCCGTACGGGAGGCGACGAGCGGGGGCAGTAGGCGATCTTTTGCCACCCCCTCCTCCCGAGCGTGCGCACCCCAGCGGCCGGGTGTGCTCGGCTGCGAGGGCGAGCCATAATGACGTGCATGGCCCCGGCATCCCCCGCTGCACCGACGCCGACCGCAGCCGAGATCCTGAGCGCGCGGTACCGTTCACGGCTCCCCGCATCCCTCGAAGAACTCGCCGGCCCCGAGCGAGGCGCCGTCGCCCTCCCCCTGCACGTGGCCTGGTCCGGGCTGCGCACCTACGACCTCGACCGGCCGCGCTCCCGGATGAGCCTGTACCGAACCGTTCTCGCCGAGGGGCAACACGACGACCTCGTCGCCTTCCTCAACGCGGACCTGCTGACCTCGCAGTGGCCCTTTCTGCGCACCCTCGTCAGTCGGAACGTCCGGGACGTCTGGGAGGACGCCTTCCCCACGCTCCGACCGGCCACCACGTCCGCCGCGTGAACCTCAGCGGCCTCCACCGCCGGCTCCTCGCCGACGTCCTCGCCGTCGGAGCCCCCTATCCGCTGGTCATCACCGGCGGCTACGCCGTCCAGGCCCACCGCCTCGTCGACCGCCTCAGCCAGGATCTCGACCTCGCCACCCAGAACCCGGCGCCCATGGCCGACATCGTCGAGGCCCTCCGCAGCGGGCTCCAAGACCTCGGCTGGAACGTGCGGGAGATCGGGACCGACCCGCTGTCCGGACGGCTGATCATCACCGACCCGAACAGTGGCGAGCAGTGCGAGGTCGACGTCCTCAAAGAGGCGTTCTGGGCCCCGCCCGCCACCACCGAGCACGGCCTCGTCCTCGCCCTCGAAGACGTCGTCGGCACCAAAGTCCGCGCCCTCGCCGACCGTGGCGCTGTTCGCGATCTCATCGACGTCCACGCCGCCTCCCGGCACTACACCACCACCGACCTCGAACGCCTCGGCCGCCGCCACGCTCGCGTTGAGTTCGACCTCCAGGACCTACACGACCGGCTCGTCGGTGCGGACTGGTACGAGGACGACGAGTTCACCGCCTACGACCTCACCGACGGCCAGACCGCCGCCCTGCGTGCGTGGGCCGTGGCCTGGGCCACGGAGCTCAGCATCCGCCTCCACGACGAACTCCACGACTGAGGTCGGTGGGCAAGGGAAAGCCCGGATCCCGCTCTCGTCGTCGAGCCGAGGAAACCGACCGCGTGGCCCGCGGAGTGCCGCGCAGCACTCCGCGGGGGCGGGCACTGTGGCCCGCCCCCGCGTCGGGGCTGCGGCTGCTTCGGGGCAGCGACTCAGCGGGTCAGCCGTTGTTGCCGCTCGCCGAGGCGTGGCTGGCGCTGACCGTGCCGTAGAACGGCATCGCGAGGTTGCTGAAGATGTCCGCGGTGCCGGGGCCGCCGGGGTTCTTCCAGTCGCGCAGCAGCTCGGATATCACGCCGACGGTGCTGTTGAGCGTCGCGCCGGCGTTCTGGAGGCGCAGCAGGGAGGTCTCGCGGGCGAGCTTGTTCGTGGTGCCCGACGCGTCGGTGACGGCGTGGACCTCGAAGCCGCGGCCGAGTGCGGAGAGGGAGGCGAACATCAGGCAAACGTCGGTGATGACGCCCGCGATGACCAGGTTGGGCCGGTCCATCGCACGGACGGCGGCGTCGAACGCCGGGTCGTCGAAGGCGTCGACCTCACCGCTGCGGTGGATGATCGGGGCGCCCGCGGGCAGCTCGCCGACGAGCTCCGGGAGGAGCGGTCCGTTCGGCCCCTGGGGAGCGGAGGTGGTGGCCACGATCGGCAGGCCGAAGACCTTGGCGGTACGGGCCAGGGCCTGCGCGTTGCGGCGGACCTCGTTCTGGTCGTGGTCCTGCACGCCGAGGATCAGCCCGGCCTGGTGGTCGACCAGCAGGATCCCGGTGTTCTCGGGGGTGAGGCGGTTGGCGATGTAGCTGTTGCTGCGGTTGCTGCTCATGTTCCTGTGTCCCTTGGAAGGGGCCGCGGTGACGGCCGTCTCAGGTGCGCATTTTGTTGCGTGCGCATTCATCTAAACGGCCCTAGGTGGGGTCTCATTCCAGCCAAGCCGGGAATGAGGTGTGAGCTACGTCACCGGTCGCGTGACTGCGGAGTGTCGCACTGCTCGTCGACGGCCTCCGGGGCGAGCCGCCCGAGGACCGCGCCCAGGCCCACCAGGTCGTCGTCCGAGAGGTGGGAGGTGAAGGTCCGCTCGACCACCTCCGCGTTGGTCCGTACGGCTTCCCTGAGCAGGGTCCGCCCCTCGTCGGTGAGCCGGACGAGCGCGCCGCGCTGGTCCTCCGCGACCGGGGTGCGGGTCACCAGCCCGCGCCTGGCCAGCCGGTCGCACATCCGGCTGACGGCGCTCTGCGTCAGCACCGTGCGCTCGCCGAGGACCTTCAGCCGTACGCCGTCCAGGGGGATGTTCACGAGCGTGTCGAACTCGCTCACCGACAGCCGGTGCCGCTCGTCGAGCGCCCGCCCGATCTCCGCCAGCACCCGCTGGTGGACCTCCATGTACGACCGCCACACCCCGACCTTGAACGCCCGGGACATGACCGGCTTGCTTTCCGGCATCTGCTCTCTCCTCGCACGGTTGAACGACACCATTCTCAGCCACGGAGCGCGCTGCAGGGCCGGCTGGCGTGAGGAGCCGCAAGCCTGGCAGCAGCTGTCGGCGTGCTGCGCGGCGCGGCGCGACGACAGGGGGTCACGGGGTGCGACACAGAGCCAGGCGATCTCTGGACGCTGGAGCCTCGGAGCCGCCGAAACAGTTGGCCGAAAGCTTCCCGCCCGGTCATCCTGCCCCCATGGGAGAGAGAGCCAACGTCATCGTGGTCCGTGAGAACGGCACGCATGAGCTGTACCGGACCGGCTGGGCGGTCGGGATCGACCTCGACCTGCTGGAAGGGCCGACGCCGGTGCTCGCCATGCTTCCCGGCCTCCGCCAGGACGGCTGGTGGTTGGACGACACCATGGCCCAGGGTGGAATCCTGCTCGACCTCGGCCGGAAAGTGCTTCTGTTCTTCGCCTGGGAGGGGCCCAGCACCGAGCTCCGCCACCGCTCGGCCGTGTTCGAGCTGATCCGAGCCGCGTGGCCGGGCTGGGAGGTCCGCTGGTTGTACGACGGCTCGGCGGAACTGCGCGAGTACGTCGGGCTCGACCCGGAGTACGTCCGCTGCCGCGATTCGGCCCTTTCTTTGGCCCCGTTCCTCGCCCCCGGCGACGAGGACTTGGCCGGGCCCGACCCTGGCGGTGTGGTGGTCACCGTCAGCACCGCTGGCACCGCCGGCACCGGCCGCTGCCACGTCGCCTCTGACGCCTTCGACCACCCGGTCCGCGAGGGCGCCGCCCTGCTCGACCGCCTGGCGGACGCCCCCGAGCACGGACGCTGCCACCTGCACGTCAACGCCGGCATCCATCTCGACCCGGAGCGCCGCCGGCTGGGCTGGTGGTCCCTCTACTCATCGCCGCAGGCGTACCAGGTACCGGAGCTGTGGCCGGGCTGGACGGTCGAGTTCTGGCAGGACGCGTGGGAACGGCACGCCAGGGCCAGCGACCACTTCTCTCCAGCGGCGTTCGACGCCACGGAGGAGGCCAGAGCCGCGGTGCTCACCGAGGCCGGGGAACGCCGGGCTCTCCGCGCCCGCAACCACGCCCAGCCGCCACACCTCCCTACCCCCAAATAAATTTTGCAAAATTCCTTTGGGAAACTCTCCGGGCCGCCATAGCCTCCTGTCATGCCCGGTGACCAGCAAAGCCAGCAGGAGCGGCAAGAACGGCAAGAGCAGCAGGACGGACAGGAGCAGCAGGAGCAGGAACGGCAGGGCCAGGAACGCGTGCTCGACCCCGAGCAGGACGCCGCCGCCCTCAAGGCCCTCACCCACCCCCTCCGCATCCGCCTCCTCGGCTACCTCCGGCAGGACGGCCCCGCGACCGCCAGTGAGCTCGCCGCCAGGACCGGGGAGTCGTCCGCGTCGACCAGTTACCACCTGCGGGTGCTCGCGAAGTACGCGTTCGTCGCCGAGGCCGAGCACCGCGACGGGCGGGAGCGCCGCTGGCGGGCGGTGCACTCCGTGACCTCCTGGAGCAACAAGGCCATGGAAGCCACGCCGGGGAGCCGCGCGTACGTCACCGTGACGCGCAGGGTCCAGGTCGAGCACCTGGAAGCCTCCCTCGTACAGCACGAGGTCGACATGGCGGACGGACGGCTCGACCGGGCGTGGGTGGAGCCGTCCGGGATCAGCGACCTGATGCCCCGTCTGACCCCCGAGTCCCTCACCGAACTCTGGGACGTGATCGACCGGACCCTGAACGAGTTGACGGCCCGCGACGCGCAGGACCCGCGCGCCGCGCAGGTCATGTTCCTCGCGGCGGGGTTGCCGCTGGCCCCCCGAGCACCCGGAGCAGAGGCCGAGGACGCGTCGTGACGCTGGACGTACGGACCGCCCGCCGCCGTTACGTCACCGTCAGCGCCCTGTTCTGGCTCCCCCTCGGGCTGAGCATCGCTCCCCTCGTCCTGCTGTTCACCGAACGCGGCATGGCCATGGCGGCCATCGCGGGCTTCTTCGCCGCCCACTCCCTCACCACCGCCGCGCTCGAACTCCCCACCGGAGGGCTCTCCGACGTCCTCGGCCGCCGCGTCGTCCTCGCCGCCGCCGGCCTGCTGAACCTCGCCGCCCTCACCCTCCTCGGCCTGGCCGACACCCCCGTGCTCCTCGGCCTCGGCATGGCCCTGATGGGCGCCGCCCGCGCCCTGTCCAGCGGGCCCGCGGAAGCCTGGTACGTCGACACCGTCCACGCCCACGCCGGCCCCGACGCCGAACTCCGCACCGGCCTGGCCCGCGGTGCCACCGCAACGGACGCCGCCCTCGCCGCCGGCACCCTCATCGGCGGCGCCCTGCCCTGGCTGCTCGGCCCCGGCCCCGGCCCCGACCTCGGGGCGCGGCTGACCGAGACGACGTCCGGGCTGGTCGTACCGCTCTCCGTACCGCTGCTGCTCGGCGCGGCGATCGAGATCGCCTTCGTGTCGTACGCCCTGACCGCGCTCCCGGAACCGCCCCGCCCGCCCGCCACCCTGCGCGGCGTCCTTCGCGACGTCCCGACCACCGTCACGGCCGGGCTGCGCCTGGGTGGCCGCGACGCCCTCGTCCGCCGCGTCCTCCTCAGCGCCGCCGCCGCGGGCAGCGCCCTCGCCACGATCGAACTCCTCACCCCCGGCCGCGCCGCCGACCTCACCGGCGCATCGGAGTCCGGCGCGGTCCTCTTCGCCGTCCTCGCCTGCGCCGGCTTCGTCTGCGCTGCCGTCGGCGCCCACCTCGCACCACTGACGGCCCGGCTGGCGGGCAGCGGCGAACGCGCGGTCGTGGCGAGCCTCGGCACCAGCGCGACCGGCCTGCTCCTCCTCGCCGTGACGACGGCGTTCCCGGGCCCGCCCTCCCTGGCCCTGGCCCTCGCCGCCACCGGCTACGCCCTGGTCTACCTCGGCCTCGGCGCGGCCGGCCCGAACGAAAACGACCTCCTCCACCGCCGCGTCACGAGCACGGGCCGCGCCACCGCGCTGTCGGTCCAGTCCCTGTCCCTCCAACTGACCGCCGCGCTCACCGGCTTGATCGTCACCACCCTCCCGCCGGGCCCACTTCCGTGGCTGCTGGCGTGCGCCGCGCTGGTGGCCGGGGCGCTGCTGTGGGGGTTGCGGGGCGGGCCCGTGCCCCAGCCGTACGCCGTCTCCGCCGCGGAGGAGCGTGCGGGCGCGCGCGAGTGAACCCTTCAATCCCCGCGATCCCCGCGGGGGCGCACACCGCGTGAATCACACACGCATTCTTGCGTCATAACGCGACCGGCCGAAGGCTAGTCCTCATGCCAAACGACCAGCAGCCACCCGCAATTGACACCTCCGTCGCCCACAGCGCACGCGTCTGGAACTACTGGCTCGGCGGCAAGGACCACTACGCCGCCGACCAAGTCGCCGGTGACGCCTACCGGGAGAAGTTCCCGCTCATCGAGCCGATGGCGCGCGAATCGCGGGACTTCCTGGTCCGGGCCGTGACGTACCTGGCGCGGGACGCCGGCGTACGGCAGTTCCTCGACGTGGGGGCCGGGCTGCCGACCGCCAACAACACCCACCAGGTGGTGCAGCGGATCGCCCCCGAGTCGCGGGTCGTGTACGTGGACCACGACCGGCTCGTCCTCATGCATGTGGAAGCCATGGGCGAGAGCACGTCCGAGGGGTCCATGGACTACGTGCTCACCGACATGCGGGACACGGACGCGGTCGTCGAAGGGGCCTCCAAGACCCTCGACTTCAGCCAGCCCATCGGCCTGGTGATCAATGACGTGCTCGGCCACATCGTGGACTGGGACGACGCCCTGTCCCTCGTACGCCGACTGGTCGACCGGCTGCCGTCGGGCAGCTACCTGTCGCTCAGCCACGCCACCGCGGACAACGAGACCCACCGGCTGGCGCAGGAGGAGTACAACAACAGCGGCGCCATCCCCTACGTCTTCCGCGAGCCCGAGGTGACGCGCGCCTTCTTCGACGGCCTCGAACTCGTCGCCCCCGGCTTCGTCTCCTGGCCCAACTGGCGCCCCGAGCCCACGACCGGCACGCTGACCGTACGGGCCGGCTGGGGCGGGGTGGCCCGCAAGCCATGACGACGCGGAGTACGCATGCGCGTCCGCGCCCCTGGTCCTGGTGAACCAGCACAGCGACTTTGACTTTGACGCCGCGTACGCGGCGGTGTTCCGCCCTGCCAGAGCGCGCCCTTGCCGGCGAAGTGGTGGTCTCCGCACCCGCGGAGATGGTCTGTGCTTGGAGCCGAACACATAGGGATCGACGGCCCCAGTTCAGCGGTGCTGGCCTCCCCCCTTTGAGGGCGGGGGCTGGTAGCGGCCGTGTGTTCGCGACCTGCTGCGGCGACGGAAATGGGCAACCAGGTGCTTGGCGACGGCGGCCGGAACGACGAATCCGGTGATCCATGCCGTGCGCAGTGTGATGTCCGCGAAGGAGGTTGCCGTCTCCCAGCCGTGAGGGAGACCCATGAGAGCGACCGAGGCCATGAGCGACAGGAAGACCGACAGCAGCAGTGCGCCGACCACCCGGCGACCGAGCCCTTCCCACCACGCCCCCGTGGCATCTCGATCCATGCCGCCTCCCTCGCCCCCGTGCGGGCATTGTCGCTCAGACGTACGACGGACAACAGAGAAGTGACAAGCAAGCCGAACGCGCTGGAAGCCCGGCCCTGTTCTGGAGGTGCAGGAATAGGGCCTTCCTCTATACCGGTGGTACGCCGGGTGTGGGTGTCGGTGCGGGTCGTGGTGGGTGTGGGCCGGGGTCGGGTGGCATCTGTGGGGTGGGCTTGCCGTGTTTGCCGGCTTCGAGTCGGCGTTCGGTGAGGAGGTAGATCCCGAGCGGTGGGAAGAGTTCGACGCGTACGGGGTTGCCCTCGGTGGCGCAGGCGTCGCACAAGAGGTCCCGGACGCCGGGTGTGCTGCGGATCGTGGTGACGGGTTGGCGCCAGCACGCCTCGCACGTGGTGACGTCGGTCGGGGTCAGCTTCGCGGCGCTGACGGGGATCAGGATCAACATGCCGTTCTCCTCTGCGTGGGAGGCCCCGGCCCTGTCGCGGGGGATCGGAGATGCAGGGCCGGGGCCGGTTGGACCCGTGTGCCGACGCGATGGCCCCTTGCCCGGCACGTCGGCACACGGAGCTCAAGCGCTGTGCCGCGGCTTACGCCCCGTGTACATCAGCAACGTCTTGACGTACTCCGCCAGAAGCAGCAGCTCCTCATCAATCCGCACACCGGGCTCAACCCCGGCCGCGGCCTTCCGCGCACTCGCGACACAGGCCAGGACATGCTGCCCGTACCAATCGCCGCTGAGACTGCGCCCGTACGCCTCAGCGGGCACGGCCAGCACGGCGATGTGCCGCTGCAGCCGATCCCGGAGCGCTTCAACAGCAGCACTCGGCGGCTGGCTCAAGCACACAGCGCCCGCGAGACGTACGTCCCGGGTCACGTCCACCAAGCTCACACTCACGGTCACCGAACACCCCGCACACAACGCGGGCACGAGCACGGCGGAAACTTCATCGGCTCCGGCACGACGTCATCCGTCGCCCGAACGCTCACCTCCCGCTCCACCGGCCACCGCGTCCCGTCCGCACCCACGCGATACACCCGCATCGTCATCGCAGGCCGCCCTTCGTCGGACTGCTCAACCACTGCCCGCTCGGGCGCTGAGCTGAGTTCGGTACCTGGTGGGAACACCCCCGAAGACCTGCGGCCATTAGTACGATGCATCGCGTCGACTCCATCCAGTCGTCCACACCCCCGAGCCGTCTCACCGGTTGCGGGGGACTTCTTGTAGCGGGTCAGAACTCGATGGGCGGCCACGAAGCAGAATCGGAGCAGGTGGTCGAGTCGAGTCCCGACTGCACACGTACAGGTCTACCTACGCGGAGGACGCCAAGGAGGGGCATGCCGAGGGGCATCATGTGCTCCATGCCGATCGGACAGCTCATCCGTGATCTGCGCGGTGCCAGAGGCTGGACTCAGAACAAGCTGGCTGACCAACTCTCCATTGCTGCCGGTGAACCCAACGGGGCGCCCGGGCGCGACGCAGTCAAACGGTGGGAAGCGGGAAAAGTGATCCCCGGCGATCACTGGCTTCGCCACTTAGCGCACGTCTTCAACGTGCCTATCGAGAACCTGAAGAGCGAAGCTACGCTCGATCACGTGAACCGACGAAACTTCATCGGCCTTTCGGCCCTCGTCGCCGCGCATGGGCACATCGCCTCACAGATGGTGGCGAGCATCGCGGGCCGGGACTCGGGGCCCTTGGCACTGTCCCAGACAACACACGGCACCGACATCGTGATCGCCTCCATGGCCGACAGGGCGTCGGTGTCGCACCTCACGCGGTGGATGCGGGACGCGGGAACATCCGTCCTACGCGTCAATGCCGCAGGCATCCTGGCCAAGCTCCCCAGTCAGGACCACGCAGCGAGAGTCACGGACGTCCTGGCCCATGACGCCGAGGTCCGGCACCTCTACATGACCGCGGTGACGTCAAGGGTGTGCGCGGTCGACTGGACGACGGCCGGGCGTATCGTCACGACCCCCGGCTCCTACGCCTCACAAGCCCCTTTCCTCGCTGGGCGCTTCGCGCAGGAGGCAGTCAACCCAAGGGACGCTGGCGCGCGTTGGTGCTCATCCGTCATGCTGCGGGAACTCTCACCCATGATCGGATGGAGCTGACGTGCTGGTCTTCGAGGTCAGGAACGAAGAACTCATGGAGTCGGTGAACCGGCAGGCGGCGAAGGCCGGTGTGACGGACGCGGCGATCGTGTCGCTCATCGGAGCCGCCGACCGCTTCACGGTCTCCACCATGCCCGAAGGCGACGCGCTCAAGGACGACATCACCAAATACGAGCTACCTGCCGAGATGACGGGCACCGGCGAGATCCGCAACGGCTTCGCCCACATCCACGCGGTCATGGCGGTCCAGGGAGACCGAGCCGTATCCGGCCACCTCCACGAAGCACACATCGGTACGCACTTCGCCCGCGTCTACCTCATCCCCTGCCCCTGACCAGCACCTGACGACACCCACCGGAGCGGTCTCCACACGCGCGGAAGTGGGCCTTGGGCAGCACCCTGCTCGATCAGCTCCACCAGGTGGTCTCCGTACTCCCGTCGTCATCGCTCTGAGTATGAACGCCCCCAGCAGCACCCGTTGATGGCACCGTCAGCGGCCCCGCTCCGCCGACACGACCGGCAGGAGGTCGCGACCTGCTGTCGAACTAAGGAGGAGGACCGTGACGACCATCGCGGTGACCGGCCACATGGACCTGACCGACGACAGCGTCCCCCTCGTCCGCGCAGCGCTGGACGACCTCCTCAGGCAGCACGCCGGCGACGGCCAACTCGTCGGTGTCTCCTGCATCGCGAAGGGCAGCGACTCCCTCTTCGCCGAAGCCGTCCTCGCCGCCGGAGGGCGGCTGACCGTCGTCATCCCCTCGCAGGACTACCGACGGAACAAGGTCAAGCCCGACCACGCAGCCCTCTTCGACCACCTCGTCGAAGCCGCCGACGAAACCCTGACCCTCCCCCACGAAACCGCCAGCCGACAGGCGTACGAGGCCGCCAACACCGTCCTCATCGAACGCGCCGACCGCCTCGTGGCCGTATGGAACGGCCAACCACCCACCGGCAAAGGCGGCGGCACCGCAGACACCGTGCTCGAAGCCCGCGCAGCCGGCATCCCCGTGGACGTCGTGTGGCCCGAAGGCGCCGCGCGGCGCGGGTGAGTTCGCCGGGCAGCCGCCGGTCAGTCCCCGTTCCGCTCCGGCAGGGGCGAGTAGCGCGTGGGGCCCGGGGTGCGGCCCTCGGGTGGGTAGTCGCAGTCGAGGCTGGAGACCTGGTAGTCGTCGCCCTCGTTCTGCTCCTGGTCGACGACCACCGCCGCCGTGCACACGCGACCGTGTTCGTCGGTGAAGGTGACGATCTCGCTGTAGTCCGTCGGCTGGCTGCACCCCGCGAGCAGCAGCGCCGCCGCCGCGGCGGCCACCCCGACGGCGGCCAACCGCATCCCCCGTAACCGTCTCATTCCCCGCCCCTCGTCGAATCCTCTGTCGAACGGCATAAGCGTGCCCCGGAGCGGCGGGATCCATGTACCGATCGACGGTCGGGGGCGAGGGGGTGCCGGGGACGAGGCTGGAGCCGTTCACACAGGCCCCTCCGGAACACGGGAGTCCCGTGCCGCTGCTCGGCGCCGTCACCGTCGCCTCCTACTGCCAACAGCGCGCGTGACCTGCGCTAGGTCGTAAGACGACCCCCGTAGTCCTCAAGACGGACCCCCCAGGATCCATACCTGTGCGGACGCCCCCGCCCCACCACCCCCCGTACCGTTCAACCTGTGACTGAGACGACCCGCAGCCCCGAATACCGCCTTGCCGTCGGGGTCCTCCAGGGCCTCCGGCAGGATCTCTTCCACGACGCCTTCGCCTACCGACCGCTGGCGCCGTTGCGCACCGACGGGCCCCTGATGCGCAAGCTGCCCGAGCGGATACGGGAGCGCGCGCAGTGGGGGCTGCACGGGCTGATCGTCGCGGTGGCCGCGGTGATGTGCCTGTCCGGGTTGACGTTCGTCGGCGGGGACTACGTACGGCTGATGTCGCAGGCCCTGGTGCCCGCGGCGATCACCGCCATGTTGCTGGTGCGGCCCGTGGGGGCCTTCTGGTGTTCGCTGCTGGCCGCGCCGGTGCTGTCGTCGCTCGAATCGTGGGGGCTCTGGCCGTGGACCCCGGCGGCGTTCGCCGCGCATCTGCTGATCATGTTCGTGGTGACGCTGCGGACCCGGCCGCGCACCGCCGTGTGGATGTGGGTGCTCACCGCCTTCACGGGGCTGCTCTCCGACATCTTCATGGCGCGGTACTACGACAGCGTCAACCCCCAGATGCTGCTGTTCTCCGCGCTGGTGCTGCTCGGTGCGACCGTGATCAACGTGCGGCGGGCCGCCGAGCAGGAGGTCCGCGCCGCCGAGCAGGAAGTGCAGGCCGAGCGGACCTCGACCGCCGTCGAGCGGGACAAGCGGACGCTGCTGGAGGAGCGCACCACCATCGCGCGCGAGCTGCACGACGTCGTCGCGCACCACATGTCCGTCGTCGCCATCCAGGCCGAGGCCGCGCCCTACCGGGTGGAGAACCCGCCGGAGGAGTTGGAGAAGGCGTTCGCGACCATCCGGGAGAACGCCGTGGCCGCACTCACCGAGCTGCGGCGCATCCTCGGGGTGGTGCGCGCGGAGGACTACGAGGCGCCCGACGCCCCGCAGCCCGTGCTCGCCGACCTCGAAAACCTGCTCTCCAACGTCCGCGACGCCGGGCTCGACGTGACGAAGACGGTCACGGGCGCGGTCCGGACGCTGCCGCCGGGGGTCGAGCTGTCCGCGTACCGGATCGTCCAGGAGGCGCTGAGCAACGCGCTGCGGCACGCGCCCGGGTCGTCGGCGAAGGTGGAGGTCTCGTACGTGCTCGGCGGGCTCGGGCTGCGGGTGGTCAACACCGCGCCCAGCGGGCTGGTCAAGCCGTCGCCGGGCGCCGGGCACGGCATCACCGGGATGCGGGAGCGGGTGAGCATGCTCAACGGCGAGCTGACCGCCGGGGAGACGGAGGACGGCGGGTACGAGGTGACCGCGTTCGTACCGGTGCCGGCCGCAGAGGGCTCGTACCCGAACGACAAGGAGACCACGGCGTGAGCGAGCGCACCATCCGCGTGATGATCGTCGACGACCAGATGATGGTCCGGGAGGGCTTCTCCGTCCTGCTGAACGCGATGCCGGACATCGAGGTCGTCGGCGAGGCGGTGAACGGCCGCGAGGCCGTCGCCAAGGTCGCCGAGCTGAGCCCGGACGTCGTCCTGATGGACATCCGCATGCCGGAGCTGAACGGCATCGAGGCCACCCGCGAGATCGTCGCCTCGCACGCCGACTCCAAGGTGCTGGTGCTGACCACCTTCGACCTCGACGAGTACGTGTACCAGGCGCTGCGCGCCGGGGCCTCCGGCTTCCTCCTCAAGGACGCGTCCGCGCGGCAGCTCGCGGAGGGCGTACGGGTCGTGGCGGCGGGCGAGGCGCTGCTCGCGCCGACCGTGACGCGTCGGCTGATCACCGAGTTCTCCCGGCTCAGCCAGGCGCCGAAGACGGGGACGCCGGCGCAGGTCGGAGATCTGACGGAGCGCGAGACCGAGGTCCTGGTGCTGATCGCGCAGGGGCTGTCGAACGCGGAGATCGCCGCGCACCTCGTCGTCGCCGAGTCGACGATCAAGACGCACGTGAGCCGGGTCCTGGTGAAGCTGGGGCTGCGCGACCGCACGCAGGCCGCGGTCTTCGCGTACGAGGCACGGCTCGTCACGCCCGCGTGACCCACCTCGTCACGCCCGCGTGACCCACCTCGTCACGCCCGCGTGACCCACCTCGTTCCGCCCGCGGGACGCACCGCGTCGCGCCCTCGTAGCGACCCGGAGCACGGCGTCAAGCACGTCACGCTCCGGTTGCAACCCTGGCCAGACGGGCATTTCGGGGGTTAGCGTCCGGATATGGACGCAACATTCGAGCCGTGGTCACCCGCCTTCGTCGCCGATCCCTACCCGGCGTACGACGCGCTGCGAGCCGCCGGGCGGGTGCACTGGTTCGAGCCGACCCGGCAGTGGCTCGTACCCCACTACGCGGACGTGTCGGCGCTGCTGCGCGACCGCCGCCTGGGGCGGACGTATCTGCACCGCTTCACGCACGAGGAGTTCGGGCGCACTCCCCCGCCGCCGGAGCACGAGCCCTTCCACACCCTCAACGACAACGGCATCCTCGACCTTGAGGCGCCGGACCACACCCGCATCCGGCGGCTGGTGACGAAGGCGTTCACCCCGCGGACCGTCGCCGAGCTGGAGCCCACGGTGCGGCGGCTGGCCGCGGAGCTGGTGGGCGGGCTCGTGGCGCGCGGCGGCGGGGACCTGCTGGCGGACGTCGCCGAACCGCTGCCGGTGGCGGTGATCGCGGAGATGCTGGGCGTACCGGAGCCGGACCGGCACCTGCTGCGGCCGTGGTCCGCGGACATCTGCGGGATGTTCGAGCTGAACCCGTCGCGGGAGACGGCGCAGAAGGCGGTCACGGCGTCGCTGGAGTTCTCCGCGTACCTGCGGGAGCTGATCGCGAAGCGGCGCACCGACCCGGGGGACGACCTGATCTCGGCGCTGATCGCCGCGCACGACGAGGGCGACCGGCTGACCGAGCAGGAGATGGTCTCCACCTGCGTGCTGCTGCTGAACGCGGGGCACGAGGCGACCGTCAACACCACTGCGAACGGCTGGTGGACGCTCTTCCGCCACCCCGAGCAGCTGGCGGCGCTGCGCGCCGACCACTCGCTGCTGCCGACGGCGGTGGAGGAGCTGATGCGCTACGACACCCCGTTGCAGATGTTCGAGCGGTGGGTGCTGGACGACGTCGAGATCGACGGCACGGTCGTGCCGCGCGGCTCGGAGCTGGCGCTGCTGTTCGGCGCGGCGAACCGGGACCCGGCGCGGTTCGAGCAGCCGGACGTACTGGACCTGGGACGGCAGGACAATCCGCACATCACCTTCGGGGCCGGCATCCACTTCTGTCTGGGCGCGCCGCTGGCGCGGATCGAACTGGCGGCGTCGTTCGGGGAGTTGCTGCGCGAGGCGCCGACGATGCGGATGGTCGGGGAGCCGGAGTGGAAGCCGGGGTACGTGATCCGGGGCGTGACGGAGCTGCGCGTGGAGATGTGACGCGGACCAAGTAGGCACGCAACGAGCAGGCATGGAGCAGGCCCCGGGTCCGTACGGACCCGGGGCCTGCTCCTCTTGCAGGGGGCCACGAGTGGGTTATCCTCTAGTTGTTCTAGTCTTATGCAAACAATCACGAACAATGCTGAGCGTTGCTCCGCGAGGAGGAGGCCGCATGGCTCGCCCCGACCACACCTCCCACGTCCCGCCGCCCCACCTTCCGCCGTCAGCCGCGCTGCGCTGGTCCGCCGCGGTCCCCTGCCTGCTGGCCGCCCTGCTGGTGGCCGCGGTGTTCGCCGTGTCGTGGTCGGACCTGCCCGATCCCATGGCCGTGCACTTCGACGCGGGCGGCGGCGCGGACCGCTCGGCGTCCCCGGCGCAGTTGCTGCTCCTCAGCGAGCTGGTCCTGCTCGGCCTCGGCGCGGCACTGGCGCTCGGCGCGGTACGGCGGACGCCCAACGCACGGACGCCCAACGCGCGGACACCCAACGTGCGTACGGTGTACGCCGCGTCCACGGCCACGGCCGTGCTCCTCGGCTACCTCTTCACCGTCGCGGTGCTGGTGAACGCGGACGCCGCCAGCGCGGACGAGGTGCGGCTGCCGCTGTGGCACCTGGCCGTGGCCGCGGGCCTCGCCGCGATCGCCGCCGCCGGGGTGCGCGTGTTGGTGCCCGAGCAGCCGCCAGCCCGTGCCGACCGCGACGACCGTCCGGCGGACAACTCGTCCGTGGGGCTGCGGCACGGCGAGCGTGCCGTGTGGGTGCGGAGCGTCGGCCCGCGCTGGTTGGTCGCCGCCGCGGTCCTGGCCGCTGTCGCCGCCGTGACCGCGGGCGCACTCGGCTGGGTCCCCGGCTTCTGGCTGGCGCCGGTGGCGCTGCTGGTCGCGGTGTTGCCCGGCTCCCGGGTGATCGTCGACGGCACCGGCCTGACCGTACGGCCGCCGGTGCTGCCGGCGCCGCGGATCCACGTACCGCTGGAACGGATCGTCCGCGCGTGGACCGCGGAGGCCCGACCGCTGCCGGACCTCGGGGGCTGGGGGTACCGGATCGCGCCGGGACGGCGCGGGCTGGCGCTGCGGTCCGGGCCCGCGGTGTGGCTGGAACTGGTCGACGGCAAGGAGTTCATCGTGGTCGTGGACGACGCCGCGACCGCGACCGGGCTGCTGACCGACCTGCTGGCCGCAGACACCGGGAACGCACGACGCGACGCACGACGGGACGACCGTTGACATGCTGATCCGCATCGACACCTGCTCCGCCGTGCCGCTGGCGGAGCAGGTCGCCTCCTCCGTGCGCCGGGCGCTGTCCGACGGCGCCCTGCACCCCGGCGACCGGCTGCCCGCCGCCCGGGAAGTGGCCCGGCTGCTGGACGTCAACGTCCACACCGTGCTGCGCGGCTACCAACAACTGCGCGAGGAGGGGCTGATCGACCTGCGGCGCGGCCGGGGCGCCGTCGTCGTCGCCGCCCCGGCGCAGGCGCGGCTGCGCGAGGCCGCCCGCCAGCTCGTGGCGGCGGCCCGCGAAGCCGGCTTCTCGCAGGACAAGACCGTCGACCTGCTGCGGACGAGCTGGTCGGAGGAGCCGTAGCCCCCCTCCCGCTCGGCGGCCCGTTACGTCGTCTCGATGTCGCGCCGGCGCAGCGCCGCCAGGCCCACGCCCACCATCACCACCGCCAGCGCGGTGAGCACCAGCACCGGCGGCCAGCTCATCTCGGCGCCCGGCATCTTCGGCAGGTGGGCGTACGGGGACAGGTCCAGCAGGGTGTCGGGGAGGTCCAGCGCCGGGCCGATCCAGCCGATCGCCAGGCACAGCCCGGCCAGGGCCCAGGCCGCGGTCGCGAAGCGCGGCAGCAGCCCGTACACCAGCACCGCGACCGCGCCCAGCAGCCAGACCGCCGGGATCAGCACCAGGGCGCCGCCGAGCACGGCGCCGAAGGACTCCCCGTGGCCGATGGCGAGGCCGAGGCCGCCGGCCGTGACGACGACCGCGGCGCCGCCGAAGGCGATCAGCAGGTGCCCGACGGCCCAGCCGGAGCGGCTGACCGCGTTCGCCAGGATCGGCTCGGCGCGCTGCGAGGTCTCCTCGCCGTGCAGCCGCAGCACCGCCGAGACGACGTACACCGCGGCGACCATGCCCAACAGGCCGACCATCGCGGCGAGGAACGCGTCCGTCATGCCGGCCTGGCCGCCCAGCCGCTCGAAGATCTCCCGGGTGTCCTCGTTGTCGCCGACGAGGTCGGACGCGCCGCCGGCCATGCCGCCGAAGGCGATCCCGAGGACGAGGAACGCCAGCGTCCAGGCGAGGAACGTGCCGCGCTGGAGCCGCCAGGCGAGGCCGGTGGCGGTGGTCAGCCGCCCGACGGCCGGCCCCGGCCGGGTCGCCAGGAAGCTCATGCCGACATCGCGCCGGCCGGCGAGGGCGTACGCGACCAGGCACTGCACCACCACGGCCGCGGCCAGCAGCACGAGCAGCCACCAGCGTTCGTCAGCGAAGGACCGCACCTGCGAGGCCCAGCCCAGCGGGGACAGCCAGGTCAGCACCGAGTTCCCGTCGCCTTCGGCGGAGTCGCCGGCCGCGCGAAGCGCGAAGGCCAGGCCGAGGACGGCGCCGGCCATGCCCCGGGCCAGTCGGGCGCTCTCGGTGAGCTGGGCCGTGATGCCCGCGGCGCCTGCGAAGAGCATGCCGACCGTGCCGACGGCCAGTCCGAAGGCGAGCGCGCCGCCGGTCGACCCGGTCGGGCCCGCGGTCCCCGCCGTGATCAGCAGGGCGAGGCAGGCGTTGGCGACGAGCGCGGTCAGCAGGGCGGCCGTGAGGGAGGCGCGGCGGCCCACCGCCATGGACGACAGCATCTCCTGCCGGCCGGTCTCCTCCTCCTCACGGGTGTGCCGCACCACGATCAGCACGCTCATCAGCGCGGCCATGGTGAACGTGAACATCCCGAACCGCCAGGCGACCAGCCCGCCGAGGGTGTCCGCGAAGGCCGGTCCGGTGATCGCCCGCAGCGAGCCGTTCGTCAGCAGCGAGTCGACGATGTCGGCGCGCTTCGCGGGGGTGTCGTACAGGTTCTCCAGGGAGCCGACGCCGCCCACCACGACCAGGCCGAGGGTGAGCACCCACGCGGGCATCATCACCCGGTCCTGGCGCAGCGCGAGCCGGAAGAGGGGGCCGGTGCCCGCGAAGGGCTGCGGCCCGCGGTCGGCGACCGGGGCGGCGGGGGGCGCGTAGGCGGTGGTCACCAGGCCACCGCCGTCGAGTCGTACGCGGTCGAGCCCGCGCCGTCGCCGGCCGCGCCGCCGTCCGCCGCGTAGTGCCGCAGGAAGAGCTCCTCCAACGTGGGCGGAGTGCTGGTCAGGGACCGTACGCCGGAGTCCGTCAGCGCCCGCAGCACCGCGTCCAGCTTGTCCGTGTCGACCTGGAGCTTCACCCGGTGGCCCGAGACCTCCAGGTCGTGCACGCCGGGCAGGCCGGAGATGCCGTTCGGCGGCCCGGCCAACTCGGCGGTGATGCTGGTGCGCGTGAGGTGGCGCAGGTCGGCGAGGGTGCCGGTCTCCACGGTGCGGCCCTTGCGGATGATGCTGACCCGGTCGCAGAGCGTCTCGACCTCGCTGAGGATGTGCGAGGAGAGCAGCACGGTGCGCCCGCGGTCGCGCTCCTCGGCCACGCAGCTCTGGAAGACCTCCTCCATCAGCGGGTCGAGCCCGGACGTCGGCTCGTCGAGGATCAACACGTCCGCCTGGGAGGCGAAGGCGGCGACCAGGGCGACCTTCTGCCGGTTGCCCTTGGAGTACGTACGGCCCTTCTTGGTCGGGTCCAGCTCGAAGCGCTCGATGAGCCGGGAGCGGCGCGCGGGGTCGAGGCTGCCGCGCAGCCTGCCGTACAGGTCGATGACCTCCCCGCCGGAGAGGTTGCGCCACAAGGTGACGTCGCCGGGGACGTACGCGATGTGACGGTGCAGGTCGACGGCGTCCCGCCAGGGGTCCTTGCCCAGCAGCTGGGCCGCGCCGGAGTCCGCGCGCAGCAGCCCGAGCAGGACCCGGATGGTGGTCGACTTGCCGGAGCCGTTCGGCCCCAGGAAGCCGTGGACCTCGCCGGTCTCGACCGTGAGGTCGAGGCCGTCCAGCGCGTGCGTCCGCCCGAACGACTTGTGCAGCCCGGAGACGGTGATGGCCTTCGTCATGATTTTGAGCGTACGGTTTCTTCAGAAATTTGTGAAGTTAAGAAAGCATATAAAGTCGGGAGGGGCGGCATGGGGACCGCGACCAGGGGAGATGAGGCCGAGCCATGGAGCAGAAGCAGGACGAGCGACGCGACGACGCGGTGGTGTCCGCGTTCGTCGAGCGCTTCGCCGCGCAGTTGGTGGACGCGGGCATGGCCCGGATGCCGGCGCGCGTCTTCGCGGCGATCCTCGTCTCCGACGGGGGCGTGATGACCTCGACGGAGATCGGGGAGCAGCTCAAGGTCAGCCCGGCGGCCGTCTCGGGCGCGGTGCGCTACCTCTCCCACGTCTCGATGCTCTCGCGCGAGCGCGAGCCCGGCTCGCGGCGGGAGCGCTACCGGGTCCACTCGGACCAGTGGTACGAGGCGATCACCAGCCGCGAGCAGATCATCAAGCGCTGGGAGGACACCCTGCGCGACGGCGTGGCGTCGGTGGGCCGGGACACCCCGCCCGGGGAGCGGCTGGCGGAGACGCTGGCGTTCTTCGAGTTCGTCAAGAGCGAGCTGCCGCTGATGATGGACCGGTGGCGGGAGCGCCGGGAAGAACTCTTCGGCGGCGGAGGGGGCGGACGCGGCTAGGCCGTGTCCGCAAGGTCCCGCGCGCGTCCCTGCGCCTCTTGACGTAGCCGCCGTTTCCCTGCGGGAGCATTGGTCTCCACTGGCCGGTGGTGGGCTTGTCGCTCCGTTCTCCCCCTACGCCCAGAGGGCGTGGTGGTACCCCCACGCGCCCCTAAGCCCTCGTCCCGCAGACAGGCGACGAGGGAAGAACAACAGGGGCGCGGGGAACTGCGCGAACAGCCACAGACGGGCCGCAGACGCCATGATCGCGCACGCACCACGGCGCAAGTGCGCCAGCTTTACGGCCAGGGCCTACGGACCCGCGGGGGCGCCCGGCGCGGCGTCGCCGTCAGAGGCGTTCCAGCGTCACCGTGAACGTGGTCCCCTCGCCGACCGTGCTCGCCACGTCCACCCACCCCCCGTGGTCCCGGACGATCTGCCGCACTATCGACAGCCCCAGCCCGCTCCCCCCGGTCCGCCGGCCGCGCGACGCGTCCCCGCGCCAGAACCGGTCGAAGAGGTGCGGCAGGTGCTCCTGGGGTATCCCGGCGCCCGTGTCCCGCACCCGCACCAGCGCGTGTTCCCCGTCCTCGGCGAGCTCCAGGGTGACCGCGCCGCCGGGCGAAGTGGCCCGTACCGCATTGCTGACGAGGTTCCCCACGGCCTGGCGCAGCCGGTACGGATCGGCGCCGACCGCCACCGGCCGCCCGCCCGTCGACACCTCCAGCCGCACCCCCGCCTCCTCGGCGCGGGCCCGGTGCGCGATGCGGCAGGTCTCCAGCAGTTCGCCCAGGTCGACGGCGGAGAAGTGGTACGTCAGGGCACCGGCTTCGGCGAGCGCGAGGTCCTGGAGGTCGTCCACGATGCGCTGCTGGAGCATCACTTCCTCGTGCAGCGAGGCCAACAGCTCGGGCGTGGGCTCCAGATAGCCGTCCTGGAACGCCTCCACGTAGCCGCGGATGTTCGCCAGCGGGGTGCGCAGTTCGTGCGCGACGTCCCCGGTGAGCCGGCGCTGGCGCTCCTCGCCCGCCTGGATGGAGCCGGCCATCCGGTTGAAGGCCCGCCCGAGCCGGGCGATCTCGTCCCGCCCCTCGACCGGCACGCGCCGCCCCAGGTCGCCCTGGCCGAGGGAACTGGTCGCGGCGGTGAGGGTGCGGACGGGGCGCAGGACGGTCCGGGTGAGGAGGACGGCGGCCAGGGCGACGACGACGGCGACGCCGCCGGCGAGGCCGGCGACCGGGGCTCCGGACAGCTTGGGCGGGGTCGGGTTCCCCACCCCGAGGTACACCTCGACGCGTTGTGGGCTGCTGTCCTTCACGCTCTCGCGGAACACGAGTCGCAGACAGTCGTCGAGGGTGTAGCGGGGCTCGTCCCCGCACTCCTCGGTCGACTCTTGGTCGGAACGCGCGGGGGGCGGAACTTCGGGGCGCCGGCAATCGACGGCCGCCGGTAGCGACGCGCGGACGACGGGCATGCCGTACTTGTTCGGCACCGCCACGACCTTGAGGCCCTCCCTGGTGAGGCACTGCACGAAGGTCAGATGGACCCGGTAGGCGGCGATGTGCTCCGTCGTGCGACTGACCCGCCGCGTCAGTGTCCTGTCGTACTCCATGACCAGGTGGGGGAGCGGATCGACGACGGCCGCGGGCCGCGGGCTGACGGCGCGGGGTTCCCGCCCGCTGAGCACGTCCGAGTCGGCGACCACCACTTCCTTCCCGGTGGTGACCCGAATGCGCTGGCCCGTGTCCTTGGACAGCTGGAGCACCCTCGGCGCGACGCCCTGCCACGTGCCGTGCGAGTAGCCGTACTGCTTCAGGCTGTCGGCGATCATGTTGGTCTTCTGCACGTCGGCGGTGGCCATGTCGGCCACTTGCGCCGTCGCGTGACGCCACGTCACCCACGTACCGGAGCCCGCAGCCGCCACGGCGACGATCACCAGTAGTCCGATGACCCGCAGTCGAAAGCTCACGGTTGTGGGGTGGACACGTTCCGCACCGACAGGCGGTACCCGCGCCCGTACACGGTCTCCACGAAGCGCCGTCTGCGGCCGTCCGCCTCCAACTTGCGCCGCAGGTTGACCACGTGGACGTCCACGGTCCGCTCCAGGACGCCCTCCTCCGCGCTGAATGCCTGTTCGATGATCTCCCGCCGGGTGAACACCCGCCCCGGCTCCAACGCGAGCACCTGGAGGATCGCGAACTCCTTGGCGGTGAGCGGCACCGCCTCCCCGGCGATCCGCACCTCGAACCGGTACGGGTCGATCACCATGTCGTCGCCGCCGCCGGCCCCACCGGGGAAGTTCGCCGCGCCACCGGACGTCACCCGGGAGCGCCGCAGAAGTGCCCTGACCCGGGCCGCCAACTCCCGTGGGCTGTAGGGCTTCGTCATGTAGTCGTCGGCGCCGAGGTCCAGTCCGAGCAGGACGTCCTCCTCGGTGGTGCGCGCGGTGAGCAGCAGGATGGGGACCTGGGACTCGGTGCGCAGGACGCGGCAGACGTCGAGCCCGTCCACGAGCGGCATCATCACGTCCAGCACGATGAGGTCGGGCCGGTGCGTGCGGGCGTGGTCGATCGCGGCCCTGCCGTTGGAGACGAGATGGACTTCGTTGCCTTCGCGTTCCAGATAGACACGTATCAGCGATGCCTGTTTGGCGTCGTCCTCGGCGACCAGGATGCGAGGGCCCAAGGGAACTCCTTCGACGTGAATTCCGTGCTCTCTCGGACCTTACGCCGAAATGACTTAAGGCTTCCTTTCATCGGGCATAGAACTTCGCTTCATATTCTCTTCATCATTTGGCCAGGTGGGAGCGGTTTCTGGCCAACTGGAGGCGGGTGGCCGGCGGGGGTGCGGTGCGCGACCTCGACGGCGGGCGGGGCGGCGGGATTCGTCACCGGCTATCACTGCGTGATAGCCGGCCGGGACTTTCCCGCTGGCACCCCGTTTACACCTACTGATCACCAGTCAGTTACAGCGCGCCGCTGCTCAACTACTCGGCTGCTCATGCGCGAAACGCGTCCGCGTGATCGCGGGCCCATTCCGCGAAGGTGCGGGCAGGGCGGCCCGTCACCTGCTCGACGGTGGGGTTGACCGTACGCCCGACTTCGGGGGTGTCGCGGTACACCGCCAGCAGGAAGTCGACGACCTCGTCCGAGTGGCCGGTCGCCCGCCAGTCGGCCAGCGCCTCCGCCTCGCTCAACTCCACCAACCCGACGGCCCGTCCGCGGGCCGCGGCGAGCACGTCCACCTTGTCCCGTACGGTCAGCACCTCGGGCCCGCTCAACAGGTACGTCCGGCCGCCGTGCCCGTCCTCGGTGAGCGCGACCGCCGCGACGGCGCCGATGTCGCCCTCGTGGACCATCGCGCTGAGCCGGTCCACGAAGGGCTCCCGCACCTCGTCCCGCTCGCGGACGCCGTCGGCCCAGGCGAGCGCGTTCGCCATGAACTCCACCGGCATGACCACGGTCCAGGTCAGATCGCTGGCGCGCACCGCGTTCTCCAACGGGGTCTCGCCGCCGCCGTTGAGCACGGTGACCCGCCGCACCCCGGCCGCCCGCGCCAGCTCCAGGATGCGGGGCCCGGTGTCCAACGGCACCAGGTACTCCCCGCCGAAGGTGATCAGATGGAGCCCGGTCACGCCCTTGAGCGCGTCCACCAGCGAGTCGGGGTCGGTCAGGTCGCCCTGGACGACGTCGACGCCGGCGGGGAAGTCGGCGGGGAAGTCGGCCCGCGCCGGGTCCCTGGTCAGCGCGCGGACGGCGTGCCCCCTGCGCACTAGTTCGGCGACGACCTGTCGTCCGACGGTACCGGTTGCTCCTGCTACGAGATGCGTCATGGCTTCACCGTAGGCGGGCTTGCGGACAGCTACGGTCCGCAAGTCCGCCATGGGAAGCCGGGGCCTCGTACGCGCGTCACCAGGCCAGTTGGGCGATCTCCTCCACGACCACCGCGCACGCGTCCGTCACCGGGTCGATCAACGGGAAGTGCCCGACGCCCTCCAGCAGCGTCATTCCCACCGTCTCGCCCGCCTTCGCCGCAGCCGTGACGAACGACTCCGAGACCGCGGCCGGTACGACGACGTCGTCCCGGCCGTGCACCACGGTCGTCGCCATGCCCGTCGGCAGCAGCAGCGCGGGGTCGACGGCGGCCGACCGTTGCACGAAGTCCCCCTCTTCGCCCAGGAGTTGGGCCACCGCGCCGCCGCACACGGCCAGCTCGACCGAGAGCGCGAGGTCCGCGATGGGAGCCAGCGCCACCACACCGCGCAGCAACGGCGGCTGCGCCAGGCGCCACGGCGCGTCCGCGGGCAGCACGTGCCGGGCCGCGGCCCACAGCGCGAGCTGGCCGCCGGCCGAGTGCCCGGTCACCACCGTGCGCCGCAGGTCCACCCCGGGCAGCGCGCGCGGAGCCAGCTCCGCCAGCGCGTCCATCGCCGCGGCGACGTCGTCGAACGTCTCCGGCCAGCGCCCCGCGACCGGCTGCTGCGGCCCGCCGGCCCGCCCCCTGCGGTACTCCACGCTCGCGACCGCGAAGCCGCGCCGCGCCAGGAAGTCCGCGAACGGGCTCACGTGCGCGCGGTCGTACGGCGCGCGCCACGCCCCGCCGTGCAGCAGGACGACGAGGGGCGCGCCGTCGACCGGCACGTCGCGCGGCGCGTAGAAGTCGACGAGCTGATCGGGGTGCTCGCCGTACGCCGCGGTCGCGTCCGGCGCGACGGCGGGGTGGGCGAACGCGGACGCCGACTCGACGGCGTCACGGGCCGCGGCGGCGGCGCTCGGGTCCGACGCGTTTGCCTGCGGCATGCGGGGCCCAACCTTCCGAAGGAGCCGCGGACTTGGACTTACCGCGGAAACGATGCTGACCAGCGGGGACGCTACCAGCCCCCTCGCGCCGCACCCGCGCACCCGCCCTCGGCTCGGGTCGTACCCGCCGTTTCCGCGCGGGGGCGTCGGTCTCTGCGGCTGGGTGGTGAGCTGCCTGCGCGGCCCCCTCCTACTGCGCCCTACAAGCCTGCTCCCTGACACCTCCGCCGTCTCCGTGCGGGAGCCATGTCCCCTGCGGCCCAGTGGTGGGCTTGTCGCGCAGTTCCCCGCGCCCCTGACGCCTCCGCCGTTTCCCTGCGGGAACATTGGTCACCGCGGCCCGGCGGTGAGCTGCCTGCGCGGCCCCCTCCTACTGCGCCCTACAAGCCTGCTCCCTGACACCTCCGCCGTTCCTCTGCGGGAGCGTTGGTCTCCGCGGCCCGGTGGTGGGCTTGTCGCGCAGTTCCGCCCCCTGTGCCCTGCGGGCACGGGGGGACCCCCAGCGCCCCTAAACCCTCGTCCGTCTGCGGACCGTGGTGGGTTTCTCGCGCAGTTCCTCCCCCTGTGCCCTATGGGCACGGGGCCCCCACCTACGCCCAGAGGGCGTGGGGGACTCCCAGCGCCCCTGATAGCTTCCGACCTGGCCCGCAGACAAGTGACGGGGGCAGCGAATCAGGGGCGCTGGGGGTCCCCCCGTGCCCGCAGGGCACAGGGGGCGGAACTGCGCGAACAGCCACAGCGCGCCCGCAGAGACCATCGCGCCCGCAGGGCTACGGCGAGCAGGTCGGGAGGCGCCGGGCGCCCCCGTGCTCGCAAGGCACAGGAGGTAGCGCGTGCACCCGCAGACGCCAAGCGCGCCCCGCAGAGCTACGGCGGGTACGTCACGGGGCCGGGGGCGCCACCGATGCCCGCAGGGCACAGGGGCGCCCCCAGCGCAACGGTCCCGTCAGGCGGGCAACTCCGCGAGGACCTCCGCAAGCGTCGACGCCGCGCGTTCCGCGTCCGCGTAGCGGACGTACAGCGGCGCGAAACCGAACCGCAGCAGGTCGGGGCGGCGCAGGTCGCCCACCACACCGCGGGCGATCAGCCGCTCCATGACCACCGGCGCCGCCCCGCACCGTAGCGCGACCTGACTGCCCCGAGCCGCGTGCTCAGCCGGCGTAACCGACGTCACCGGCGACACCGACACCCCCGCGCCGTACTCCGCCACGCACTCCAAGAAGAAGTCCGTCAGCGCGAGGCTTTTCGCCCGCACGTCCTCGATCGTCACGCCCTCCCACACGTCCAGCGCCGCCTCAAGCGCCAGCATGGAGAGGATGTCGGGCGTGCCGACCCGCCCGCGCCGCGCGCCGTCCACCGCCGCGTAGTCGCGGGTCATCGCGAACGGGTCGGCGTGCGAGTTCCAGCCGGGCAGCGGCGAGTCGAAGGCGGCCTGGTGGCGCTCGGCGACGTACAGGAACGCCGGGGAGCCCGGGCCGCCGTTCAGGTACTTGTACGTGCAGCCGACCGCGAGGTCCACGCCGTGCGCGTCCAGCCCCACCGGCAGCGCGCCCGCGCTGTGGCACAGGTCCCAGACCGCGACCGCGCCGGCGTCGTGCACCGCCGCAGTCAGGGACGGCAGGTCGTGCAGCCGCCCGGAGCGGAAGTCGACGTGGTTGAGGAGGACGACCGCGGTCGTCGGCCCGAACGCGGCCCGCAGCGCCGCCGGATCGGCCGGGTCCACCGGCACGATCCGGTGCCCGGTCAGCCGGGCCGCGGACTCGGCGACGTACCCGTCCGTGGGGAACGTCGTCGCGTCGACGACGACGTCCGTACGACGCGGGTCCGCGGACACCAGCCGCACCCCCGCCACCACCGCCTTGAAGACGTTCACACTGGTCGAGTCGGCGACCACGACCTGCCCCGGCGCCGCGCCCACCAGCGGCGCGATCCGGTCCCCGATCCGCTCGGGCGCGGTCCACCAGCCGCTCTCCGTCCACGAGCGGATGCGCAGCTCGCCCCACTGGCGCTGGACGACGTCCGCGACGCGGGCGGGCACGTGCGCGGGCAGGGCGCCCAGCGAGTTGCCGTCGAGATAGACGACGTCGTCGTCGAGGGCGAACAGGTCGCGCTTGGCGGCGAGCGGGTCGACGGCGTCGAGCGCGGCGGCGCGCTCCCGCAGCGAGCGCATGCCTTCGTACGTGGTCCCGTCGGTGGTCCCGTCGGTGGTCTCAGACATGGCTACGCGCCGTCCACAGCTCGGGGAACACGTTCTTGCGGGCCCGCTTCTCCAGCCAGGCCACGCCGGCTGAGCCGCCCGTGCCGGGCTTCGCGCCCATCGCGCGCCGGGTCGCCACGAGGTGGTCGTTGCGCCAGCGCCACACCAGTTCGCCGACGTCGGTGAGCGCTTCGCCGAGGCGGAGCAGTTCGTCGTCGGCGTCGGGATCGCCGTAGATCTCCGCCCACACGGCCTCGACGCCGGCGTCCGCGTCGTACCGCTGCGAAAGGTCGCGCGCCAGGACGGCCTGCGGCACCGCCTTGCCGCGGCGGGCGAGCAGCCGCAGCACCTCGTCGTACAGGCTCGGCTGCGCGAGCGCCTTCTCCAGCTCGGCGTGCACCCGGGGCGCGCCCTTGTGCGGCACCAGCATGGACGCGGACTTCTCGCCGAGCAGGAACTCCATCCGCCGGTACATCGCCGACTGGAAGCCGGACCCCTCGCCGAGGGCGCTGCGGTACGCGTTGAACTGCGCGGGTGTGAGCTGTCCGAGGGGCCGCCAGGAGGCGTTCAGCGCCTCCAGCTCGCGCACGGAGCGCTTCAGGGCGTCTATCGCCACGGGGACGCGGTCCTCGCGCAGGGCGCCGGTCGCGGTCTCCCACTCGTGGACGATGACGGTGAACCACAGCTCCATCACCTGGGTGGTGACCAGGAAGACCATTTCTCCGGGGTCGTCGGAGAGGGTGTGCTGGAGGTGGGTGAGGACGTCGGCCTGGACGTAGTCCTCGTAAGGGGTCGTACCCGCGAAATCGAGGTGCGGGACGGCGGTCGCATCTCGCGCGTCATGCGCGGCGGCTGCTGCGGACTGGGACATCGCTGTCTCCTGACTGTCCGGGTAGCGGTCCGCTCCTTCCTGTTGGCTCGGGAGCCCCGGTCCCCTACGGCGCATCCTAGGGCCTGACCCGTGCCCCCTCCAGGCATCCGTGTCCCGAAGATCGTCGGGCACGGGTCGGGCCCTGAGCCGCGTGGGTGACGGGCTCAGCCGGTCGTGCTGGCGTCGAGGGTGTCCGCGGCGAGCGGCGAGGAGTCCCTCAGGAACGTCGAGCAGCGCTCGTACTCCTCCTGCTCCCCGATGGCGCGCGCGGCGCGCGCGAGCGCGTTCAGGGCCCGCAGGAACCCGCGGTTCGGCTCGTGCTCCCACGGCACGGGCCCGTGCCCCTTCCACCCGCTGCGCCGCAGCGCGTCCAGCCCGCGGTGGTACCCCGTCCGGGCGTACGCGTACGACTCGACGGCCCGCCCCTTCTCGAACGCGTCGTCCGCGAGCTGTGCCCAGGCCAGGGACGACGCCGGGTACTTCGCGGCGACCTCGGAGGGGTCGGCTCCGGAGGCGAGCAGCTCGCGCGGGGCGGGGTCGTCGGGCAGCTGGGTCGGAGGGGGTCCCCCGAGCAGGTTCTCGTGAATGGCCATGCGCCCAGTCTCGCGCATGCGGCCCGGGTGCGGTGCGGGGTGCCTGGCGGCGCCCATGCGAGGAGTGCCGGCGCCATCACGGTGCGCGCGCGGCCGTGGAGGAGCGCCCGTGCTCGTCACACCTGCCGAGCCGGCGCCCGAGGACTCTCCACCTCTGCCATGAGCAGGCGAAGGGTGAGCGATTGCTTCTCCTCGGGCAGCGCGTTCAGAGCGTTCCTTGCATGCGCAACCCCTTCGGACACGTCGCCGGAGCGGGCAAGCATGAGCCCACGGTGCAGCTCAAGATGAGTGGCGAACCGAGGGAGTTCGTTGGGCAACTCCCGTCCGGCTGCATCCTGCGCGGCAACAGCCACTCCTTCGTCGCCAAGGCGAGCGGCCAGCAGCGAGACGAACAGCGGCAGCGGCAGCGGCAGCGGCAGCGGCAGCGGCAGCGGCGGCCGGTACGAGAACTGGGCTCCGTACCCCGTTCCTTCCGAAAACCTGACGATTGCGGTCGCGTGCGCCCTGGCGGCGCCGGAATGCGGGGAGAAATCACCCGACCCCGGCATGGAAAAGGCCGATCACGAACGCGCCGAGGACTGGATGGCGTATCACCTGGAGCGCACGGGGCACGCGCTCTACAAACGCGTGGTCCACGACACCGTGCAAATGCGCCCGCCCGACGGCGCCGCGCGGTGAGGCGGTTCGCCGTCGCGCTGTTCTTCGGCGCCGTCGGCGTCTGCATCGGGCTGATGGTCCTCAGCCTGATCAGGCGGTAAGAGACTCCCGCTGCCGCCCGCCCGCGAGGGAATCCGCAGCGGGTCCGTACCCCTCCCGGCCGCGTGCCCTGCCCCGGCCGGCCGGAAGGGAAGGGGGAGCGGGCTCGGTCGCCCCGCTCCCCGGCCCCGGTCACCACCCACTCACACCCACGGTGGCCGGGGCCCTCCCCTACGCGTCCGCGCCGTACGTCCCGTACTCCGGGCGGCCCGTCGACTCGAAGACGTTCACCGTCAGGCCGCCCGGGGTCGTCTCGTGGCTGACGAGGCGGAGGCCGGCCGGGGCGCCGTCGGTGGGGAAGAGGCGGCGGCCCTGGCCGAGCACGACCGGGGCGATCGCGAGGCGGAACGTGTCGACCAGGCCCGCGGCCAGCAGGGACTGGGCCAACTGGGCGCTGCCGTGGATCTGGAGTTCCCGGCCGGGCTGCCGCTTCACTTCCGCCACCTGCGCGGGGACGTCGCCGGACAGGATCGTGGTCGGGTCCCACCCGGCCGTGGTCAGGCTGTCGGAGGCCACGTACTTCGGCAGGCCGTTCAGGATGGCGGCGCCGGGGTGGTCGGTCATCTTCGGCCAGTCCCGGGCGAAGTTCTGGTACGTGCGACGGCCGAACAGGAACGCGTCCGCCTCGCCGAGCCAGCTCATGGCCAGCGCCTCGAACGCCTCGTCAAGGTGCGGTACGAACCAGCCGCCCGCGGTGAAACCGCCGCTGGTGTCCTCGTCCGGGGACCCCGGGCCCTGGGAGACACCGTCGAGCGTCAGGAACTGCTGCACAACCAGCTTCATCGGGCACCACTCATTCGGCCGCTGAAAGGACGTTTCTCCCTGTGGACCGCGGGGTGCCCGCAAACTCATCGCAGTGCCCTGGACCACGACCACGCCGCGATGCCCACGCGGTTCCGCACTCCCAGTTTCGTCTGGACGTTCGCGACGTGCGTCTTCACCGTGCCCGCCGTGATGAACAGCGCCGCGCCGATCTCCGCGTTCGTCAGGCCCTCGGCCACCAGCCGGGCGATCTCCTCCTCGCGCGCCGTCAAAGGAGACGCCGGACCCGCCTCCGAAGGCGCCGCCTCCTCGGGCTCGGCCCCGCTCAGCAGCCGCACCGTCAGCTGCGGGCTGATCAGCACGTCGCCCGCCATCGCCGCCCGCACCCCCTCGATCAACAGCCCCGGGCCCGAGCGCTTCAGCAGGAAGCCGCACGCGCCGTCGCGCAGCGCCGTACGGACGTAGTCGTCGTGGTCGAACGTGGTCACCACCAGCACCCGCACCGGGTCCGCGACCCCCGGGCCGGCCAGTCGGCGGGTGACCTCCAGGCCGTCCAGACCCGGCATGCGGATGTCCGCGACGACCAGGTCCGGCCGCAGTTCGCGCGCCGCTTCGACCGCGGTGAGGCCGTCGGCCGCCTCGCCGACCACCGTCATGTCGGGCTGGGAGTCGAGGATCAGCCGGAAGCCGTGGCGTACGTCGTCCTGGTCGTCGGCGAGGAGGATACGGGTGGTCACATCGGCCCCTTCCGGCCTGTGGGGGTGGCCCCGGGGAACGTGGCCGCCAGCCGCCAGCCGCCGTCCGCGGCCGGGCCCGCGACGAGGGTGCCGCCGACGGCCGCGGCGTGTTCGGTGAGCGCGGGGATGCCGAGGCCGCCGCCGCCGCGCGCCCGGCGCAACGAGAGCCGCCGCCCGGCCCCGGGGGCGTTGGTGACGCTGACCTCGACCGCGCCGGCCGTGCGGTCGAGGTCAGCGTCCCGTACGACCCGTACGTCCACCCGGCGCGCACCGGGCGCGTGCCGGCGTACGTTCGTCAGCGCCTCCACCACCACGCGGTACGCGACCGCGCCCGTCTCCCGCGGCAGGGCGTCGGCCGCGGCCGGCGACACCTCCAGGCGGGCGTCCGCGCCGCCCGTCGCACCGAACTCCGCCACCAGCGCGGGCAGCGCGTCGAGCCCGGGGAGCGCCGCCCGCGCAACGGCGTCGTCGTCGCCGAGCATCGCGACCGTACGGTCCATCGCCGCGAGCGCGTTCAGCCCGGCGCGCTCAATGCGTTCCAGCGCGGGCACCACCTGCGCGGGGTCGCTCGCCGCGACGAACAGCGCCGCCTGCGCCTGCACCACGATCCCGCTGATGTCGTGCGCGACGAAGTCGTGCAGGTCGCGCGAGAGCCGGAGTTGCTGGGCGCGCCCGGCCCGGGCGACCTCGTCCGCGCGGCGCCGGGCCGCCAGCCGCGGGTACGTGCCCGTCGCCACCGCGCCCGCCACCGGCAGCAGCCAGAACGCCGCCGCGCCCGCCCGCTCCAGCAACGACCCCTCGATCAGGGCCGCGGGCCACCCGGCCACCGCGAGCCCGCCGAGCACGACCGCGTACCGCCGCTCCCGCGACGGCGACCAGCGGACCACGGCCACGATCAGCAGCAGCAGTACGCCGGCCTCCGCGAGGCTCCAGTACCCGCGGGTCTCCCCGGCGGTGCCCGCGCCGCCCACGGTCGCGCCGACGGCGACGGACGTGCCGGTGGAGGCCAGCGAGGCCAGGGCGCACACCGCGGTCGGGGCGGCGAGCCGGGTCCGTACGGCCGGATCCTTACGCACCCTCAGCAGCGCCCACGCGACGACCGCCGTGCCGGCGACGGCGGGCAGGGCGACGGCCGCGCTCCACGGCGGTGCGCCGGCAGCCAACTCCATGGGTCCCCCGATCCCCTGATCCCGCGATCCCGCGATCCCCTCGCGTGATCATCAGCGTACGGGGGCGGGCCGCGGTCGCCGGATCCCCCGATCGGCAGAGCGCATCCGCTCAAGGCGCCCGTTCTTTCTGCCGATCGGTGGATGGTCGTGGACGGGGGCGGACGGCGAGGCTGGTGATCGTTCAAGCGGCGCCACGAGCACCGACCGGCACGGCCTTCACATGGGAGTCAGCCATGCGCTTCACCGCCACCACCCGCACCGTCGCCACCCTCGGCGCCACCACCGCGCTGCTCGCCGGCATCGCCACGGCCACCACCGCGCACGCCGGCTCCGCGCACGTCGGCTCTGCGCACGTCGGCTCTGCGCACGTCGGCTCTGCGCAGCCGACGAAGCCCCAGACGTGGGAGCCGCAGAGATGGGAGCCGCAGAAGGCGGCCGACGTCGCGAGCGTCCGCGGCTCCGCACAGATCCACTTCTCGTACTCCGCCAACGACACCATCCGCTTCTCGGTCGACGCGAAGGCCACCCCCTTCGCCAAGCCGATCCCCGGCGCCCCGAAGGGCCTGCCGACCGACGCCGGCGGCACCCTCAAGTTCAGCCACTACGACCCGGACAGCGGCCGGACCGGGTGGGCGATAGCCGACGTGGACTGCCTGGTCACGGGCGGCAGGACGGCCACGTTCTCCGCGGTCGTCCGCAAGTCCAACACCGGCGAGGACGGCAAGCGCGTCGGCATCAGCGTCCAGCAGGGCGAGAGCGGTCGACCGGACCGGCTGGGCTTCAGCTGGGGCGTCGTCAACGTCGACGGACGCGCCGACGGGGGCGTCGGGACCTGCCTCGCCCCCGCGGCCTTCGCCCCCGTGGTCAAGGGCGGCTACAAGGTCGTCCACACCGACCTGCCCCCACTGCCGGCCGGGGCCCTCCCGCCCCCGAAGCACTAGCCCACGCCTGCGCCTTCGCGGGATGCCGCGCCCGCCCCAAATGCCCTCGCCGTTTCCCTGCCGGACCATTGCCTCCTGCGCCCCGGTGGTGGGTTTCTCGCGCAGTTCCCCGCGCCCCTGATTCGCTGCCCCCGTCACTTGTCTGCGGGCCGGGTGGAGGCTTTTAGGGGCGCGGGGAACTGCGCGACAAGCCACCCACCGGGCCGCAGGGGACATGGATCCCGCAGGGGAACGGCGAGGGTTCAGGGGCGCGTGGGGGTACCACCACGCCCTCTGGGCGTAGGAGGAGAACGGAGCGACAAGCCACCCACCGGGGCGCGGAGACCCACGCCACCGCAGAGAGAACGGCGGGTATGTCAGGGGCGCGGCCACCACGGGCGGAACCGAGCAGCCCACCAGGCGCCGTCAGGCAAGGGCCAGCAGGCATCAGCACGGCCCTACGCAGGGTCCGCCGAGCCCGACTCCAGCGGTGGCGCTCCCACCCCGCAGTTCACCTTGCACTCCGGGTGCGCACACGGACGCGCCGGGCGGCGGATCCAGACCGCCGCCACCAGCGCGCCCACCACCAACACCCCCGCACAGATCGGCATCGCCTTGTCGAAGGTGGTGTCGAACTCCGTCGCCGAGCGGTACGCCTCCGGCCCCATCCCCACCAGCAGCGGCAGCGCCGCCACCGCCAGCAGCCCGGCCGCGCGCGCGGCGGCGTTGTTGATGCCGCTGGCGATGCCCGCCCGGCTCGTCGGCACCGACGCCAGCACCGTCGCGGTCAGCGGCGCCACCAGCGTCACCATGCCCAGGCCCATCACCAGCAGCGCCGGCAGCACGTCCCGCACGTACACGGCGTGCGGGCCGACCCGCAGCATCAGCAGCATCCCCGCGGCGCACAGCAGCGGGCCCACCGTCAGCGGGATCCGCGGGCCGATGCGCTGGGCCAGCTCCCCGGAGCGCGCCGAGAACAGCAGCATCAGCACCGTCGTCGGCAGCAGCGCGAGACCGGCCTGGAGAGCCGAGTAGCCGGAGACGACCTGGAGCTGGAGCGCGGCGAGGAAGAAGAAGCCGCCGAACGCCGCGTACACGCACAGCGTCACCACGTTCACCACGGAGAACATCCGCGACTTGAAGATCGACAGCGGCATCATGGGGTCCGGGCTGCGCCGCTCCACCCGTACGAAGGCCAGCGCCACCAGCACGCCGAGCACCCCGGGCCACCAATCTGCCGCGATCAGCGCGTACGTCACCAGGGTGAGCGCCCCGGCGCCCAGCACCGCGCCGAGGACGTCGAAGCGACCGCGGTCCTTGGCCTCGGGATCGCGGGACTCGGGCACGTGCCGCAGCGCGATCGGCACGCACAGCGCCGCGATCGGCACGTTGATCAGGAACACCCAGCGCCAGCCGGGCCCGTCGACCAGCCAGCCGCCGACGAACGGCCCGATCGCCGCACCGACGCCGCCGAAGCCGGACCAGAGGCCGACCGCGCGGGCCCGGTCGTCGGGGTGGAAGCTGGCCTGGATGATGGCCAGCGAGCCGGGGGTCAGCAACGCGCCGCCGATGCCCTGGAGGGCGCGCGCGACGATCAGCGAGATGCCGTTCGGCGCCAGCCCGCACAGCAGCGAGCCCAGCGCGAACCACACCACGCCGATGACGAAGATCTTCCGCCGCCCGTAGCGGTCGCCGAGCGAGCCGCCCAGCAGGATCAGGCCCGCGAGGGTGAGCATGTACGCGTTGACGGTCCACTGGAGGGCGGCCAGGTCGGTGTTGAGGTCGTCGCCGATGTGCGGCAGGGCAACGTTGACGACAGTGGAGTCCAGCAGCGCCATGGTGGAGCCGAGGACGGTCGTCAGGACCACCCAGCGGCCCGTCGGCGAGGCCAGCCTGATGCCGCCGGCGTCGTCCACGCCCGCGCCCGCGTCAGGGCCCGTACCGGGGCCCGCACCCGGCGGCCCCGCACCCGTAGGACCCGTGCCCGGGCCCGTACTCGCGTCCGTACCGGCGTCGTCCGCGCTCATGTCCGGATCATCCCAGCGCACGGGCCCGCGGGCGACCCCACGGACGCAGCAGGGCCCGGCGCCCTCCCGCGGGGGAGCGCCGGGCCCTCAGCCGTAGCCGTAGCCGTAGCCGTTCGTACGGAACTACGGAACTACTTCAGCTTCGTGCCAGTGGAGCGCAGCGCCCCGCACGCCTCCACGACGCGCTGGGCCATGCTCGCCTCGGCCAGCTTGCCCCAGGTCCGCGGGTCGTACAGCTTCTTGTTGCCGACCTCGCCGTCGACCTTCAGGACGCCGTCGTAGTTCTGGAACATGTGGGCGGCGACCGGACGGGTGAAGGCGTACTGGGTGTCCGTGTCGAGGTTCATCTTCACGACGCCGTTGTCCAGCGCGGTGGCGATCTCCTCGGCCGTGGAGCCGGAGCCGCCGTGGAAGACGAAGTCGAACGGCGCGGCCTTGCCGTACTTCTCGCCGACGCCCTGCTGGAGGTCCTTCAGCAGCTCGGGGCGGAGGACGACGTTGCCCGGCTTGTACACGCCGTGCACGTTGCCGAAGGACGCGGCGAGCAGGTAGCGGCCCTTCTCGCCCAGGCCGAGCGCCTCGGCGGTGCGCAGCGCGTCGTCGACGGTGGTGTACAGCTCGTCGTTGATCTCGTGCGTGACGCCGTCCTCCTCGCCGCCGGTCGGGGTGATCTCGACCTCAAGGATGATCTTGGCGGCGGCGGCCTGCGGCAGCAGCTCCTGCGCGATGGACAGGTTGTCGGCCAGGTTCTCCGCGGAGCCGTCCCACATGTGGGACTGGAAGAGCGGGTTCCGGCCGGCCGCGACGCGCTCGGCGGAGACCGCGATCAGCGGACGGACGTACGTGTCCAGCTTGTCCTTCGGGCAGTGGTCCGTGTGCAGCGCGATGTTCACGTCGTACTTCGCGGCGACGATGTGCGCGAACTCGGCGAGCGCGACCGCGCCCGTGACCATGTCCTTGCTGTGCTGGCCGCCCAGGAACTCCGCACCGCCGGTGGAGATCTGGACGATGCCGTCGCTCTCGGCCTCCGCGAAGCCGCGCAGCGCGGCGTGGAGGGTCTGGGAGGAGGTCACGTTGATGGCCGGGTAGGCGAACTTGCCTGCCTTCGCCCGGTCGAGCATCTCGTTGTAGACCTCGGGGGTTGCGATGGGCATCTGTCCGCTCCTTGTGATCTGCGGTTCGGCGATTTCGGCGATATGCCAGGGCCCTGACCTTGGGGCGACGTCATCGTCGACCCCCATCTTTCCAGACTCCGGGGGCGGGACGTCTGCCCGGTCTGGGGGCATACGTACGAGCCGGGCGGAGCCCAAAAGAGCGGCCGAGTCCGGGCCCGGGCCGCGGGTCCGGGGCCGGCCTGCGAGGCCCGGGCCGTGGGTCCAGGCCGGCCCGCAGGGTCAGCTCAGGCCGAGCTCGTCCAGGGAGTACGCGTACAGGTACGGCACCCCCGCCGTCGAGCTGATCTTCTCGCCCGCGCCCGTCGCCCGGTCCACGATCGTCGCCACCGCGACCACCTCGCCGCCGGCCTCACGCACCGCCTCCACCGCGGTCAGCGGGGAGCCGCCGGTGGTGGAGGTGTCCTCCACCACCAGGCAGCGACGGCCCTTGATGTCCGGTCCCTCCACGCGCCGCTGCATGCCGTGCGCCTTGGCCGCCTTGCGCACGACGAAGGCGTCCACGCGCCGCCCGTCCGCCGCGGCGGCGTGCAGGACCGCGGCGGCGACGGGGTCGGCGCCGAGGGTGAGCCCGCCGACGCAGTCGAAGTCGAGTTCGGCGGTGAGGTCGGACATGACCCGGCCGACCAGCGGGGCCGCGGTGCCGTCGAGCGTGATCCGGCGAAGGTCCACGTAGTAGTCGGCCTCGATGCCCGAGGAGAGGGTCACCTTGCCGTGCACCACGGCCTTGTCCTTGATCTGCTGGAGCAGGTCAGCGCGTACGTCAGTCATGCTCACGAGCTTAGGCCGTGAGCCGGGGTGCTCACGGCGCGCTCAGAGCGTGCGCCAGGTCCAGGTGGTGGAGACCTCCAGCGGGTCGATCGGGGTGACCAGCCTCGGGAGGGTGTTCAGCCCGTTCGGCGGCCCGGACTGCGGCTCGACGCAGACGGCCTCGGCCTGCTCGTCGTACACGACGACCCACTCCGCGCGGCTGGTGACCTTCAGCTCCAGCCGACCGGGCCAGGTGAGGGTGACGTCGACCCCGTCGGGCATGCCGAAGCAGTCGTCCCAGGGCCCCGGCTTCGGGTCGATGCGCCGCCCGTTCGGCAGGTGGTCGTCGCCGCGCTCCTCCTGCCAGGCCGCGTCGAAGTCGACGCGGACGTCGGCGCCGCCGATGCTGCGCAGGAACCAGGGGTGCCAGCCGGCCTGCGCCGGGAACGAGTCCTCGTACGCCTCCACCCCGAGGGTGATCGTGAGGGCGGACTCCGTCAGCTCGAAGAGCTGCGTGACGCGCCCCGGGTACGGCCAGGGCTCCGCCAGCTCGTACGTGAACGCGGCCTCGGCGTCCCCGGCCCGCCGGGTGCGCCAGGCGACGTCGCGGCCGGTGCCGTGGATGGCGTGGGGCGCGGCGTTGATCGGCAGCTGGTGCAGGTCGGCGCCGTCGCGGAAGCGCCCCTGGTCGACGCGCCCGCACCAGGGCACCATCGGGAACGAGCCGTAGCGCTCGCCCTGCCGCAGCACTTCGGTCCCGCCGATGGTGAGACCGGCGATGCGGCAGCCGTTGTCGGGGTGGATGGTCAACTGGGCGTCGCCGGCGGTGAGCCGGACGAGGTCTTCACTGCGGGTCACGGGGGAGACAGTACGCCTGTGCGCCCGGACGCTCCGGCCTCGGGGCGAAGGGCAGACGGGGCGGGGCTGCCTGAGTAGGCTCGGTTTCCATGGACCACGAGGTGTTCGTTCCGGTTCCGGTAGAGACCGTGCGGCTGACGCTCGGGGACCCTGCGCGGGTCGCCCGCTGCGTACCCGGGCTGCAGCGGAGCGCCGCGGATGCCGCCGGCGGGGACCGGGGCCCGCTGGCGGGCCGGCTCAAGGTGCGGATCGGCAACCACAGCATCACCTACCGGGGCACGCTGCGGATCTCCGAGACGGACGGCGGGTTCGCGGTCGCCGCGGAGGGCTCGGAGGTACGGGGCACGGGCTCGGTGAAGGCGTCGCTGACGATCCGCGCCACCGCGGCCGACGGCGGCACGACCCTGGGCTTCTCCGGCACGGCCCACGGCACCGGCCGCCTGACGGAACTGCCGGAGCCCTCGACCGTGCAGGCCGCGCACCGTCTGCTGGACCGTTTCGCCGAGAGGTTGGCCGAGGTGGCGGCGGAGGGCGAGGGGGAGCCGGAGTCCGAGGACCGCGCGAAGGGGCCCACGAGCGCGCCGTCCGCAGAGAACGCAGAGAACGCAGAGAACGCTGAGGTCACTGAGGGAACTGCGGGCACTGAGCACGCCGAGGACTCAGACGACGCTGAGGACCTGGGCGGTCTCGACGACATCGAATCCCTCGGCGACTTCGACGACTTGGACGTGGACGACGTGCTGGAGGAGCCCCCCGCGGAGGCGGCGCACGCCCGCCGCACGATGATCGGCCGCAGCGCGGAAGAGGTCGACCACGCCCCCCCGAGGGGCCGCTACGCCCCCCAACCGGCCCCCGACGCCACGTCCTCCCCCCTCCCCCTCCGCTGGCTGGCCCCCGCGGCAGCCCTGGCAGTGGTCTCGGCAGTCGCGGTCACCCGCGCCCTCCGCCGCCGCAAGTAGCCTCCCGCAGGGCCAGCCATGAACTGCCCGGGCCCGACGGCGTTGACGTGTACGCCGTTTCCCCACGGGCGAGATGGTCTCTGCGGACCCTGGGTGGTTCTCAGAGACCATCCCACCCATAGGGCAAGCGGGTTTGAGGGGCACTGGGGTCCCCTGGGGGCAGGGGGCGGAACTGCGCGACCAGCCCATCGGGCAGCAGAGGGCAACGCACCCGCAGGGAAACGGCACCCATGCCCAAGCGCACCGCCGCCCGCCGCCCGCCGCCCGCCGCCCGCCGCCCGCCGCCCGCCGCCCGCCGCGGACAACCCGCTCGCCCGACCGCAGGTCACCGCGAGGCGCGAGATCACTCGTAGCGCGGGTGCACCAGTGTCGAAGGGGGCATGCCCGTCAGTCTCGTGGACGTCGTCGCCTTCGCGTCCGCCGCCAGGACCTCCCGCGTCAGGGAGCGGAGCGCCGGTGCGTCCGGTGGGAGGTCCAGGTGGGGGGAGCGGCCGGGGGACGCCAGCAGTAGGCCCCAGTCCTCAGGGGCGGACTCCGCGCCCAACGCGTCGAAGTGCTCGTTCAACTCGCCCCCGGCCTCCGCTCCGTCCGTCGACTCCGGGCCCACCCGGTACGGACTCGTCCCGTAACCCGCCGCCCTCAGTGTCGACTCCACCGTCCAGTACGTCTCGCCGCGGCCCTCCAACGGGCCGGCGTGCACCACCAGGCGGCCCTCGGGCGCCAGGATGCCCGCGACGAGGCCGTAGAACTCCTGCGAGTAGAACTTCGCGCCCTCCGTCGAACCGGGGTCCGGCAGGTCCGCGATCACCACGTCGTACGCTCCGGGGACCGCTCGCCCGGGGTCCCGCAGCCAGGCGAAGGCGTCCTCGTGCACCACCCGCACGCGCGGGTCGCCGTAGGCGTGGTCGTTCAGCTCGGACAGCGCGGGGTCGGTGCGGGCCAGGTCGACGAGGCCGGGGTCCAGTTCGACGACGGTCACGGAGTCCACGTCCGCGTACCGCAGCACTTCGCGCGCAGCCAGCCCGTCGCCGCCGCCGAGGATCAGCACGCGCGCGTGCGGGCCGAGCATCGCGGGGTGGACCAGCGCTTCGTGGTACCGGTACTCGTCGTGGCCGCTGACCCGCAGGCGGCCGTCGAGGAAGATGTCGGGCGGCTCGGAGCCCTCGCCGGTCAGGACGACCTCCTGGACGTCGGTCTGCACCGCGACCCGGACCCGGTCGCCGTACACCGCCTCGCGCGCCGCCCGTTCGAAGTCGTCGACCAGCACGGCCGCGGTGCCCAGCAGGAGCAGCACCAGGCCGTTGGCGACCAGCAGCCAGCGGCGGGAGCGCGCCGTCAGCTCGCGGCGGAAGAGGCCGAGCACCAGCAGCCCGCCCGCGACCGCGTTCACCGCGCCCGTCAGCAGGCCGCTGGTGATCTGCCCGAGCCAGGGCAACAGCAGGAAGGGGAAGGCCAACCCGCCGACGAGCGCGCCCACGTAGTCCGCCGCGAACAGGTCGGCGACCGTGCCCTCCGCGTCCCGTCGGGAGATGCGCTGGATCAGGGACATCAGCAACGGGATCTCCGCGCCGATCAGGACGCCGATGGCGAGCGAGAACGCCACCAGGGCGGTGTGCGACTCGCCGAGCCAGGCGAAGGACGCGTACAGCACCATCGCCGAACCGCCGCCGATCGCCGCCAACGCCAGCTCCAACACCCCGAAGCCGAACGCCGCCCGGCAGCGCAGGTGTTTGGCGAGCAGGGATCCGACGCCCATCGCGAAGACCATGACGGAGAGCACGACGGACGCCTGCGTGACCGAGTCGCCGATCAGGTACGAGGCGAGGGCGACGAGCTCCAACTCGTACACCAAACCGCAGGCGGCGCAGATGAAGACCGCCAACAGCACCAGGAACCGGCCCGCGTCCGGGCGCACCGGCAGGGGCAGCGCGCCCGGAGGCGGAGACAGCAGCGGCGAATGGTCGATCATGCAGTAACGCTACGTCACAGTTTGCGCACATCCTGTCACCCACACGTGTGCATCTGGCGCACACGCGGCGACGACCCCTTTCGCGCCCCCCGTAGGACGTGTATGGGGACGCGCACGCCGCGCACGGGCGGCCTGCGGCCTCGCCCCGAGCGCCGCGGACGCGCGCCGTCGCGCGGGAGACGGCAGGGAGACGGCAGGGAGGCGACCGGGGGCGACCGGGGGCGACCGGCAGCAGGGCGCGCGAAGCCGCGCAAGCCGTTGTCGACTTGCGCGGGACGGTACGCACAACGGGGCGCGGCGCAGCGCAACGCGGGCGCGCACGCGCCCGGTTCAGCGCGAAGGGCGCGAAAGGCGTGCGAAGTACGGCGAGCGCGCGGGGCACGACGCGTGCGCCGCGAAGGGGCGGGCGCTCCCGACGGCTACAGCAGCACCTGCTCGGGGCAGCACGGCACCCCCGCACCCCGGGCGACCGCGGCCACCGCGCCCACGCGGGTGCGCGTCACCACGAGCCGCCCCTCCTGCGGATACGCGTGCCAGGTGCGCCACAGCACCTGTCGCCCCCGCCGCTGGGCCATCATCGCGGTGAAGGCGTGCGGGTCCCCCGGAAACGTTCCGGCGAGGGAGTGCGGATGGTCCGCCACCAGGGCCAGCAGCTCCTGGGCGCGCCCGGCGAACGAGCCCTGGGACAGGGTCTCCACTCGGGCGGCGAACTCGTACTCCCAGTCGCCGAGTTTCTTGGACACCCCGAGCGGGAGGGGCGTACTGCTGCCGGGCATGCAGGCGACGGTCTCGGAGCAGGTGCCCTGCTCCTCCTCCAGCAGCACCTGGTGGGAAGCGCCGAGCAGCCTGAGCTGGAGCTTCGCTCCGGAGAGTTCGAGGTCGAGGACGGCGAGCGCGGGCAGGGGCTCCCTGTCGAGCGCCCACGCCAGGTCGTCTGCACGGGTGTCGGTGTAGGCGGTATGGAGGGTCGTGAGCATGGATGGGCTCCGCAAACACGCTTCGGCGGTGGATACGTGGACCTGAAGGCGCCCCCGGGCGGCGGTGACGTACGGAAGGGAGGCGCCTGCTCGGGCTCCAGGCCGTTGCCGGCCTGGGACTTGTCACCCGGGGTGGGACGGTTCAACAGGTTCCGCCGTCAACGGAATCATGAAACACGCGGGGCTGACAGTGATTTTTACCCAAGTTGGCGGGGTTTCCATCTCCTGGGGTGCGTTGCGGTTCAACTGTTCAACAAAATCCGCACAAGGTATCGAAAAACGGGTCGCGCCGGCGCGGTCCGCGCCCCCGGACCGGGAACGGGGCCGGGAACGGGACCGGCACCCGGCGGGAGTGGTTCGCCCCCGCCAGGTGCCCCCAGCGCTGCGGATCAGCTGCCCCGTGTCAGCCGCTTCCGCCCCCCGTCATCGCCCCCGTACCCCTCGAAGGCAGTCCTGGGACGTGCCTCAGCTGCCGCCTCCCCCGCAACCGCCGCCACCGCCGCCGCAACTGCTGCCGCCGCCACCGCAGCCCGCGCCGCCGCCGTCGCCGCCGCCCGACCCCCACGAGCCACCGCGGCGCCGCCCGGACGGCCCGCCGAGACGGCGTCGCGCCCCCACGACGGCCGCGGCCAACACCCCTACGAACAGGAACAAAAGGACCGTCATGAACACATCGAACATCATGCTTCCCCCCGGTTCTCCCCCGGCGTGCGCCCCGGCCCTCGGCTGCCCCGGAGACTCCTTCGGCACCGGGCGGGACGCCTTGCGAGGGTGGGATGCCCCCCGCCGCGCCCGGCGAAAGCAGACTTGAGCAAGTCCAGAGGTTCCGCCCAGGATGTCGCCATGGCGACCATGGACGAAGGCACTGCCGCAGCGGCCGTCGACGGCGCGGGACCGCCGCCGCCCCGACCGCACGGGCCGCGCCGACCACTGCTGAACCGCCGGCTCGCGGAGTTCGGCACCACGATCTTCGCCGAGATGTCGGCGCTGGCCAGCGAGACCGGCGCGATCAACCTCGGCCAGGGCTTCCCCGACACCGACGGCCCCGAGTCGGTGCGCGAAGCGGCGGTGCGCGCGGTGCGCGACGGCCGCGGCAACCAGTACCCGCCCGGGCCCGGCGTCCCCGAACTGCGCACCGCGATCGCCGACCACCAGCACGCCCTGTACGGCCTCCAGCACGACCCCGACACCGAGGTCCTGGTCACCGCGGGCGCCACCGAAGCCATCGCGGCGGCGCTGCTCGCGCTGGTCGAACCGGGCGACGAGGTCATCGCGTTGGAGCCGTACTACGACTCTTACGCGGCGTGCGTGGCCATGGCGGGCGGGCGCCGCGTCCCGGTCACGCTCCGTCCCCGGGACGGCGCGTACCACCTCGACCTCGACGAGTTGCGGGACGCCGTGACCGAACGCACCCGCCTCATCCTCCTCAACTCCCCCCACAACCCCACCGGCACGGTCCTCACCCGCGCGGAACTCGCGGCGATCGCGGAGCTCGCGGTGGAGCGCGATCTGCTCGTGGTCACCGACGAGGTGTACGAGCACCTCGTCTTCGACGGCGAGCACGTGCCCATCGCCACCTTCCCCGGCATGCGCGAGCGCACCGTCACCATCAGCAGCGCGGGCAAGACGTTCTCCCTGACGGGGTGGAAGGTCGGCTGGGTCACCGGCGCGCCGGCGCTGGTGAGCGCGGTGCGCTCGGCGAAGCAGTTCCTCACGTACGTCTCGGCCGGCCCCTTCCAGTACGCGATCGCCGAGGCGCTGCGGCTGCCGCGGGCCTACTTCGACGACCTGCGGTCGCAGCTCGCTGCCCGGCGCGACCTCCTGGCGGACGGCCTCGCGGACGTCGGCTTCGAGGTGTACCGCCCGGCGGGCACGTACTTCGTGACGACGGACATCAGCCCGCTGGGGGCGAGCGACGGCTTCGCGTTCTGCCGGGAGCTGCCGCGGAGGTGTGGGGTGGTGGCGATCCCGAACGCGGTGTTCTACGACCACCGGGAGGAGGGGGCGCGCTTCATCCGATTCGCCTTCTGCAAGCGGGAGCCGGTGCTGCGTGAAGCGGTCTCCCGCCTAAAGCTCCTCCGAAGCGGCTAGCCAAACCACCGGCGCGCGCCCTACTGCGGGTGGCTTGGCCCCCGCGCCCCGGTGATGGGCTGCACGCGCAGCCCCTCGCGCCCCTGACAAACCCGCCGTTTCCCTACGGGGTGTGCTGGCCTGCGCGGCCCGGTGGTGGGTTTCTCGCGCAGTACCTCCCCCTGTGCCCAACACACCCAGCCCCCGCCGGCAGACAAGTGACGGGGGCAGCGAAACAGGGGCGCGGGGAACTGCGCGAGAAACCCACCACCGGGGCGCAGGGACCAACAGGGCCGCAGGGAAACGGCGGGTACGTCAGGGGCGCTGGCGGCAGAACCGCACCGGCCCGGGCCGGGAGGCGTCTGCAGGGCGTTCGGCCGGATGGGTGGGAACGACAAAAACACCGGCCCCGTCAGCGCAGCGACACTCGCGCTGCGCATCCGCGCGACCCATGTTGTGTGCGAGCACACGACCCGCGCCCGGAGGTGCCCCCTGCCCGCCGACACCGCCGACCCCGCAAACACCGCCGACACCGCCCACCCCCTCGTCGAGACCAAGACCGCAGCGCCGACCCGCACGTTCCCGCGGCGGGCCGCGCCCGCGCTCGGGCTGTTCGTCGCGGCGCGGCTGACGGGGCTGTTGCTGATGGCCGGCTGGGCCTGGCACATCGGGCGCCGGCCGCGCGCCATCCTGGGGCGGGCCTGGGACTCCGACTGGTACATGCTCATCGCCGAGCACGGCTACGGGCGCGTCCTGACCTGGCCCGGCGCCGTCCAGAACGACCTCGCGTTCTTCCCGCTCTACCCGGGCCTGGTGCGCGCGCTCTCGTACGTCGTGCCCGGCGTCACCAGCGGCACGCTGGGGCTGCTGATCTCCTGGAGCGCCGCGCTCGCCGCCGCCGCCGGGATCTACGCGATCGGGGAGCGGCTGTACGGGCGGCGGGTCGCGACCGTGCTCGTACTGCTGTGGGCGCTGCTGCCGCACTCCATCGTGCTGACGATGGCGTACACGGAACCGCTGCTCACCGCCTTCGCCGCCTGGTCGCTGTACGCGGTGCTGACCAGGCGCTGGGTGTGGGCGGGGGTGCTCGCCGCGCTCGCGGGCCTCTCGCGGCCGAACGGGATCGCGGTGGCCGCCGCCGTCGTCTGCGTGGCCGCGGTGGAACTCGTGCGCCTCGCGCGCCGCGAGCGGCGCACCGCCTGGCGGCCCTGGTTCGCCGCCGGCCTCGCGCCGCTCGGCTGGTGCGGCTACGTGCTGTTCGTCGGGGTCCGCACGGGCGACCCGCTCGGCGGCTACTTCGCGGTGCAGCGCGGCTGGACGTCGCAGTTCGACTTCGGCGCCGGCGCGCTGCGGGTGGTGCGGGACATCGTGCTGCGGCCCGCGGTGTTCTCGGTGACGATGGCGCTGCTGATCGTGCTGGCGTCGGTGGTGCTGGGCGCGCTGCTGGTGCTGGAGCGTCCGCCCGCGGCGCTGCTCGTCTACACGGGCGTACTGCTGTTGATCACCGTCGGCGGCTCGGGCTTCTTCGAGTCGAAGCCGCGCTTCCTGCTGCCGGCGTTCCCGCTGCTGGTGCCGATCGCGCTGGGGTTGACGAGGGCCCGGCCCAGGGCGGCGGTCGCAGTGGTCACCGCCCTGGCCGGGCTCTCCTTCGGGTACGGCACGTACCTGCTGACGCTGTCGCCGATCGCGCTGTGAGGGCGCAACGGCCCTAGGGTCAGGCGCCCTCGGGCTCCGCACCCGGCTGGTCGCCCTCCGGCGGAGCCTTGAAGCCCATCTCGATGGCGAACCAGTTGTCGAACTCCATCGACGCCTGCACCCAGCTCACGGTGGACGAGACGAAGTGGTCCAGGCTGACGCCCATCCCGATCAGCATCTGCGCCTCGCCGATGAGCCGGACGGACGCGCCGCCCTCCTCGTCCTCGTGCAGGTGCGTGTAGACCTTGGGCCACAGCGTGCGGCGGTTCCAGTCGTCGATCTTCTCCAGGATCTTCGTCCGGTCCTCGACGTCCAGCGGACGGTCGTAGAACGTACGGACCGAGAAGACCTGCTGCTCCGCGTCGCCGCGGAACATGAAGTACGTGCGGAATTCCTCCCACGGAGCGGCGAGGTCGCCCTCGTCGTCGATGACGTACTTGAGCTCCATCTGGTCGAGGAGCTGCTTGACCAGGTCCTGATCGGGAACGACGGGTCCCGCCGGTCCTGCGGCCTGAGGCTGGGGCTGGCCCCCGAAATTCGGAATCGAGGACGGATCGATGGTCACCGTGGATTTCCCTTCGTACGGTTGCCGCCATCCTCCCCCATGGCGGGGCGGGGGTGGCAACCCCCGCCCCCATCGAGCCGCCGAGCGGCGGACGGGCGCGTTCCGCGGGGCGGGCTCGTACGGGGGCGTACGGGGCGCGTGCGACGGTGCTACAGCGTCTTCTCCGGCACGGGCTCCTCGGCACCCCCGTCGGCCGCCGGGCCGACGATCAGCCCGTCCTCGAAGCGGTCCACCCGTACGGTGTCGCCGTCGGTGATCTCGCCGGCGAGGATCTCCCGGGCCAGCCGGTCGCCGATCGCGGTCTGCACCAGCCGGCGCAGCGGCCGGGCGCCGTACGCGGGGTCGTTGCCCTCGTCGGCCAGCCACTCCAGCGCGGCGGGCGTGACGTCCAGGGTCAGCCGGCGCTCGGCGAGGCGCCGGGCGAGCCGGTCGAGCTGGAGGCGGGCGATCCGCGCCAGTTCGTCCCGGTCGAGCGCGGAGAAGACGACCAGGTCGTCCAGCCGGTTCAGGAACTCCGGCTTGAAGGACGCCCGGACGACCTCCAGGACCTGTTGCTTCTTCTGCTCCTCGCTGGTCAGCGGCTCCACCAGATACTGGCTGCCGAGGTTGGAGGTGAGGATGAGGATGGTGTTGCGGAAGTCGACCGTACGGCCCTGGCCGTCGGTGAGCCGGCCGTCGTCGAGGACCTGGAGCAGCACGTCGAAGACCTCGGGGTGGGCCTTCTCCACCTCGTCCAACAGGACGACGCTGTACGGGCGGCGGCGCACGGCCTCGGTGAGCTGGCCGCCCTCCTCGTAACCGACGTAGCCGGGGGGCGCGCCGACGAGCCGGGCGACGCTGTGCTTCTCGCCGTACTCGGACATGTCGATGCGGACCATGGCCCGCTCGTCGTCGAAGAGGAAGTCGGCGAGGGCCTTCGCCAGCTCGGTCTTGCCGACGCCGGTGGGGCCGAGGAAGAGGAAGGAGCCGGTGGGGCGGTCGGGGTCGGCGATGCCGGCGCGGGTGCGGCGCACCGCGTCGGAGACGGCCCGGACGGCTTCGCCCTGGCCGATCAGCCGTCGGCCCAGTTCGTCCTCCATCCGCAGCAGCTTCTGCGTCTCGCCCTCCAGCAGCCGGCCGGCGGGGATCCCGGTCCAGGAGCCGACGACGTCCGCGATGTCGTCGGAGCCCACCTCCTCCTTGACCATGGTGGTGGTACGGGCCTCGGCCTCGGCCTCGGACGCGGCCTCCAACTCCCGCTCCAGGGTGGGGATCTCCCCGTACAGCAGCTTGGAGGCGGTGTCGAAGTCGCCGTCGCGCTGGGCGCGCTCGGCCCGGCCGCGCGCTTCGTCGAGCTCTCCCTTCAGCTCGCCGACCCGGTTCAGGCCCTGCTTCTCCTTCTCCCAGCGGGCGGTCAGTCCGCGCAGCTCCTCCTCCTTGTCGGCGAGGTCGCGGCGGAGCTTGTCCAGGCGCTGGCGGGAGGCGGGGTCGGACTCGTTCTTCAGGGCCATCTCCTCCATCAGCAGCCGGTCGACGGCGCGCTGGAGCTCGTCGATCTCGACGGGCGAGGAGTCGATCTCCATCCGGAGCCGGGAGGCGGCCTCGTCGACGAGGTCGATGGCCTTGTCGGGCAGGAAGCGGGAGGTGATGTAGCGGTCGGAGAGGGTGGCGGCGGCGACCAGCGCGGAGTCGGCGATCTGGACCTTGTGGTGGGCCTCGTAGCGGCCCTTGAGCCCGCGCAGGATGGCGATGGTGTCCTCCACGGTGGGCTCCGCGACCAGCACCTGCTGGAAGCGGCGCTCCAGCGCCGGGTCCTTCTCGATCCGCTCGCGGTACTCGTCGAGGGTGGTGGCGCCGACCATGCGCAGCTCGCCGCGGGCCAGCATCGGCTTGAGCATGTTGCCCGCGTCCATGGCGGAGTCGCCGCCGGCGCCCGCGCCGACGACGGTGTGCAGCTCGTCGATGAAGGTGACGATCTGGCCGTCGCTCTCCTTGATCTCGGAGAGGACGGTCTTCAACCGCTCCTCGAACTCGCCCCGGTACTTCGCACCTGCAACCATGGCGCCGAGGTCCAGGGAGACCAGCCGCTTGTTCTTCAGCGACTCGGGAACGTCCCCCTTGACGATGCGCTGGGCCAGCCCTTCGACGACGGCGGTCTTTCCGACGCCGGGTTCGCCGATGAGGACGGGGTTGTTCTTGGTGCGCCGGGACAGCACCTGGACGACCCGGCGGATCTCCTGGTCCCGGCCGATGACGGGGTCCAGCTTGCCGTCGCGGGCGGCGGCGGTGAAGTCGGTGCCGAACTTCTCCAGGGCCTTGTACTGGCCCTCGGGGTCGGCCGTGGTCACCCGGCGTCCGCCGCGGATCGACGCGAAGGCTTCGAGCAGCTTCTTCGCGGAGGCGCCCTGCGCGGAGAGCACCTCGCCGGCCTGGCCGCCCTTGGCGGCGATGCCGATCAGCAGGTGCTCGGTGGAGAGGTAGTCGTCGCCGAGCTCCTTGGCGCGCTCGGCGGCGTCCGCGATGACGGCCAGGAACTCGCGGTTCGGCTGGGGCGGTGCGACGGTGGAGCCGGTGACGCTGGGCTGGGCTCCGAGCACCCGCTCGGCGCCCGCCCGTACGGCCGCCTGGTCGACTTCGACGGCGGCCAGCAGGTCGACGATGTTCTCGTTCTCCTGGCCCGCGAGCAGGGCCAGCAGCAGGTGGGCCGGGGTCAGATCGGGATGACCGGCTGACACCGCCCGACTGGTGGCGGCGTTGATGGCATCCCGGCTCTTGTTGGTCAGCTCGGCGTCCACGTCCGGTCTCTCCTCCTCGCGGGCGGGTCGGGGCTCCACAGGTCACCCCGCGTCAGTGCACTGAAGACGACTCTGATACTGACTCGGTCAACCTGCACAAAGTTGAGTCTATTCCACTCAATCACGCTCTCGCCAGCGGTGGCGCCCTCTGCCCCTGCCCTCTGCCCCTCTGCCCCTCTGCCCCTCTGCCCCTCTGCCCCTCTGCCCCTCTGCATCGGGGACGCACCCGACCGTCCGCCGGCTCCCGATATCTAGGGTGGGGGACATGGCCATCACCGATCTGCGCGACCTGACGCCCGAGTACCTGGCGTTCTGGCGCGAGCACCACCTGTGCACGCTGACCACGCTGCGGCCCGACGGCAGTCCGCACGTCGTCCCGGTGGGGGTGACCTTCGACCCCGAGGCGGGCATCGCCCGGGTGATCACCAACAAGGGCAGCCGCAAGGTCGCCCACGTGCTCGCCGCGGCGGGCGAGGAGGGCGCCCGGGTCGCGGTCTGCCAGGCGCACCGCAGGCGCTGGGCGACGCTGGAGGGGCGGGCGCGGGTGCGCACGGAGCCGGAGCCGGTCGAGGACGCCGTGCGGCGGTACGCGGAGCGCTACGGGCGCACGCCCCGGCCGAACCCCGACCGCGTGGTGATCGAGATCGCCGTCGAGCGGGCCCTGGGCCGCGGCTGACCGCCCCGCACTGCCGCAACGGACGCATCGGCCGCATCGGCCGCATCGGCCGCACGGAAGCCCCGTGCGCTCCGAGCATCCCGCGCGGCCCGAGCACCCCGCGCGCAACGTACGCAGACGCACAGCGGCGCCATCGCGTTTCAGGTCCGCGATGGCGCCGCTGTGTGGGGGAAGTGCCGGAGCGATTTGGAACGACGGGGGAATCGCTCAGGCACTGCGGGGGGTGGCGGTGGTGGTGTCGGGCTCGACCATTTCCTGATCGCGCTGATCCAGATTGACGAAGATCATGCCGTACCGGATGGCACACCGGACGGGCTGTGGCGCCCCTCTCGGCCGCCGTAGGCACCGGTACGCTCGAACGTCCTCGTCCTCCTCGCGCGCCACGACGATGGGTTCGCCGAACAGGGTGACCATCAACGAATCGCCGCGGTGGGGGATGGCCGTGACGAGGTCGATGAAGTGCCACCCCGAGCGGTAGGCCGTGGCCATCTCACGCCGGAAGGACCGGTCGTCCGGGGGAATGGTCATGCGTCCACACCTTCGACAGCGTGCGCGGGGGTGAGTTCCCAGGAGGGCTCGCCAGCCGGGGTCGCGCCAAGGGGGCTGGACTCCCACGAGGGCTCACCCTGCGTCGCCGCAAGGGAGCTCGCGGGGACGCGTTCCCAGGAGGGCTCACCGACGGATGCCGCCGCACCCAGCGCGGCTGCCGCCAGGGCCAGAGCACAGAGAGCACGTAGCGTCCTAGACATGGGTGATCTCCACCTCATTTGATCATTCCTCCTCCCCCGCGCATAAGACGATGTCTCACTCCGAACGCTTGCACCAGCGACGGCAGGCATCATGTTCCTGTATTGCAGGAACATGAGGGGGTACACATGACGTCTAATGGGGGCGAACTCGGACACCCTCACGCAGACGGAAAGTTGTGCGAGGCGGGAAAGGGTCTTTACATCACCGCCCTGCGCACCGGGCGCATCGCCCGCTCCGAAGCGGAGTCCGCGCCCTGTCTCTTCGACCTCGCCCTGCTCGACCCCGACCCGTACGACGCGCAATGGCTGCGACCGGTTCCGCCCGCCTCCGCGCTCTCACAACTCATTCACCCCATCGAGCGGGAAATCCAGGAACGCCGCCGCCGGGCCGTGGCCCTCACCGACGCCCTCGAACCGTTCATGGCGTACACCGCTCAGAATTCCACCGTCCCGCAGGGGATAACCGTCCTCGAAGGACTGAACCGCATCAACGCGACCCTCGACCAGGTGACCGCGGACTGCACACAGGAACTCCTCACCGTCCAACCGGGCAGCGGACGCCAACCCCACTCCCTGGAGAAGGCGTTGCGCCGGGTGGAGCCGTTGATCGAACGCGGGGTGCGGATGCGCACGCTCTACCAGCACACCGCGCGCCACCACCCCGCCACGCTCTCCTACATGGAGAAGGTCGGCCCCGCCGGAGTGGAGGTGCGCACCCTGGAGGAGATCATCGACCGGCTCATCATCGTCGACCGCAAGGTGGCCTTCATCCCCGCCAGCAGCGATCGGCTCTTCGCACTGGAGCTGCGGCACAAGGGGATCGTGGAGTACCTCGTCGGCGTCTTCGAGCAGTTCTGGCTGCACGGGCTGCCGTGGGAGGAGCCGATCTCGTACGGCCCCGATCTGGACGGGATCACCGGAATCCAGCGCTCCATCGCCAAATTGCTGGTGGAGGGGCACGTCGACGAGGCGATCGCGCGCCGTCTCGGGATGAACGTACGCACCTGCCGCGCCCACATCGCCAAGCTGGGCTCGTCGCTGGGCAGCGGCAGCCGCACCCAACTCGGCTATCTGATCGCCCAGTCGGGGATCCTCGACCACGACGCCCAGAACGCGTGAAGGGCCATCGCCCCGGGATACGGGGTGATGGCCCTCCAACTCTCCGCCGCCGCACCGTCGGCGGCGGAGGGTGTCCTACTCGCCCCGCTTGGGGCGCCACACCACCAGCGCGGTCGCCTGCTGCACGTCCTGGTACGGCACGAGGTCGCGCCGGTAGGAGGCGTGCACCTGCGCCTCGCGCTGCTGCATCGCCACCGCCGCGCCCTCGACCGCGGCCGACAGCTCGGCGACCCGGGACTGGAGCGCCGCGACCTGGTTCTCCAGCTCGATGATGCGCTTGATGCCGGCGAGGTTGATGCCCTCGTCCTGGGAGAGCTGCTGCACGGTGCGCAGCAGCTCGATGTCCCGGGCGGAATAGCGCCGGCCCCGCCCCGCCGTGCGGTCGGGGGAGACCAGGCCCAGCCGGTCGTACTGACGCAGGGTCTGCGGGTGCAGACCGGATAGCTGGGCCGCCACCGAGATCACGTACACCGGTGACTCGTCGGTCAGTTCGTAGGGGTTGCGGCGCCTTCCGTCCATCGTCCTCATGCTCCCTTCGCGGCCTCGAACAGCGCGGCCCTCGGGTCCTCGCCCGTGGTGGCCTCGCGGTACGCCTCCAGCGCGTCCTTCGCCTTGTCGCTCAGATCCTTGGGAACCACGACCTCGACCGTGACCAGCAGGTCACCGCGGGTGCCGTCCTTGCGAACGGCGCCCTTGCCGCGGGCGCGCATCGTCCGTCCGTTGGGAGTGCCGGCCGGCAGCTTCAGGGTGACCGGCGGCCCGCCGAGCGTGGGCACCTTGACCTCGCCGCCGAGGACGGCCTCCGCGTACGTCACGGGGACGGTCACGGTGAGGTTGTCGCCCTTGCGGCCGAAGACCGGGTGCGAGCCGACGTGCACGACGACGTACAGATCGCCGGCGGGTCCGCCGCGCTCGCCCGGGGCGCCCTTGCCGCGCAGCCGGATCCGCTGGCCGTCGGAGACGCCCGGCGGGATCCGCACCTGCATGGTGCGCGAGGAGCGGGCGCGCCCGCTGCCCTTGCAGACCTCGCAGGGGTCCTGGGCGATCAGCCCGCGGCCCTTGCAGTCCACGCAGGGGTCGGTGAGCGAGAAGGAGCCGCTGCCGCCGCGCGAGACCTGGCCGGTGCCGACGCAGGTCGGGCACACGCGGGGCGTGCCGTTCTTGTCGCCGGTGCCCGAACACGCCTTGCACGGCGCGGAGCTGGACATCCGCAGCGGGACCGTGGCCCCGTCGACCGCCTCGGTGAAGCTGAGCGTCACCTCGGACTCGACGTCCTGGCCGCGGCGGGGCTGGACGCGGGTGCCCGCGCCCGCGCCGCGGTTGAACAGACCGCCGAAGACGTCACCGATGCCGCCGCCGAAGCCGCCTGCGCCACCTCCCGGTTGGGCTCCGCCCTGGGCGCCGCCGAAGAGGTCGCCCAGGTCGAAGTTGAAGGTGCCGCCGGCGCCGCCGGGACCGGCGCGGAAGCCGCCGTTGCCGAAGAGGGCGCGGGCGTCGTCGTACTCCTTGCGCCGCTTGGGGTCGCCGAGGACGTCGTTCGCCTCGGAGATCTCCTTGAAGCGCTCCTCCGCCCGGGTGTCGCCCTTGTTGGCGTCCGGGTGGTACTCGCGGGCGAGCTTCCGGTACGCCTTCTTGATCTCGGCCTCGGTGGCGTCCTTGGGGACGCCGAGGACCTTGTAGTAGTCCTTCTCGACGAAGTCCTTCGTGCTCATCGACGTCCCTCCTTCCGACCCGTCACCTTCACCAGCACCCTCGCGCTAGCCCTTGTCCGGGCCACCGCTCTCCTTGCCGTCAGCCTTCGCACCCTTAGCTCCCTCGGCGTCCGCCGCGCCGTCCTCGGCACCCTTGGCGTCCGAGGACTCCGCGGCCTCCTTGCCGGAGGTCGACGGGGCCGCGCCCGGCTGGGGCTCGGCCACGGCCACCCGCGCGGGGCGGATGGTCCGCTCGCCGATGCGATACCCCGGCTGGAGCACCGCGACGCACGTGGTCTCCGTGACGTCCGGCGCATAGCTGTGCATCAGCGCCTCGTGGATCGTCGGGTCGAAGGGCTCGCCCTCCTTGCCGAACTGCTGGAGGCCCATCTTCGCCGCGGCGGTCTCCAGGGACTCGGCGACGGACTTGAAGCCGCCCACCAACTCCCCGTGGTCCCGCGCGCGGCCGATGTCGTCGAGCACGGGCAGCAGTTCGGCCAGGAGGGTCGCCGTGGCGATCTCCTTGACCGACACCCGGTCGCGCTCGACGCGACGGCGGTAGTTCTGGTACTCGGCCTGGAGGCGCTGGAGGTCGCCGGTGCGCTCGGAGAGCGCCGTGCGCACCTGGTCCAGCTCCGCCGTCAGGCCGGCGGTCTTGGCTGCGTCCCCTGCCGGGGCCGCGCGGCCCTCCTTGTCGGAGGAGCCGGCGGTCTCGGCGGCGTCGTCAGAGGTGGCGCCGGAGGGAACGTCGGGCTTCTCCTCGAAGCCCGGGGTCTCCTCCGTCACGCGGCACCGCCCTTGGGCTTCTCGTCGTCGACGATCTCGGCGTCGACCACGTCGTCGTCGGCCTTGGCCTGGCCGGCGTCGCCCTGAGGCGCGTCACCGGTGGCGGCCTGCTGCGCCTGGGCGTCGGCGTACATGGCCTGGCCCAGCTTCTGCGAGACGGCGGCGACCTTCTCGGTGGCGGTGCGGATCTCCGCCGAGTCCTCGCCCTTGAGCTTCTCCTTCAGCTCGACGAGCGCGGTCTCCACCTCGGTCTTGACCTCGCCGGGGACCTTGTCCTCGTTGTCCTTGAGGAACTTCTCCGTCTGGTAGACGAGCTGCTCGCCCTGGTTGCGGGTCTCGGCGGCCTCGCGGCGGCGGTGGTCCTCGTCCGCGTACTGCTCGGCCTCCTGGCGCATCCGGTCGACCTCGTCCTTCGGCAGCGAGGAGCCGCCGGTGACGGTCATCTTCTGCTCCTTGCCCGTGCCCAGGTCCTTCGCGGTCACGTGCATGATGCCGTTGGCGTCGATGTCGAAGGAGACCTCGATCTGCGGGACGCCGCGGGGCGCCGGCGGCAGACCGGTCAGCTCGAACATGCCCAGCTTCTTGTTGTACGCCGCGATCTCGCGCTCGCCCTGGTAGACCTGGATCTGCACGGACGGCTGGTTGTCTTCGGCCGTGGTGAAGATCTCGGAGCGCTTGGTCGGGATCGTGGTGTTGCGCTCGATGAGCTTGGTCATGATGCCGCCCTTGGTCTCGATGCCGAGGGACAGCGGGGTGACGTCGAGCAGCAGGACGTCCTTGACCTCGCCCTTCAGGACGCCGGCCTGGAGCGAGGCGCCGATGGCGACGACCTCGTCCGGGTTCACGCCCTTGTTGGCCTCCTTGCCGCCAGTCAGCTCCTTGACGAGCTCGGCGACGGCGGGCATGCGGGTGGAGCCGCCGACCAGGACCACGTGGTCGATCTCGGACAGGGCGATGCCCGCGTCCTTGATGACGTTGTTGAACGGGGTCTTGCAGCGCTCCAGCAGGTCCGAGGTGAGCTGCTGGAACTGGGCGCGGGTGAGCTTCTCGTCCAGGTGCAGCGGGCCCTCGGCGGAGGCCGTGATGTAGGGCAGGTTGATCGTCGTCTCGGTGGAGGACGACAGCTCGATCTTCGCCTTCTCGGCGGCCTCGCGGAGCCGCTGGAGGGCCATCTTGTCCTTGCCCAGGTCGACGCCGTGGCCGTTCTGGAACTGCTTGACCAGGTAGTCGACGACGCGCTGGTCCCAGTCGTCGCCACCGAGGTGGTTGTCGCCGTTGGTGGCCTTCACCTCGACGACGCCGTCGCCGATCTCCAGCAGGGACACGTCGAACGTGCCGCCGCCGAGGTCGAAGACGAGGATGGTCTGGTCGTCCTTGTCCAGGCCGTAGGCGAGGGCGGCGGCGGTGGGCTCGTTGACGATCCGCAGGACGTTCAGGCCCGCGATCTCGCCGGCCTCCTTGGTGGCCTGGCGCTCGGAGTCGTTGAAGTACGCCGGGACGGTGATCACCGCGTCGGTGACCTTCTCGCCCAGGTACGCCTCGGCGTCCCGCTTCAGCTTCTGCAGGATGAAGGCGCTCATCTGCTGCGGGTTGAAGTTCTTGCCGTCGAGCTCGATCTTCCAGTCCGTGCCCATGTGGCGCTTGACCGAACGGATCGTCCGGTCGACGTTGGTGACCGCCTGGCGCTTGGCGACCTCGCCGACCAGCACCTCGCCGTTCTTCGCAAAGGCGACGACGGACGGCGTGGTCCGGGCTCCCTCGGCGTTGGTGATGACGGTGGGCTCGCCGCCCTCCAGAACGCTGACGACGGAGTTAGTCGTGCCCAGGTCGATGCCGACCGCACGTGCCATGTCAATTCCTCCAGCTGAAACTACTTGAGTGGATCTGACTCATAGCATGCCCGACGGCCCGGGGAGAGTCAACAGAGCTGAGTCCACCCCACTCAACTTTTAGCCCACGCTTATCCGCAGCTCTGCGGCCTGCGGCGGCGCCGCCCCCCTCGTGCTGCCCTCGCGCCGCCCCCACGCGTGGCGTAGCGCCCCCGACGCCGGAGCGTCTGCGAAAGTCATGCCCCACGGAAGCTGCCAAACACCCACACAGCAGCCCAAAAAGCTCACCACGTAGCTACAGCAACAACACCAAGACGCAGCGAACCACTCCCCACGGGAGACGCGGATGTCCACCTCCAAACGCGCCGTCGACGTCGTGGGCGGCACCCTCCTGCTCCTCCTCCTGGCCCCCGCGCTGCTGGCGCTCGCCGCCGCCGTCGCCGTCACGTCCCGCGGCCCGGCCCTCATCCCCCTGCGGCGCGCCGGCGCCCGGGGCCGCCCCTTCGCGATGCTGGCGTTCCGCACCGCCCCCGCCACCCGCACGGGCCGGCTGCTGCACCGCCACTACCTGGACCACCTGCCGCAGCTGATCAACGTCGTACGGGGCGAGATGTCGCTGGTCGGCCCGCGCCCGCTGCCCGTCGACCACCCCCTGACGGGCACCGCCCGCGCCCGTACGGCGGTCCGCCCCGGCATCACGGGCCCCTGGCAGATCGGCGGCCGGTCCGGGCTGCCGTGGGAGGAGATGGCCGTCCAGGACCTGTACTACGTACGCGAGCACTGGCTCGGGATGGACCTGGCGATCCTCGCCCGCACGGCCGCGATCGCCGCCCGCGGCCTCGGCCCGCGCCGGCTGCGCGGCCGGACCCGCGCACAGGACCCCCGGCCGCGCGTACCGCGCCCGCAGGGGCTGAGGCAAGCCTGAGCGACACAGATCACCGCCCGCGCGGCTACAGTGCGGCGACGTAAGTGGGTAGTCTCGGCAAGAACCGATTAAGTTACCGCTTAGTAGACTCAGCCCAGTAGTCGCGACGGGCCCACCGGTTCCCACCACCGCGACTCGCCCCGCAGTACACAGGAATACACCGGAATACACCGGAATACCGCAGTGCCGGAAGTACGGCAGCACACCAGAGGGTGCCGCAGTACACCGGAAGTGCCGGAACGTCCCCCCTCGCAGGCCCGAGGAGTCCCGAAATGCAGCTCGCCGCGATCGTCGTGTCGCTGGTCCTGACCGTGGTCGCCGTCGCGCTCATCGCCCGAGCCGTGGCGCAGATCTACCGCTTCGTGAGGCTCGGCCAGGCCGTGCCCGCGGGCAGCCGCACCAACGCCCCCAAGCAGCGCACGATGACCCTGGCCAGGGAGTTCCTCGGGCACACCCGGATGAACCGCTGGGGCATCGTCGGATTCGCCCACTGGTTCGTCGCCATCGGCTTCCTGACCCTGCCGCCCACCCTGCTCCAGGCGTACGGCCAGCTCTTCCAGGCCGACTGGGTGCTGCCGGTCATCGGCACCTGGGTGCCGTTCGAGATGTACACCGAGTTCATCGGTCTGATGACCGTGGTCGGCATCGTCGCCCTGATCGTGATCCGGCTGCTCAGCCTGCCGTCCCGGGCCGGGCGCAAGTCCCGCTTCGCCGGCTCCAAGGCGTGGCAGGCGTACTTCGTCGAGTACGTGATCCTCACCATCGGCCTCGCGATCCTGGTGCTGCGCGGGCTGGAGGGCGCGATCCACGGCGTGGGCGGCTACCAGGCCGGCTACTTCGTCTCGTACCCCCTCGTCGCCCTCTTCGACGGCCTGAGCGTCGCCACCCTGCAGAACCTGATCTACTTCACCGCGATGATCAAGATCGGCGTCTCGCTGATCTGGATGATCACGGTCTCGCTCAACACCAACATGGGCGTGGCCTGGCACCGCTTCCTCGGCTTCCCGAACATCTGGTTCAAGCGGAACGCCGACGGCGCCTCGGCCCTCGGCGCGCTCCAGCCGATGACGTCCGGCGGCAAGGAGATCGACTTCGAGGACCCGGGCGACGACGACGTGTACGGCGTCTCGCAGGTCGAGCACTTCTCCTGGAAGGGCATCCTCGACTTCTCCACCTGCACCGAGTGCGGTCGCTGCCAGTCGCAGTGCCCCGCCTGGAACACCGGCAAGCCGCTCTCCCCCAAGCTCCTGATCATGTCGCTGCGCGACCACGCGCACGCCAAGGCGCCGTACCTGTTGGCCGGCGGCGGCAAGTCGATGGAGGGCGAGGAGAAGGCGTCCGACGAGGCGCTGAAGGACGTGCCGGCCGCGGCGCTGGCCGAGGCGGAGCGCCCGCTGATCGGGACGCTGGAGGAGAACGGCGTCATCGACCCGGACGTGCTGTGGTCCTGCACCACCTGCGGTGCGTGCGTGGAGCAGTGCCCGGTCGACATCGAGCACATCGACCACATCGTCGACATGCGCCGCTACCAGGTGATGATCGAGTCCGCGTTCCCCTCCGAGGCCGGCACGATGCTGAAGAACCTGGAGAAGAAGGGCAACCCCTGGGGCCTGGCGAAGAAGGCGCGCGTCGAGTGGACGAAGGAAGTCGACTTCGAGGTCCCGATCGTGGGCAAGGACGTCGAGGACCTGTCCGAGGTGGACTACCTGTACTGGGTCGGCTGCGCCGGCGCCCTGGAGGACCGGGCGAAGAAGACGACGAAGGCGTTCGCCGAGCTGCTGCACATCGCGGGCGTGAAGTTCGCGATCATGGGCGGCGACGAGAAGTGCACCGGCGACTCCCCGCGCCGCCTGGGCAACGAGCCGCTGTTCCAGCAGCTCGGCCAGGAGAACGTGGCCATGCTGAACATGGCCTTCGGTGAAGACGAGGACGAGCCGGCGACGAGGAAGCCGAAGTCGGCGAAGAAGATCGTCTCGACCTGTCCGCACTGCTTCAACACCATCGCGAACGAGTACCCGCAGCTCGGCGGCGAGTACGAGGTCATCCACCACACCCAGCTGCTCCAGCACCTCATCGACGAGGGCCGGCTGGTGCCGATCACCCCGGTCGAGGGCCTGATCACCTACCACGACCCGTGCTACCTGGGTCGGCACAACAAGGTGTACACCCCGCCGCGCGAGATCATGTCCGCCGTCCCCGGTCTGCGCCAGCAGGAGATGCACCGCCACAAGGAGCGCGGCTTCTGCTGCGGCGCCGGCGGCGCGCGGATGTGGATGGAGGAGCGCATCGGCAAGCGCATCAACGAGGAGCGGGTGGACGAGGCGCTGTCGCTCAACCCGGACATCGTCTCCACCGCCTGCCCGTTCTGCCTGGTGATGCTGACCGACTCCGTCAACGGCAAGAAGAACAATGGGACGGCGAAGGAGTCGCTCCAGGTCGTGGACGTGGCGCAGTTGCTGCTGGACTCGGTGAAGACGCCGCCGGCGGACGGCGAGCCGATGGAGGAGCCGGAGGGCGCGCCGGAGCCGGAGCCGGTGAAGTAGTCCGTACGTCGGTCCGTCGGTCCGTCGGTCCGTCGGTCCGTACGGTGGTGAGGGCCGGGTGCTTGAGCGCCCGGCCCTCACCTGTTTCCCCCGGCTGTCCCCAGGGTGGGGATAACCCCCCGGGGCTCCCCTAGGGGATGTCACAGCTCAGCCGCAAACCCCCTGCTCGCACCCGTGATGACACCGTGACACCCCGAGAGCGGGTACGTTCGAAGGCGTGGCTGGATTCAGGATCGGACGCGGCCGGGACAACCGCACGCAGCAGCAGCAACCGCAGCAGGCACCGCCGCCGTACGGGCAGCAGCAGCCGTACGGACAGCAGCAGCCGTGGCCCCCGGCGGGCGGCGGCTACCAGGGCGGCCAGCCTCCCGCGTACGGCGAGCCGGAGTACTTCGGCGACCCGTACCAGCAGCAGGGCCGCCCCCAGCAGCCCCCGCACCCCCATCCCCACCACCCGCACCAGGCGCCGCCGCACCACGACCCGTACGCCAACAACGCGGGCCACACCCAGGCGTTCTCCGTCGACGACCCCTACGGCCAGGGCTCGACCTACCAGGCGGGCAGCGCGCCCGCGGCCCCCGCCGGCCCCCGGCTGCACTGGAAGGAGTTGCTGACCGGCATCGTCACCCGACCGGCGCAGACCTTCCTACAGATGCGGGACTACCCCGTCTGGGGCCCGGCGCTGGTCGTCACGTTCCTCTACGGAATGCTGGCGATCTTCGGCCTTGACGAGCCTCGGGACGAGGTCATCAACGCGACGCTGTCGGCGGCGATCCCGGCCGTGCTGATCACGGGCATCGCGTTCGTCATCGGCGGCACGATCCTGGGCGTGGTCACCCACACCCTGGCCCGCCAGTTCGGCGGCACGGGCTCCTGGCAGCCCACGGTCGGCCTCTCCATGCTGATCATGACCCTCACGGATGCCCCGCGCCTGTTCTTCGCCCTCTTCCTCGGCGGCCAGAACTCCTTCGTCCAGCTCCTGGGCTGGGCCACCTGGCTGGCGGCGGGCGCGCTGTTCACGGTGATGGTGAGCAAGTCGCACGACCTGCCGTGGCCGAAGGCGCTGGGGGCGTCGGCGATCCAGCTGATCGCGCTGCTGTCGATCATCAAGCTGGGCACGATCTGAGTCGTAAGCACGTTACGCACGGCGAGAGGGGCGCTCCCGGCGGGAGCGCCCCTCTTCGTCTCGCATGCGTCTGCCTCGTCTCGGATGCGTCTGCCTCAGGCGTCGAGGATCTGCCCCTCGCGACGCACGACGGGCTTGTCGACGGACCACGGGAAGTTGATCCAGTCGTCGGTGCGCTTCCAGACGTACTCGCACTTCACCAGCGAGTGCGACTTCTCGTAGATGACCGCGGAGCGCACCTCGGCGACGTGGTCCAGGCAGAAGTCGTGCACCAGCTTCAGCGTCTTGCCGGTGTCGGCGACGTCGTCCGCGATCAGGACCTTCTTGTCGGAGAAGTCCACGACGTTCGGCACCGGCGCCAACATCACCGGCATCTCCAACGTCTCGCCGACGCCGGTGTAGAACTCGACGTTGACCAGGTGGATGTTCTTGCAGTCCAGCGCGTACGCCAGCCCGCCGGCGACGAAGACCCCGCCGCGCGCGATCGACAGCACTATGTCGGGCTCGAAGCCGTCGTCCGCGATGGTCTGCGCGAGCTCGCGCACCGCGGTCCCGAACGTCTCGTACGTCAGGTTCTCCCGTACGTCACTCATGCTCACACCTGCGTCCGGTGGAAGTTCTGGAACGAGCGGGACGCCGTGGGCCCGCGCTGCCCCTGGTAGCGGGAGCCGTACCGCTCGCTCCCGTAGGGGTGCTCGGCCGGCGAGCTGAGCCGGAACATGCACAGCTGCCCGATCTTCATCCCCGGCCACAGCTTGATCGGCAGCGTCGCGAGGTTCGACAGCTCCAGCGTCACGTGCCCGGAGAAGCCGGGGTCGATGAACCCCGCGGTGGAGTGGGTGACCAGGCCGAGCCGCCCCAGCGAGCTCTTGCCCTCCAGCCGGGAGGCGAGGTCGTCCGGGAGGCTGATGACCTCGTACGTGGACGCCAACACGAACTCGCCCGGGTGCAGGATGAACGCCTCGTCGCCCTCCGGCTCCACGCACCGCGTCAGGTCCGCCTGCTCGACGGCGGGGTCGATGTGCGGGTAGCGGTGGTTCTCGAACACCCGGAAGTAGCGGTCGAGACGCACGTCGATGCTGGACGGCTGCACCATGGATTCGTCGAACGGGTCGATGCGCACCCGCCCGGCGTCGATCTCGGCCCGGATGTCCTTGTCTGAGAGAAGCACCCCCCGAGGATACGCAGAGCGCACGGACCCCATCGAACCGGACGGCTCGACGGCCCGTGCGCGTCTGCCCGCCGAAGCTCCCTCGGCTACTTCTTCGCCGCCTCCACGGGCACCACGTTCCGCAACCGCGCACAACGTGGACACCGGACGAGCCTCGCCGGTCCGATCCGTCCCGCACCGAGCTGCTGCATCGGCAACGATCCGGTAGTGAAGACGTGCCCTTCGGCACAGCGGACGACGGTGCGTGCCATCAAGTCCATCAGGTCCCTTCCCCAACAAATGCGGACGAACGCCACATTAGGGTATGAACCATCTCCACCGCCGACCGGCACTCCGTCTCCCAAACTACGCCCCAACTCCCTTGCCCCGCAGCCGGGTCCGACGCCGGGCCCGCCGGAACCGGAGCGAAAAGCCCCACGGCGACGTTCGCCGTGGGGCCGGGATGGGGTACAGTGGGCGCTGCGGTTATCGATCATCGAGATCGGTTCCGATGCGCGGGTGTAGTTTAATGGTAGAACATAAGCTTCCCAAGCTTAGAGCGCGAGTTCGATTCTCGTCACCCGCTCCAGAGACGAAAGCCCAGGTCAGGGAGGAAATCCCCAACCTGGGCTTTGTGCTGTTCGGGCTCGTTCAGGAGCCGCGCACCACATCCGCACCACTGGACGCCTGGCCTTGGCCCTGCTGGGCTCGCACCCGGTGCGCGCACCATGAGGTCGTAGAACCGGAAAGCCCGGCATCCCGACCCTGGCCCGGGCTCGTCGCCACTTCCGCCCGAAGGTGGTGCGCCGGAAGGGCTTGCCGCGCTCACCGACGAACAGCAGGCCGCCCCGCTCCTTCTCCGCGTACCAGTCAAGGTGCCGTTGGACGTCCCGTCGCAGGAACTCAGGGAGCACGACCACGCGCACGCCCGCTTCCGACTTGGTGGGCCCGGGCGCGCGTCGACCGTTCATGCGCTCGGGCTCCGCGGTGCGGACCCGGATCGTCAGGGCGTCCAGGTCGACGTCCTTGCGACACAGCCCCGCCTGCTCCTCCGGCCGCATCGGCCCGTAGGCGCCGAGGAAGACCACGAGACGCCAGCGCGGCCCCATCGCGTCCGCGAGGGCGTCCACCTGCGCCACGGTGGCCGTGGTCATCGCCAAGCTACGGCTGGTCCTGAACTGCGCCGAGACCGTCGCCCACGAGATCGAACGCGACCGCCAACGCCCTCACCGGCAGCAGCCGGAGTGAGTTGCGACTTTCTCTACTGGTTCAAGGCGCCCCCGCCGCGCAAGCGCGACGAGCGCGGCCCGGCGCCCGGCCCGCCGCTCCTGTCTCCGCCCCGCTCCGGCCCGGACGCCGGCCTCACGCCACGGCTCGGGTTGACCAGCGGGAGAAACCCTCTTGGGCTGAGCCGGTCGGCTCCACGGCTTTACGCAGCCACCATGGGGCGAGCCTTGAAGATCGGGGCCCACATCGGGCCTTACAGCTTACGGGCCCCGATCTCTCGCCCCATGGCAGCTCCAGCCCAAAGACGCTCCACCGACCAAGTGGCACTTTGCCTAGGAAACACCGGATTCTCATGGCCCCGGTCTTGCCGACCAGGCATGACAAGGCTTGAGTTCGTTGTCATGTTTGCTCAGATAGTGACTCTCATAGGTGTGGTTGTCGGTGCCCTGACATCGTTCCTGGCAGCGACCATGGCCGAGCGTGCCCGGCACCGGCAGGACATGGCTACGCGTTGGGACGAGCGCAAGCTCAACACCTACATCGAGTACGCCTCTTGCGTGAAGGAGATATCCAGCACGGCCAAACGAGCCCGACTGGCTCCGGAAGGAACGGATGACCGGCAGGAGCATCTCGCCGCTATGGAGGCGGCCGAGCTGAGGAGGTCGGTGCTCTTCGAGACCCTCGTTCTCTTGGCGTCCCAAGCAGCGATCGAGGCTGCTCACCAGGTCAACATCGCACTTTGGCAGGAGCTAAAGGCGACCCGTAACAATGACGTTGCCCCCAGGCACGACGGTCTCGTGGATCTGATGAACGCATACCACGAGCAGGCCCGAGCCGATCTGGGTGTTCTTCGCTCCACCTCGCTTGGGTAGACGCAGTGGTGTATTGGCCCGTCCCGAGCAGGGACGGCAGACTCATTCCTGTCCTGCGCGGGCGATCGCCAACCATTTGGCCGTTCGTCATATTGGTGCCCCGGGCGCCACGTCTGGTGAGGTTGGGCTGACCTGGGTGATTTCCGAAGGCGGGAAGTCTGGCTATCTGCCAAGTGAGGGCAACTCCGCTGACACCAACGACTGACACCAACAGGCGTGAACACGAACGGACGGCGGCGGACCCTGGCGGCCACCGACTACTGGTGGGGCACCAATCCACCACACCAGCAGGCACCCTGTTGGCGACCTGACAAGGAAGAGGCCAGGGAGTAAAGGTCCTTCCCTGGCCTCACAGGTCTTTCGGCTCGGCCCTGCGGAGAGTCTTCAGTAGGTGATGATTCTCCAGCGTTCGACCCACAGCAGCCAGTCACCCCCCGTACCGCGTACCTGGACGCGATCGGCCTCCACCTGCCAGGCGGTGCCGTAGCGCGTGGCGTCGGGGAGGTCCACCCTTACAACGTCATAGACCTCCAGGTCATCCTCGACCGGCCGAGACCAGGTGTGCGCACAGTGATCGCAGAGGTACCCGACTACATCGTGCCCCGCAATAGTCATCGGCCTGCCCGGACGGACCGCCTCGATGAAGCACCGAGGGCACGGATCGGCGGTGTGTGCGCCTATTGATCGGGACATCGCTCGATCCTGCTGTACAGCAGCGAAGTACAGCAACCCCGGCAACCGATCCCATCCGGTAGCGTCCCCGGTGGGCCGTAACGTGGCCGGTGCGACCGTTGGCGGACCGATCCGGCTAGAGCTACGGATCAGAAGGGTGCTGCCGTGGCCTACGCACCACGGCCGCACCACAAGCGCACCACATCAGGCGGGAACCAGCGGGGAACCGCGGTGAAAGCGGCCTTGCACGAAGAGGCTGCAACGAGACCGTTCGCGCAGGTCAGCGCCCAGATCAGCCCCAAACGATCGCAGCTTCCCAAGCTTAGAGCGCGAGTTCGATTCTCGTCACCCGCTCCAGAGACGAAGCCCCAGGTGAAGCACCTGGGGCTTGTTTGTTGTCTAGCCCTGCGATGCGGAGAAACTCGCGCCCAGGTCACGGACGCCTGCGACATCGGCATCGCGACCACTACTTCTACGTATGAGGCCAGCAAGGTACCGGTCCTCATTGCGCCGACTCCGGCCGATGGCGTTTCAAGTGTTGAGGCCCCGACAGAAACGCATTCGGCGTCCCGTCCAAGCGGCGAAGGTGGCCCATCACGCTCCCCCATGCGTGGTCGTGCTTGCCCAGGAGCCTGTTCGGCACCCTGAAACCCGCCAGCCTCGGCAGGTTTGTCGCCGCCGGAGCCGGCTGCTGTCGCGTCGGGGCCGGAGGTTACGCCGCGGTCGGGGACCAGAGTTCGCGGTCGCGCCTGCGCGGGTCGTGGACGAGCGGGTTGCCCGCGCCGTTGAGGAGTCTGACGGGGCGGGTGTGGGTGTCGAAGCGGTCCCAGCCGGGGGTGCCGTGGGTGGCGAAGCCGATCCATGCCTGGTGCACGGTGTCGGCGAGTTCCTGCGGGGCGTCGGGTCCGGTCATGCTCCGGTGTGCGGGCAGGTTGTCGAAGACGAAGCCCACTTCCAGTACGTGGCAGGCGCCGAGGTCGTGTGCGGGGGACCGCCAGCCGAACTCGTACATCCAGCACGCGCCGCCGTGGGCTTCGGCGAGCCGGTGCGCGGGGACGCGGTAGAGCCGGTCGGTGTCGAGCACGGTGAGCAGTTCTCCGGGGGACAGCTGCGGGTTCCGTTCGCGGTAGGCGGCGAGCACGTCGTCGGGGACGCCGGTGGCCCGTGCGATCGCCGCGACCATGTCGTCGGTCAGCATCCGCGCGACTCCCGTCGGCATCAGGAACAGCCGGCTCTCTTCGCTGGTGTATCCGGTCAGCAGGGGAACGTCCCGGCCGGCTCCGGCGGCGAGGGCCTCCTGGGGCGGGCGGAGGATCAGGTCGTCGAGTACAGGTTGGAGGGACATGCCGTTGGCGGCCGTCGTCGCACCCCATCGGTCCGGGTCGGGCCAGGTGTTGACCTCGTTCTCGATCGCGCCCTGCACTTCGGCGATCCGGGCCGGGTCCAAGGTGGCGAATCCTTGGGCGGTCGGTTCGACGCCCAGCCGGAAGGCTGCCTCCAGTGTGGTCCGCAGCGCGTCCTCGGGGGCCTGCACCCAGGTTCCCGAGCCGCTTTGCACGACGGCCCGTTGGAAGAGTCCGAGGTCCAGGGAGAGCAGGGTGGCGACGCACCCGCCGCCCGCCGACTGGCCGAAGAGGGTGACGTTGTCCGGGTCTCCGCCGAAGGCGGCGATGTTGTCGCGCACCCACTCAAGGGCGGCTATCTGGTCGCGCAGCCCGCGGTTGGCCGGCGTCTGCGCTCCCGGCAGCAGGGCGAAGCCTTCGAAGCCGAGGCGGTAGTTGACGGTCACGCAGACGACGCCGTCGCGGGCGAAGTTCGTGCCGTCGTAGAGCTCGCAGGCGTTCGACCCGTGTTGGAACGAGCCGCCGTGCAGCCACACCAGCACCGGCCTCCCCTCGCCGCCCGGTGTCCAGACGTTCAGGTTGAGGCACTCGTGGCCGGGGATGTCCGGGGTGGGCATGAGGGTGTCGAACGGCGGGCGTGAGGGCGGGGAGGGCGGGGTCGCACCGAAGGTGACGGCGTCCCGGACACCGTCCCAGGGCTGGGGCGGGCGAGGCGCGGCGAACCGGTCGGGGCCGTAGGGCGCGGCGGCGTAGGGGATGCCGAGGAAGGCTGTGACGCCGGCTGCCCGGGCATCGGGCCGGCCGCGGACCGAGCCGTACGCGGTGCGGACGACGGGGCTCATGCGGGTACCTCCATGACGTGGTGACGGATGGCTGTCGGTCAGCCCAGGTGGACGGGGGGTGCCGGGTCGGCGGCCGTGTCCGTGTGCTGCGGCTTCTTGCTGTTGACGGCGGTCACGACGACGGCCAGGGCCGCCAGGAACATGACGGCCGCGGCGACGAAGGCCCGGGTGTAGCCGTGGGCCAGGGCTTCGCCGGCCTTCGTCACCAGGTCGTGGTCGCGTGCGGCCAGGCCCTGGTGCAGGGCGGTGGCGGCACCGGGCAGTCGGTCGTCGGCCGCCGCTGTGGAGAGCGTCGACATGATCGCGAGGCCGAGGGCTCCACCGACCTGCTGGACGGTGTTCAGCAGGGCCGAGGCGATGCCGCTGTCCTCGTCGCCGACGCCGCTGATCGCGCCGAGCGTCATGGGGACGAAGCACAGCCCCAGGCCGATGGCGATGACGAACGCCGCGGGCAGCACGTCAACGGTGTACGAGGAGTCGGTGTCGAGCCGGGTGAACCACAGCATGCCCACGGCCGCCAGTAGCAGCCCGGGGCCGGCGATCGCCCGCGGTGCGAGCCGGGCGGTCAGACGGGAGCTGACGCCGGCGGCGACGGCCATGCCGACGCTGAACGGCAGGGTGGCGAGGCCGGCCTTGACCGGGCCGTATCCCAGGACGAGTTGGAGGTAGAGGGTCAGGAAGTAGAACATGGCGAACATGCCGCCGCCGACGAACAGCATCGTGGCGTAGCTGCCCGAGCGGCGGCGGTCGCGCAGCAGCCGCAGCGGCATCATCGGGTGCGCGCTGCGGGACTGGACGAGCAGGAAGGCGACCAGCAGCGCGGCCCCGACGGTGCAGGCGAGCAGGGTGAGGTCGTCGCTCCAGCCGTGTTCGCCGCCCCGGGTGATGCCGTAGACCAGCGCGACCAGGCCGCCGGTGCCGGTGATCGCGCCGGGGACGTCCAGGCGCCCGGTGCCGCGTTCGGCCTCGGTGAGCGTCCGGGTTCCGACGAGGATCAGCAGGCCGACGGGGATGTTGACGAAGAAGACCCAGCGCCAGTCGACCGCGTCGGTGAGCACGCCGCCCAGCAGCAGCCCGATCGTGGCGCCCACGCCGCCCATCGCCGCGTACACGCCCATCGCCCTGTTGCGGGCCCTGCCCTGGGGGAACGTGGTGGCGATGAGGGCCAGGGCACTCGGGGCGGCCATGGCCGCCCCGACGCCCTGGAGGACCCGGGCGCCCAGCAGCAGTTCCTCGTTCGGGGCGAGACCGCCGAGGAGTGAGGCGAGGGTGAAGACCGCGATGCCGACCTGGAACACCCGCCGGCGCCCGAACAGGTCGCCGGCGCGTCCGCCGAGCAGCAGCAGACCGCCGAAGGCCAGGGCGTAGGCGTTGACGACCCACGCCAGGTTCGCATCGGTCATGCCCAGGTCGTTCTGGATGCTCGGCAGCGCGATGTTCGTGATCGTGGCGTCTACGACCACCATCAACTGCGCCGCGGCGATCACGAACAACGCCAGCCCGAGGCGCCTGCCGCGCTCGGGCGGGGCATGCCCCGGCGCGGCTCCGGACACGACAGCGGTCGAAACGTCAACAGGCATGGGTCAGCTCCAAGAAGTGACGAGAGGAAGACCTGGCCACGCGCCGCGGAAGAGAAAAGAAGGGCAAACGAGAAAGGGCGCGGGCTTTTCAGGAAAGGAACCATAACAGTCACCTCGCGCCCACTCAGGCCACATTCCGCCGATGTGAAGGTGTGGCCTTTGTCGCGCTTGACGAAGACGGCGCGGGTGTGGGCAATCGGTTGCACGGGAGAACGAAACCCCGCTTGACATTTCCTACGCCACTCGCTCTCGCGAGGAACTCGAAAAAGGATTGCCCACACTCCGCCACTTTCGTCAAGTCCACATAGGGTGGCGGTCTAACACAGATACTTCTCGACCAGGTCCGCGCCGTGTACGGCTCCCCCGCTGTCCCCGATGTGACCGCGCATCCGTTCGAGGTTGGCCCGCACGACCGCGCTGGCGGCGACGCGGGTCACCGTGGACCGCAGGGAGACGGCCGTCGTCTCGGCGAGTGCAAGCTGCTCGCCGAGCCCCAGTTCCGCCAGCCGACGGGCGTTCACGGCTTGCTCTGGCGTGTGGGGGACGGCGACCAGGCCGACCCCGTAGTACAGGCCCTCCATCGTGGAGTTCATCCCGGCGTGCGTGACGAAGGCGTCAGCCTGCCGCAACACCGCGGGCTGGGGGAACCAGGGCCGGGCATCGATGTTGGGGGGAAGCGTCCCCAACACGGCTGGGTCCAGTCCACCCACTGTCATGGCCACCTGCCATGGTCCGCCGGCGAAGGCGTCGACACAGGCCCGGTAGAACTCGGGCCGGCCCGTGAGCACCGAGCCCAACGACACGTAGAGCAAGGGCCTCCCGGAAGCGGACGGCGACCAGGAACCGGCCTCCTCGCGTCGGCCCACCGAGGGGCCGACGAAGTGGAAGCGTCCGTCGAAGGTGTCGCCGGCCGGCTGGAACTCCCGGGGGACAAGAACCAGGTTCAGCCCCTCGACGACGTCCATGTCACGGCCAGGGTCGAACGTGACGCCGTACTCGGCAGAGAACCGCGCGCAGTCAGCGGCGAGTCCACGCATGGTGGGGTGGTCCGGTCCGAGCCCCTTCAGGTAGCAGTCGAGCAGCGAGAAGACGGTGTTCGATGCCAGCGTGGGGACGGACCGCACGGCGGGGACGGCCAGTTGGCGGGAGAGGACCCCGCCGAGCCAGTGCATCGAGTCGTAGCAGACCGCGTCCGGAGGCTCCTCAATGCAGTGCTCCAGCAGGACGGGGTGGGCAACGCGCATTTCGCTGAACAGATGACGCAACCACAGGGCGATGGAGTCTGGACCTATCTCGTCCGGCACCTCGATCGGCTCCACCGAGGGCAACTCCACCCAGCGGGCACCGGCCCTGGAAACCGCCTCGGCATAGGGCGCACTCGTGGCATATTCCACCCGATGGCCCCGCAGCACGAGTTCCTCCACCAGGGGAAGCATGGGATTCACATGTCCGCGACCTGCGAGGGCCGTGAAAAGTAACCTCTTCGACATGCAAGGAATCCTTGCATACCGAGATCAAGGATATCCAACAAGTGCAGAGTTGCTTTCCTCAGAAAAGTGTGGGCATCGATTCCATTCGCCGACGTGGTCGAGTGACCCATCTGGGCCGCACGTCTGCCCCAGCGGGCTGGACATGAAACCAGCGTGCACGAGGTCAACGGCTGCCAGGTGGTCGAGGTCGGCCGATACGGATACCGCTGGCGCGAAAACGACCCCCTCGAAGTCGGCGACCGCGTCCTGCTGCCCGAAAGCTACGTGAGCCGTCTCAAGAACGGCCCGGGCCCCACAGTCGGTGTGGTCAACATGCCCGGCACCACCTACCAAGGCTCCCTGTCCGGCATCGTGGGGCGGGCACCAGCGACCGGCGACAAGGAGGGCTGATGAAGTTCCGTGCCACTACGTGCCAGGGGATTCCCAAGCTCAGAGCGCGAGTTCGATTCTCGTCCCCCGCTCCAAAGATGAAGGCCCCAGGTCGAAGACCGGGGCCTTTCTTGTTGCCCAGATCGCCCGCGCCGGGCTCCGACACCACGGGCCTACCGAGGGTCCGTGGTGCGCTGCAGCGGTGCGCTGGACGGGGCGGGCGGCGTCGGGGGGCGTGGGTTGGCGATGGCGTGTCGCGTGGGCTTCTGGTCCTCGGGTGGGTGCGGGGGCGGTGTCGGTGGCGGTTCTTGGGGAAGGGCAGAGGGGAAGCATCCGTCGACGGAGGGGGCTCGGTATGGACCCGATCACCGCAGCGACGCTTGCCGCGTTGGCCGGTGGGCTCGGTAGTGAGGCCGGGCGGCAGGTGTGGCAGAGCCTCACCGCGATAGTGCGGCGGCCGTTTGGGCGAGGGGCCGGGGAGGGCGGGGCGGCGCAGGTCAGCTCCGGCGAGGTGGAGGTCGCTGCGCTGCAGGGGGACCCCACCGATCCGGTGCGTGCGCAGGCGTTGGCCACGGCGCTCGGCGTGCGGGCGGCTCTGGACGGGGAGTTCCGGGTGTTGTTGGAGGAGTGGCGGCGGCAGGCCGAGCCGGTGGCGGGTGGGGACGTGTACAACAGCATCACCGGTGGCACGCAGACCGGCACCGTGGTGCAGGGCCGGGACTTCACCAGCCTCACCTTCCAAGCGCCGCGCGATCCGGACGCACCCGGCCGGGAGTAGGCGCCCTCGCAGGTGGGGGCGGGGAAAAGCGGTGGGACATCGGTTCGCGGTGTGGTGATCATGGGGCTGGAAACCGAACCCCCACGACGAGGAGCCGCCCCGTGCCCTTGCCCCTGCCGGCCGACCCAACCGTCCTCCACCCCATGCCCGAGCAGCCGCGGGTCGTGTTGCTCAAACCGTTGGTGAAGTCGACCCTGATCGAGGTCGGGGAGTACTCGTACTACGACGACCCGGACGATCCGACCGCGTTCGAGACGCGCAACGTCCTCTACCACTACGGCCCCGAGAAGCTGGTCATCGGCAAGTTCTGTGCGCTGGGCACGGGGACGCGGTTCATCATGAACGGGGCCAACCACCGGATGGACGGGCCATCGACGTTCCCGTTCCCCACCATGGGCGGCTCCTGGGCCGAGCACTTCGACCTGTTGGCCGGGCTGCCGAGCCGCGGGGACACCGTCGTCGGCAACGACGTCTGGTTCGGGCACGGTTCGACCGTCATGCCGGGGGTGCGGATCGGGCACGGGGCGATCATCGGCTCCGGGGCCGTGGTCACCTCCGACGTGCCGGACTACGGGATCGTCGGCGGCAATCCGGCCCGCCTCATCCGTACCCGTTACGACGCGGCGGACGTCGCCCGGCTGCTCGCCGTCGCCTGGTGGGACTGGCCCGCGGAGCTCGTCACCGAGCACGTGCGGACCATCATGTCGGGGAGCATCGACGACCTCGAAGCCGCCGCCCCCACCTCCGACACCCGAAGCGAGTGAACTCAGTGTCCAGCTCGACCCGCCGCCCGGCGCACATCGCCATGGTCGGCATCCCCGCCATCAGCCACGTCCTGCCGAGCCTCGAAGTGATCCGCGAGCTCGTCGGGCGCGGGCACCGGGTGACGTACGCCAACGACCCCGCGGTCGCCGACCTCGTCGCGCAGTCCGGGGCCGAGCTCGTCCCCCTCTCCTCCGGGCTGCCGGTCGCCGACAACGACTGGCCCGAAAACCCGATCGCCGCGGTGGAGCTCTTCCTCGACGACGCGATCCGCACGCTGCCGCAGCTGCGGGCGGCGTACGACGCGGACCCCGCGGACCTGTACCTGTACGACATCGGCGCGTACGCGGCCCGCGCGCTCGCCGAGTCGCAGGGGCGGCCCGTCGTGCAGCTGTCGCCGACGTTCGTGGCGTGGGAGGGGTACGAGGAGGAGATCGCGGCGGCGGTGTGGGCGCTGCCGGGGGCCGATGCGTACCGGGAGAAGTACGCGCGGTGGCTCGCCGGCAGCGGGGCGACCACGACCGACATCGACGTCTTCCAGGGGCGTCCCGCGCGGGCGTTGGCGCTGATCACGCGGGCTCTGCAGCCGAACGCCGAACGCGTCGACCCCGACGTCGTGACCTTCGTCGGACCCTGCTTCGACACCCGCGCGGACATGGACGGCTGGGCCCGGCCGGCGGGCGCGGAGAAGGTCCTGCTGGTGTCGTTGGGGTCGGCGGACACCCGTCATCCGGAGTTCTACCGGCAGTGCGTGGCCGCCTTCGGCGAGCTGCCCGGCTGGCACGTGGTGCTCCAGATCGGCAAGTACACCGACCCGCAGGAGCTCGGGGAGGTCCCGGCCAACGTCGAGGTGCATTCATGGGTGCCGCAGCGGGCGATCCTGGAGCACGCGGACGCGTTCGTCACGCACGCCGGCATGGGCGGCTGCGGCGAGGGGCTGTTGGCGGGGGTGCCGATGATCGCGGTGCCGCGCAACTCCGAGCAGGGCATGAACGCCGATCAGCTCGTGGCGCTGGGCGTGGCGCGCCGCGTCGACCCCGAGGCGGCGACGGCCGAAGCCCTGCGGACGGCTCTTGAGGAGCTGATCGGGGACGAGGAGGTCGCGGGCCGCTCGGCGCGGGCGCGGGCCGCGGCGCGCGCGGAGGGCGGGACTCCGCGAGCCGCGGATCTGATCGAGGACGTGCTGAAGGACACGCTGGAAGGGCGCGCTGCAAGGACAACCTGAGAGGACGCCCTTTGAAAGGACATCCTGAGAGGACGTCTTGAGAGGCGTGGCGAGATGGCGTGCTGAGAAGACGTACTGAAGTGAGTGGCTTGGCCTGAGGCACGGTCACCACGACACACGTGCGACGGTGGCCGGTCCCCTCCCCCGTGGGGGACCAGCCGCCGTACACCCTTCAGCGCCCGCTACGCGGTCACTTGCACTTCGGGCCGTTGCAGATGTCGAACTCGTACGGCTTCCAGCCCTTGTCCGCGTGCCGGGTCAGGCCCCGGCGTCGCACGGCTCGTCGCCTCCTTGCCGCTGCTGTGGACGGTGGCCGCGGACCGCGCCTTCGCGCTTGAGGGGGCGGCGCGGGGTGGGCCGCGCCGCCCGGTGTGCACCACAAACTGTTCCGCGTCACCTCGCAACGCCGCCAGAGCAGCCGGGGAAACCGGGCATCTATGGGACGTACACCGCTCTGACCTGCGGGGACGCCATGTCCCATGGGACGTTGTGGGACGCGGTGGGGCCTTGGGAACGCCCGCGTCGGCTGGCCGGATGGCAGCGACACGCGCGGGCGAGTCGAACCAAGGGCTGTGGGGTCGGCCCCAGAGGGGAGCAAGGTTTACGGGAAAGGGCCGTGGAACCCTGTGAGGCCCAAGCACGCATCGCATGAGGTGGACATGCCGCGTTGGAAATCGCTCCCGTCCGGACTGCCCGAGAAGAGCCGTCAGCTGGTGATCCAGCTCAGGCGGTTGAAAGACCACTCCGGTCTCGGCCTCACCGCACTGGCGGCGAAGACCGGGTACAGCCGCTCTTCCTGGGAGCGGTACCTCAACGGCAAACAGCCTGTGCCCCGCAAGGCCGTCGAGGAGCTGGCCAAGGTGTGCGGGGCCGACCCGACGAAGCTGCTGGTGCTGCACGAGATAGCCGGGCGGGAGGAGTGGCCGGCCGCCGGGGCGGGTGAGCCGGACGCCGATCCCGACGCGGGGCCGACCGCCCCGGACCCGGAGGGCGGGGGCGAGGGCGAGCGCGCCGCCGACCGGCGCCACGTCCCGCTGCGGTACGCACTCCCCGCCGCGCTCGCCGCCGCGGCCCTCGCCTTCGCCGCCGGGTTCCTGGTGGCCGACGGCACCGGCGACGACGGCGGAAGCGCCGGGCGCGGGGCCGCGAAGCCCGTGACGTACGAACCGGGCCGTACGTACGACTGCGACGACGACGGGCGCAAGGACGACGCGGCCTACGCCGGCCACAGCACCACCGCCGACGCGCTGATCGACATCAACGGCAGCGGCCCCCACGTCGTCGAGGCGCAGTGCCAACTGAAGCGGCACGGCTTCGACCCGGGCGTGATCGACGGGCTGTACGGGCCGGGTGCGAAGGCGGCAGTGAAGGAGTTCCAGACGGCGCGCAAGCTGGTTGCCGACGGCATCGTGGGGCCCGACACCTGGGCGGAGCTGCGCAAGTGAGCGACGCGTTGGAGGACGCGGCGGAGCGGCGCGCCGAGGAGTGCGAACGGCTCGCGAGCGAGCTGCGCGCGCTGCGGGCCCGTACGGGCCTGAGCCTGGTGGCGCTCGCCGCGCGCACGCCGTACAGCAAGTCGTCCTGGCAGCGCTATCTGAACGGTACGAAACCGCTGCCGCGCCAGGCCGTGCTGGCGCTGTGCACGCTGGCGGGCGAACCCCCGGGGCGGCTGCTCGCGCTCTGGGAGTTGGCGGACGCGGCGTGGAGCGGCCGGGCGGCGGCGCACGTGGACGCAGAAGCGGACGGGAGCGTGAACGCCGAGGCCGAGCCCGTACGGGACGAGGCGGCGGACGAGGCCGCGGAGACGGCGCTGCGCCGCAGGCGCCGTACCGCCCTGCTCGCCACGGCCGCCGCCCTGACCGTCGCCACCGCGGCGACGGCGCTCGGCGCGTGGTGGCTCGCCGGCGACGGCTCGGAGCGCGGCGCCGGCGACGCCGCCGCCAAGGGCGACACGACGTGGCGCATCGTCGCCCCGCTCCAGCCCAGTTGCACCGGCCCGCAGTGCACGGGCGAGGACCCGGCGCTGATGGGGTGCGGCACGGACGGCGTGATGACCACCATCGGCTCCTTCACCGCCTCCGGCGGCCAACGGCTCCAACTCCGCTACGGCGAGACGTGCCGCACCGTCTGGGCCCGGGCGACCGGCCTCCGCGTCGGCGACCGGGTCGTCCTGACCGTCCCCGACCAACCGGACCAACACGTCGCGGCCCTCGCCCGCCGCGACGCTGACCGCTACCTGGTGACCCCGATGTCCGCGGCGGTCGACCCGTCCGGGGCACGCGCCTGCCTCCTCCCCGAGGGCGGCGGGGCGCAGGAGTGCCTGGGGCGGGAACGGGGGGTGGTGGGGACGCCCGGGTCGTGAAGGCGCGGCGCCCGCCTACTTCGACGGCCCCGGTACGGTGAACGCATGACCGAATCCGACCCGCCGCGGGCCTTCAGCGAACTCCGGGACGTCCACGACTTCCTCGCGGAGGTGCGGAAGCGGCCGGGGATGTGGCTACCGGGGGGTTCGCTCCAGCACCTGGACTTCATGATCATCGGGTACCAGATCGCCTTGCAGGCCCACGGGTTGCAGGAGAAGGACGGCGGCGCCTTCGACTTCGCGAACTTCGGGCCGTTTCCCGAGTGGCTGTGGCCGCGGCTGGGACTGGGGTACCCGAGCGCGTTGCGGTGGGCCGTGGAGATCGAGCGGGCGGCCGAGAAGCAGGGCGTGCCGGCCTTGACGCTCTTCTTCGATCTGCTCGACGAGTACGCGGCCGAGCGCGGCGAAGGCTAGGCGGCCGGGCGGCTGGGTGACTTGAACGCCTCGTACACCGCGAGGTAGTTGCTCTGGCCGTGGCCGAGGGTCACGGCCGCTTGGGCGGTGGCTTGGAGTTGGCGCGGGTGGTCGGCGGGGACGCCCTGTTGTTCGCTGGTGCGGACGATGTGGTCGAGGGCGGTGAGGTTCATCTCCAGGGTGCCGAGGTCGCCGGGGTAGTCGGCGCGGTCCAGGGCGGGGGCGCTCTCGTGCATGGAGGCCGGGGTGACGACCGTGGGCATGAACCAGCCGAGGGCGAGGTCCGCGAAGTCCGCCGCGGAGACGCCGGCGGAGTCGGCCAGGGCGGTGGCGTGGAGCCAGCCGTTCATGGTGGCGTACATCATGCCGAGCAGGGCGGTGTTGTAGATGACCGCGAGGGCGGGGTCGGTGCCGAGGTGGCGGGGGTCGCCGAGGGAGCGGAGGGCCGGGAGGTGTTCGTCGTAGGGGGCGCGCGGGCCGCTGTAGAGGAGGACCGCGCCTTCCTTGCCGACGAGGAACGGCGGCACCATGATCACGCCGTCGAGGTACGCGTATCCCCGCTCGGCCGCCCACGCCGTCGCGTCGCGCGCCTCCTGCGGCGTACCGGAGTTGAGGTTCACGATCACGCTCCCCGGTGCGGCCTCGGCGTCGGCGAGCGCGTCGTACATCGCGTCGTAGTCCTTGAGGCAGACAAGGACGAGCGGGGCCGCGGCCACCGCGTCCGCGGCGGTTTCGGCGCGGTGGGCGCCGCGGGCCACGACCGCGTCCGCCTTCGCCCGGGTGCGGTTCCAGACGGTGAGCCGATGGCCGCGCTCCAGCAGGACGTCGGCGAGCGCGACGCCCATCGGTCCGAGTCCGAGCAGGGAAACAGGGGCGGGGGAAGTCGGGGTGGGCGAAGTGGAGGCGGGGGAAATGGGGTTCGGGCGCTGCGTTGTTGTCATGCGTCGGACGCTAGAGCCTCACATCGGTGTGAAGGTCAACGCGAGTACGGATGGTGACGCTCATATGCACATCGGCGACTTGTCCCGGCGGACCGGGGTCAGCCAGCGACTGCTGCGCTACTACGAGGAACAGGGCCTGCTGGCACCGCGCCGCGGGCCCGGTGGGTACCGGGAGTACGACGACGGCGACGTGGACACCGTCCGCGCCATCCGCACCCTGCTGGCTGCCGGGCTCGGCACCCGCACCATCGCGGAGCTGCTGCCGTGCACCGTCGACGACGAGGAGGGGCTGCCGGTGCCCGCGTGCTCCGGGCTCCTGCCCGATCTGCACCGCGAGCGCGAACGGATCGACCGCGCCGTGGCCGACCTGCTGAGCGCGCGCACCGCGCTGAACGCGCTGATCGCGGCGACGCCCGGGGCAGCAGGGGCATCCGCGCCGAACGGCACGCCCGCGACGCCCGGCGCGCTGCCGGACGGGGACGCCGTCTGCCTTGCATGACCCGAACAGCCGGCACCACCGCCGTTCGGGTGGAAAGCCCGAATGGCGGATATCTATCCGGTTGACTGAATTTTGCGGTGTTACGTTCGCCTTTCCAGGACTTTCCTCTTCACCCGTCCCCGTGGAGGCGATCGCGTCATGGCCGGAGAGAGACAGAAGAGCACCGTCGCATCGGCGGTCACCTCACGACGACGCCTGCTGACGGTGGGCGCGCTCGCCCCCGTACTGGCAGGCGCAGCGAGCAGCGGCATCGCCCGAGCGGCGCCGACCGCAGGCGTCGGCAGGGGCGGCGGGCACGGTGGCCACGCGCTGCTCGACCCCGTGCCCACCACCGCGAAGGACTGGGCGGAGGTGGCGAAGGTGCTGGGGCGCGAGGGCAGCGTGCTGCGGAACGTCACGTACCACACCGCCTTCAACCGCTCCGACCTGCACGTGGTCTCGCACGGGGTGCGCGTCACCCCCGGGCTCGCGCTCGGCACGCACGTGGCGTTCGCCCGGTACACCGACGGCTCTTCGATGGCCATGGGCGACGTGGTCGTCACCGAGCGGGAACTCCAGGCCGTCACCGACGCGTTCCATGAGCACGGCATCGCGCAGACGGCGATCCACAAGCACCTGCTCTCCCACAACCCGGACATCTGGTGGACGCACGTCCACGCCCACGGCAAGGACCCGGTGGCCATCGCCCGCGGCCTGCGCGCGGGGCTCGACAAGACGGCGACGCCCCCGCCCGAGACGCCTCCTGAGGGCCCGATCGACCTGGACACGGCCGGGATCGACGCCGCGCTGGGCATCAAGGGCTCCAGCGTCGACGGCATCTACAAGGCGGCGTTCATCCGCGCCGAGAAGATCGTCGACGGCCATCTGGTGCTGCCGCCGGGCCTCGGCGCCACCACGGCGTTCGTCTTCCAGCCGCTGGGCGGCGGCCGGGCCGCGCTGCACGGCGACTGCGCGGTCATCGCGGAGGAGGTCGACGACGTGATCGGCGCGCTGCGGAAGGGCGGCATCAGCCTGGTGGAGCTGCACAACCACCATCTGCGGGACACGCCGCGGCTGTTCTTCATCCACTTCTGGGCGGTGGACGACGCGGTACGGATCGCGCGGGCGCTGCGGCGTACGGTCGACGTCACGAACGTCATCGCCCCGCCGGTGTCCCAGCGGGGCCCGTCCTGACGGCCGGCTTCGGAACGTGACGGGAGGGCCGGGGCGTGTGCCCCGGCCCTCCGGTCGTGTGCGTGAACGGGTTGGTCAGCCTTCGCGCTTGATCATCCTGACGAATGCGTCCCAGGCGGGCACGCCGAAGGTGAGAGCGGACCCGCTGAGGTTCTTGGAGTCACGTACAGGGACCGCGCCGGGGACATTGTCGGCGAACTCGACGCAGTTGTCCTCGTCCCCGCTGTAGCTGGACTTGCGCCAGACCGGTGCGTCAGTGCGGTTCATCCTCGTAATCCTCTGCGATCGCCCTGATCAGGGCCAGGGACTGCTCGTGCGACATCGCGTCGCCCAAAGCGTGATCGTAGGCCGTCTGACACTGCAGTACCAGGTCGGGTTCGTCGATCAAGTTCCCTGATTTGAGAGCCTCCGTGTACGCGATGGGAGGCATGTCTTCGAACCACATGAGGGTCGTGTTGCTGCTCAGCAAGGCATGCCCTCCAGCCTCGAACGGGATGACATGGACCCGGATGCGGTCGGACTCACCCAGTGCGTGGATGTGCCGCAGTTGCTCTGCCATGACTTCCGGGCCGCCCACCATCCGGCGCAGCGCGGCCTCGTCCAGCAGCACCATGAAGACGGGCTCCACGGGATTGATGAAGATGCGCGCGCGTTCGAGCCGAGTGGACACCGCCTCCTCGAAGCGCTCATTCGCCTTCCGCGGGAAGTACCGCTGGAACAGCGCCCGCATGTAACCCTCGGTCTGGAGCAGTCCGGGGATCAGCAGACCGCCGTACTCCCGGATCATGTTCGCCATCTGCTCGAAATGGCGCGCCGCCTCGAAGTGAATGGCGACCTTGCGCAGGTTCAGCGTCGGCAGGAAGTTGACGAACACACCGCCCGTGTCGAGCACTTGATCCAGTCGCCGCGCATCCTGGATGCACGGTTTCCTTCTGCCCGCCTCGATGTGCGTGATGTGCGTCCGCGTCATGATCGCCAGGTCAGCCAGCGCCTGTTGCGTCAGCCCGGCCTTGATCCTGCGGCGGCGGAGCTCCTTTCCGTACGGAGTCGTGGGCTTGTCGGCCTGCTCGGTGGATTCTGCGCTCTCGGTGTTCTCGGTGTTCTCGGTGTTCTCAATGTCGTCGGCGGACATCGGAACCAACTCCTCGGTGAACAGGGGTGATTACCGTGAGTTCTGTGCTCTCCGAGAGTACGCGGAACGTCCATTCCGCTTCGTTCTTCCAGCGCGTTCACCCGATTGAGGGAGTGTGCCTGCGCATCGGCCTCGGCCGATTCCCACGAGCGGGCGTGGACGGCCCGACGCGCCTTCAATACAGTCAGTAGCCCGACCTCGCATGGGGGTGGCAGGTGGACAACGCTTGGAACGCCGATCCACGGGCACGGCTGACCCGCCGCATCGGGGTCGCACCGTCGGAGTTGGGCACGACGGGAGGGCGCGACGGCTGTCCGGACATCTGGGAACTCGACAACGGCGACTTCGCCGTCATCGGTCGGGATCTCACTGCGGTCTATTCGGGCGATCTGCCGCACGACGCCGTGATCGGCGACCGTGAACGCCTCGTGGTCATCCCTCGCGCCACCCTTCTAGCAGCCAAGGACCAGATTCCGGATGCGTGACCTGCTCGACGCTTCGCCCGGGGAGAAGCTTGGGCTCGATGCCTACCGTGCGGACTTCCGCAGGAGGGACTTCGCCGTTGACGGATACGACTCGTGGAAGCTGGAGCGCCGCCAGCACTTCCGCGAGCCGGGCGACGCGAGCTGGGACGCCTTTGTCCGCAGACAGTGGAAGGAGGCGCTGGAGCTCATCGAGGCCAAGCGCCCCGAGTTGGTCGACCTGTCGCGACTCGCCACGCATCATCGGTGTCGGCTGCTGCGTGTTCGCGTCGTGGAGCAGCCCCTCACTCCGTACTTGCAGTGGGAACTGCATCTGCTGCGCCTGCGGGCCGAGTGCGGTGAGCTGATCCGCGTCATCGGGCCCGAGCACATCGGGGCGTACGAGCACGAGGGCCCGGCCCCGGAGGTGATCACGCTGAACGACGACACGGTGTACGAGATCCTTTACGACTCCGAGGGCGAATTGGAAGGTGGCGTGCGCCACCTCGACACGGGGCTGAGGGATCGCGTGGCGGGGCGGGTCGAGGCGCTTTATGAACTCGGTGAGGACATCGACGCGTTCTTCGAGCGGGACGTGGCATCCCTCGCCCCCTTCGACCGGTGACGGGTGACTGAGCCCCGCGAGGTAGTCGACTCCACGCTCTCGGGCACGGCCCGTGACGTCGTGCAGGCCCGCGACGTGCGGGGCGGCATCCACTACCACCACGCTCCGGCGGCCCCTGCCGTACGGGGGCCGGTGCCGTGCCAGCTCCCCATGGCCAGTCAGGGGTTCGTCAACCGGCACACCGAACGCGAGGCGCTTGACCGGCTGCTCGACGACGGCCGTGCCGGTGTGCGCGTGCTGCTGGTGACCGGTACGGCGGGAGTCGGCAAGACGTCTCTGGCCCTCCACTGGGCGCATGCCGTGCGCGAGCGCTTCCCGGACGGTCAGCTCTACGCGGACCTGCACGGCTACGGACCGCAGGCGCCGGTCGCGTACGAACGGGTCCTTGAGGGCTTCCTGCGGGCGCTCGGGGCTTCCGCGGACGCCGTCCACACCGACGGTGAGCACATGGCCGCCGCCTTCCGGTCGTGTCTCGTCGGCCGCCGGCTGTTGATCGTGCTCGACAACGCCGTCGGCGCTTCGCAGGTCAGACCTCTGCTGCCGGCGACGCCGGACTGTTTGGTCGTGGTGACCAGCAGGCGCCGGCTGTCCGGCCTGGCGATCCGGGAGGGGGCGCGGCGGCTGAAGCTGGACGTGCTCGACCAGGACGACTCGGTCGCCCTGCTACGCAGTGTCACCTCGGGCTACCGGGACGGGGACGAGACGGCTCATGTGGCGGAGCTCGCCTCGCTCTGCGCCCGTTTGCCGTTGGCGCTGAGGGTGGCTGCCGAGCGGGCGGCGGGGCGGCCTTTGATGCGCCTGGTGGATTTGATCGACGAGCTGCGCGATGAGTCCGGTCGGTGGGAAGTCCTGTCGGCGGAAGACCACGAGGAGTCCGAGGCGGTGCGTCCCGTGTTCGCGTGGTCCTATCGTGACTTGCCGCCGGGCGCTGCCCGGCTCTTCCGGTTGCTCGGGTTGCACCCGGGGCCGGACTTCAGCGACACGGCTGCGGCGGCGCTCGCGGGAGTCGACGTCCGTACCGCTCGGCGTCTGCTCGATGTCGTCACGACGGCGCACATGGTCGAGCAGACCGCCTCCGACCGTTTTGGCCTGCACGATTTGTTGCGTGCCTACGCCGCTGACCAGGCGCGGTTGGAAGAGACGGCCCTGGAGCGTCAGGAGGCGCTGGGCAGGGTGCTGACCTGGTATCTGCACACCGCGGACGCGGTCCAGGCCATGGTTGCACCGCAGGAGCCGCGCGTGGATCTGGTGCCCGCCGATGACGGGCTGCCCGAGGTGTCGTTCGTCGACGCGGCGGCGGCGATGGGGTGGTACGAGGCGGAGCGGGACAATCTGGTGGCTGCGGTGCGGGCGGCGGCGAGCGGCGGCTCGGACCGGATCGCCTGGCAGTTGGCCGTGGTCCTGCGGGCCGTCTACATGACCAACAATCCGTTTCAGGACTGGCTCACCACTTCGCAGCTCGGTCTGCAGGCAGCCCGGCGCGACGGCGATCGCGCCGCCGAGGCCGAATTGCTGGAGAGCCTCGGCATGGCACACGCCCAGTCCCAGAGCCTGGCAGCCGCCGCTGAGCACTACGAGTCGGCGTTGGCCTTGCGCCGTGAGCTGCACGACGCCTTCGGCGAGGCACTGACGCTCAACGGGTTGGGCCTGCTTGAACTCCGCCGACGCAACCTCGCGCAGGCGCGAACGGCGCTGGAAGGCAGCAGGCGATTGTTCGCGGACTCGGGCGACGGGTTCTGGGAGCCGCGCGTGGCGGTCAACCTCGCGCAGATGGAACTGGAGCTCGGCCGTCCCGCCGACGCCTTCGGACCGCTCCGCCGCGGTGTCGAGGTCTTCAGGGCCCACGGCGATCGCCGCGCCGAGGGCAATGCGCTACGGCTCCTCGCCGCCGCGGAACTCGACGTCGGTGACGTGGAGTCCGCGTTGGCGCACGCCGAGCAGGCCGTGGTCATCGCCACCGAGATCCGCAGCGAAGCGGCCGAAGGCTACTGGCTGTTGGCCCTGGGCGATGCACGACGCGCCATCGGCCGTCCCGCCGACGCCCTGGCCTCCTACCAACGCGCCGTCACGCTCCAAGAACAGCTGGGAGACCGCGTCCGCCAGGCCGCCGCCCGGGACGGCCTGGGGCACACGCACCTGCAACTCGGGCACGTGCAGGAGGCCGTCGAGTGCCACCGCAGGGCCGTGGACACCTACCGCGAACTCGGCCAGACGTGGGAGACGGCGCGGGCGCTGGCGCACCTGGCGGATGCGCTGGAGCGCGCCGACGCGGCGCGGGAGGCCGCGGATGCACGGGCGGAGGCGTGCGAACTGCTGGCGCAGTTCGACGATCCGCGGGCGGTGGGGCTGCGGGAGGGATTGCGGGGGCGGTGACGCCGCGGCGGGGCTGGTCACGCTGCGGATGGAAGGCACCCTCTTGCGCGCCCTGGTCCCGCCGTGGCTCTGCGGGAGCGATGGTCACCGCGGACCGTGCGTGGCTTGTCGCGCAGTTCCTCCCCCGTGCCGCAGGGCACGGGGGAGGCGAACTGCGCGGGCGGGTCAGCCGCGGTCGCAGCCCACGCCGTCGCCGTCGCGGTCCAGGTGGCGGGCGTAGCCCGGGTCGCCCTTGCGGACCGGGGTGGCGCCGGCGGCGCGGGCGGCGGCGCAGTTGGCGTAGTAGACGGATTCGGAGGCGGTGTCGCGGTCTTCGGTGGTGGTCGTGGGCGGGTCCGGTGCCTTGGCCGGCTTGGGGGGCTTCGGGGGCTTCGGGGCGGTGACGTTCTTGGTGACGGTGACCGTCGGGGCGGGCTCGGGAGTCGCGGTGACGGTGGCCGTGGGGGCGACCGTCGCCGTGACCGTCGGGGCCGGGCTCGGCTTGGCCGCCGCCGCGGGGGACTTGTCGTCCTGTGAATCGCCCGCGGCGCCGCAGCCGAAGCCGACGGCCAGCAGCAGGACGCCGCCCGCCCAGACCCTCTTCATCTTCAGCAGGGGCCGGGGCGCCGGAGGCACGGGCGGTGGTGGGGCGGGTGTGTACGGGTAGCTCAAGGTCCCCCCTTGGTGCGGACACGCGCATGCACAGATGGGCAGATGCACAGATGTGCAGATTTCGTGAAGGGTCACGGTAGCGCCAACCCGCGCACCTTGCGGGCAGATTCGAAAGATGCCGGTGGGGGGCCGTACTCCGCGGACTACCTGAGCTGCTATGCGCCAATTACTGGCATGCATACCGCTTTTTCGCGGTAGGCGGGGGGTTGGAGGATGGGTGCACGACGCATCCGGATGGACGGGGACCCCCGGTCGCGCCGTTCCTCACCTGACCAACTACCGAGGGGACACACCTGTGTTCAACCGCACCACAGCCCTGCGAACGAGCCCCGGCGACCAGCGTCCCCGCACGCGTCGGGCGGCACGGAGCGCCGTCGTGCTGATCGCGACCGCCGCCTGTGCGTCCGCGACCGTCGGCAGCGCGAACGCGATCATCGGCGGGGAGGACTCGACGCAGCGGTACGGGTTCATGGTCTCCGTGCCGATGGTGAACGACGAAGGCCACTGCGGCGGTTCGCTGATCGCCCCGCAGTGGGTCGTCACCGCCGCGCACTGCGTCACGTCGCCGCCCGGCGAGCCGGGGGCCAAGCCCACCGGGAAGGTCCGCATCGGCAGCGAGCAGCGCACCTCCGGCGGGAGCGTGCGCACCATCGCGCAGACCGTGGTCCACCCCAAGTACAAGCCGGCGGACATCGACGCCGCGAACGACATCGCGCTGATACGGCTCGATCGGCCCGTCGCCGAGAAGCCGATCCGCATCGCCGCCAAGGCCGGGCCCGCGGGCACCGCGACCCGGGCCATCGGCTGGGGGACGATCAAGGACGACGGCTTCGTGATGCCGCAGCGGTTGCAGCAGGTCGGGCTGCGCACGGTCCCGGCGAAGGACTGCAAGGCGATCGACGCGAAGCGCGAGCTGTGCCAGCGGGGGCAGGTGGCGGGGACGATGGCGTGCGGTGGCGACTCGGGCGGGCCGCTGCTCCAGCGCGGGGCGAACGGCAAGCGGTGGGAGCTGATCGGCGCCACGTCGCGGGACGGCGACGACAGCGACGCGTGCTCGACCGGGCCGGGTATTTGGACGAACGTGCCGGCCCACCGGGCGTGGATCGCGAAGAACACGGGCGGGGTCGTGCGCTGACGCACTACGGGGCGTAGCTGGTGCCGATGCCGCCGTACCCCTGGACGCCGGGGGTACGGCGGTTCCGTGTGCGTCACCCGTACGGCGTAACCCCCAGGGTGGGCGGACCGCTCACCTCCCACACTGAGAGGCGTCACGGGGCGGGCCCTAGACCCCGGGAGGCACCGTGCGGATCGACGTCCACGCCCACGTATGGACCGACGACTACCTCGACCTGCTCGACCGGTACGGGAAGACCGACACCGCGACCCAGCGCGGCACCGGCGCCGGGCTCGGGGACGAGATGAAGGCGCGCTTCGAGCTGATGGACTCGGTCGGGGTGACGCACCAGGTCCTCTCCCCCGCTCCGCAGTCGCCGCACTTCGCCGACCCGGAGCACGCGCTGCACGCGGCGCGGTTCGTGAACGACCAGTACGCGGAGGTGGTGCGGCGCTGGCCCGGGCGGTTCCTGGCGTACGCCTCGCTGCCGCTGCCGCACGTCGACCTGGCGCTGGCGGAGCTCGCGCGCGGGCTGGACGAGCTGGGGATGGTCGGCGCCTGCGCGACCACGACCGTACTGGAGCGGTCCATCGCCGACCCCGCCTTCGAACCGGTCTTCGCGGAGCTGGACCGGCGCGGGAGCGTGCTGTACATCCACCCGGCGGGCGTCGGCGCCGGCTCCGAGCTGATCACCGAGCACCGGCTGACCTGGTCGATAGGGGCGCCCATCGAGGACACCGTGGCGATCATGCGGCTGATCCTGGCGGGGGTGCCCAGTCGCTACCCGCAGATGCGGATCCTCGCGTCGCACCTCGGCGGCGCCCTGCCGATGCTGCTCCAGCGGGCGGACAACCAGGTGGGGTGGGAAGCGCCGGACACCCCCGAGAAGCCGTCGGCGGCGGCCCGCCGGATGTGGTTCGACAGCGTCGGGCACGGGCACGTACCCGCGCTGCGCGCCGCGGTGGAGTCCTTCGGGGCGGACCGGATCGTGCTGGGGACGGACTTCCCGTACGAGGCGGGCGACCTGTTCCGCACGGCCGTCACGTATGTCGAACACTCCGGGCTGCCGGATGACCAGACGCGGCGGATCCTCGACACGAACGCGCCCGCGCTGCTCGGCCTCGCCGCGCTGTGACCCGTTGCACACCTGCCCTGACCTGGGCGTACGCCGTCTCCGGGGGCGCGGGCTAGAAGGTACGGTATAGGGCAGACCCGGGCAATGAGCCCTGCCGCCGCAGCCGCAGCCGCAGCCGCGCAACCGTAGCGCCCGGGCCCACCGACACCGCCGCGTCGCCCCGTCGAACGCCGGCCGTCACCCGCGACGGTCGGCGTCCTGCGTGCGCGGGCCCGGGGCGCGTGCCCGGGCACGTAGAGAGGAACCACCGCCGTGACCACCGCTTCCCGACGTCCGCCGACGGCGATCGCCGAGCGGAACGACGGCAGCGGCGGCACCGAGCCCGCCAGCGACGAGAGCGGCGGCGGGCTGCGGCGCGGGCTCGGCAAGCAGCAGATGGCGCTGCTCGGGCTCGGCTCCGCCCTCGGCACGGGGCTCTTCCTCGGCGCCGGCGCGGCGATCTCCACCGCCGGCCCCGCCGTGCTGATCAGCTACGCCGTCGGCGCGCTGATCGCCCTCGTCGTGGCGTACGCGCTCGGCGAGATGGTCAGCGCACTGCCCGTGCAGGGCTCCTTCGGCACCCTCGCCGGCCGCTACCTCGGGCCCTTCGCCGGGTTCTCGGTGCGCTGGATCTACTGGGTCGCGCTGATCGTCGGCATCGGCAGCGAGATCGTGGCCGCGGCGATCTACCTGCGCTTCTGGTGGCCCGACGTGCCGCTGTGGCTGGCCGTCCTGGTCTTCGCGGCGGCCGTGACCGCGGTCAACCTGACCGGGGTCGGCACCTTCGGCACCGCGGAGTCCGTACTGAGCGCGATCAAGGCGTTCGCCGTCGTCGCGTTCGTCGTCATCGGCGTCGTGCTGATCGTCTTCGGGCTGCCGGACCACCCGGCGACCGGGGTGTCCAACTGGACCGCGCACGGCGGCTTCGTGCCCGAAGGGGCGCTGTCGATCTGGCTGGTCATGGCGATCGTGCTGTTCAGCTTCGCGGGGATCGAGCTGGTCGCCGTCACCGCGCCAGAGGCGAAGGAGCCCGGGTCCGCGCTGCGCACCGCCCTGCGCACCCTCGTGCTGCGGCTCGCCCTCTTCTACCTGGGCGCGATCGCCGTGATGCTGGCGGTGCTGCCGTGGACCGGGTACGCGCCGGGGCACTCCGCCGAGTCCAGCCCGTTCGTGACGATGTTCGCCGCGGCCGGGATCCCCGCGGCGGCGTCCGTCACCAACTTCGTGGTGCTGGTCACCGCGCTGTCCGCGGCGAACGCGAACCTGTACGCGGCCGGGCGGATGCTGCACTCGCTGGGCGACGACGGGCTGGCGCCGCGCGCGCTGGGCACCACGACCGGGCGGGGCGTGCCGCGCCGGGCCGTCCTCGTCACCTCGCTCGGCTTCCTGGCGACGGCCGGGCTCACCGCGCTGTTCGGGGCGCGGGTCTTCGCGGTGCTGATGTCGCTGGGCACGTTCGGCGTGATCGCGGTGTGGATCGTCATCCTGCTGACGCTGCTGGCGTTCCGGAAGGACGCGACCCGGCCCGCGTCGACGCTGCGGCTGCGGGGCGGTGCGGTCACCCCGCTGCTCGGGGTGGTGGCGCTGCTGTCCGTGTACGCGACGGGGATCTTCGTGCCGGAGATGCGGTTGGCGTGCTACGTCGGCGGGCCGGCGCTGGTCGTGCTGGCGGTGGGGTACGGGGTGTTCGTACGACGCAGGGCGCGGGCCGCGCGGAGCTAGGGCCTGGCTTAGGGCGCGGTAGCGCCGTGCGGCGGGCTGTGTTGTCGCGTCTGCGGACCGTGGCTACCAACGCGCCCGCAGGGAAACGGCGGCTCCGTCAAACCCCGCACCCCCAAACCGCAGAGACTTCTTTGCAGAGAACTCTATGCAGAGAGCTCTCTGCAACATACGCTGCCGGCATGCCCGACGAGACCGCACCCACGCCCAGGCCCACCCGGCGGATCGACGCCCGCACGTTGCGCGGGCTGGCCCATCCGCTACGGATGAAGATCTTCGAACTGCTCACGCTGGACGGGCCCGCCAACGCCACCGGGCTCGCCGAACGCCTCGGTGAGAGCACCGGCACCGTGAGCTGGCACCTGCGCCACCTCGCCGAGCACGGCTTCATCGAGGAGGACGTCGAACGCGGCACCAAGCGCGAGCGCTGGTGGCGGCGGGCGGACATCACGAACGAGCTGAACACCGCCGACTTCCGTGACGACCCCGCGTCCCGCGGCGCCTTCGACGTCTATCTGAACGAGCTGCTGCACCAGTTCTTCGACCGCGTCACGACGTACATCCAGGAGGACTGGGACGACGCGTGGCGCAGCGCCGGCACCGTCGCCGACTGGCTCGACCTACGGCTGACCCCCGAACAGCTGAAGGCGCTCAACGCGGAGCTGGCGGCCGTCGTCGCCCGGCACACCCCCGGCCCGGACGCCGAGCCCGGGCCGGACGCGCTGCCCGTCGTGGTGCAGCTCCAGTCCTTCCCCCGCAAGGAGCGGGGGCCCAAGGAGCAGGGCCACAAAGAGCGGGGGTCGGCGTGAGCGGAGGCATACTCGGACGCGGCGGGCTGCTGCGCCGCCACCGGGACTTCCGGCTGCTGTGGTGCGGCGAGACCGCCGGCAAGTTCGGCGCGTCCGTCACCGGGGTCGCGATGCCGCTGGTCGCCGTCTCCGCCCTGGACGCCAGCACCTTCGAGGTCGGCCTGTTGAGCGCCAGCGCCTGGGCGCCCTGGCTGCTCATCGGGCTGCCCGTGGGCGTCTGGGTGGACCGGCTGCGGCGCCGGCCGATCATGCTGGGCGCCGCCGCGGTCTCCCTCGTGCTCTTCGCGTTCGTGCCCGTCGCCGCCCGGCTGGGCTGGCTGAGCATGGGGCTGCTGCTGACGGTCGCCCTGCTGACGGGCGCCGCGGCCGTCTTCTTCCAGACCGCGTACACCGCGTACCTCCCCAGCATCCTGCCGCCCGAAGACCAGCCGGAGGGCAACGCCAAGCTGCACGGCAGCGCGTCCGCCGCGCAGATCGCCGGGCTCGGCTCCGGCGGGCTGATCGCCCAGCTCGCGGGGGCCGTGAACGGGCTGTTCGCGAACGCCGCCACGTTCCTCGTCTCCCTGTTGTGCCTGGCCGGCATCCGGCACCGCGAGCCGCGCGCCAGCGCGGTCAGGACCGGTCACGGCGCCGGCGCCCTCGTCGACGACGTCCGCGCCGGGGTGCGGCTGATCGCCGGCGACACCTGGTTCCGCGCCCTCACCCTCTTCGGGGCCGCGTCCAACCTGGCCCTGATGGGGTACCAGTCGATCCAGGTGGACTTCCTGATCCGGGACGTGGGGCTGGCCCCCGGCACCGTCGGCACGCTCATCGCGGCCACCAGCGCGGGCGGCGTGGCCGGTGCGTTCGTCGCCCGTCGGGTCGCCGACCGGATCGGCACGGCCCGCGCGATGCTCCTGTTCGAACTCGGCCTCTCCGCCTTCGCCCTCCTCATCCCGCTGACCGTGCGCGGGGCCGGGGTCCTCTTCTACGTCACGGGCGGCTTCGCCGTCTCCGCGGGCGTCGTCGCCGGCAACGTCATCAAGTCCAGCTTCCAGCAGCGCTACTGCCCGCCGGAGCTACTGGGCCGGCTCACCGCGACCGCGGCCTTCCTCAGCTACGGCACGATCCCGCTCGGAGCGCTGCTCGGCGGGGCGCTCGGCACCGTGCTCGGCACCCGCGCGGCGATCGCCGTCATGGCGGCCGGGGTCCCGCTCGCCGCGCTGATCCTCTTCTTCTCTCCGGTCCGTCGGGTACGGGACCTGCCGACGTCCCGCGGCCCAGCGCTCGATCCGGCCGCCGGCCCCCGTCACCGAGACGGACGCGGCCAGCCTGCTCGACTCGGCCCCGATGCGGGAGCATGACGACCTGTACTGCCCCCTCGTCCCCCACCCCGTCCCGTCCCTTCCCTCCCATTCCTCGGTAAAAACGGCGCGCATTCGCCGATGAGTTCGAAACGCTCTCCCGGTCCACGCATTGTTGCCCCGCCTCGCACCCACCCGGAGAACCGCATGCGCAAGATCATCGCCAGCCTGTTCATCTCCCTCGACGGGGTCGTCGAAGCGCCCGACCAGTGGCACTTCCCCTACTTCGACGACGACATGGGCGCCGCCGTCGGCGCGCTCCTCGAACGCAGCGACACCCTGCTGATCGGCCGCAAGACGTACGACAGCTTCGCCGGCGCCTGGCCGGGCCGGGAGGCCGAGGGCGGCGAGGACTACGCCTTCGCCAAGCTGCTCGGCGACTCCCGCAAGATCGTGCTCTCCCGTCAGAAGCTGGACTTCCACTGGCGCAACTCCGAGCAGCTCGAAGGCGACTTCGCGACCTTCGTCACCGCGCTGAAGGAGGAGCCCGGCAAGGACATCAGCGTCAGCGGCTCCATCTCCGTGATCCGCAAGCTCATGGACACCGGGCTGCTGGACGAGCTGCACCTGCTGGTGCACCCGATCGCGGTCCGCAAGGGGATGCGGCTCTTCGACGAGGCGGACACCACGATCCCGCTGAAGCTGCTGACGACCCAGCGGTTCGCCAGCGGCGTGGTGTACCTGGTGTACGCACCGGCCACGGCGGACGGGGCCGACGGCACGCCCGCCGACGCCACGTACGAGGACGCCAAGACCCACCTGCCGTAGCACGCGGGGTACCTCCGGCTGAGAAATGTTCTCGGCCGAGGCAACCCGACCCGCCTCCCACCCCGTTCCTCCTACGTGGACGACTCAAAACGAGTGCGAGGACGGCGGGATGGGTTCCCTGGGCAGCAACGGCGACTTCGAGGCGTTCGTCGCCGCCCGCGGCCCGCGCCTGCTGCGGATCGCCTGGCTGCTGACCGGAGACGCTCACCTCGCGGAGGACCTTCTCCAGACGGTGCTGGCGAAGGTCTGGCCCAAGTGGGACCGGATCGCGCACGACCGGCCCGAGGCGTACATCCGCGCGGCGCTGGTGAACACGCACACCTCGTGGTGGCGGCGGCGCTGGCGCGGCGAGGTGCCGCACGGCGAGCTGCCCGACCGGGCCGGCCGCTGGTCGACGGAGGAGCACGACCCGTACGCCTCGGTCGACCTGGAACAGTCGCTGGCCGCCGCGGTGCGGGCGCTGCCGGCGCGGCAGCGGGCCGTGGTGGTGCTGCGGTACTTCGAGGACCTGAGCGTCGAGGAGACCGCGACCACGCTCGGCTGCACGGCGGGGACCGTGAAGAGCCAGTCCGCCAAGGCGCTGCGCAACCTGCGGACGCTGCTGCCGTCCTCCGCGGTGGAGGAGGGCGGTGACTGCTATGCACGGGCGTGACGCCGAGCCCTCCCGGGACGCCTGGGGGGACGGGCCGGACACCGGACCCGACGCGGCCGAGCAGGAGTTGCGCGTACTGCTGGAGCGGATCACCCCGCACCCGACCGCGCCGGACGGGCGCCTGGGGCAGGTGCGGGAGCGCATCCAGCGCCGGCGGCGGCGCCGGATCGCGGGCGCCGCGCTGCTGACCGGTGTGGCGGTGGCGCTCTCCTCGACGCTGCTGCCCAATGCCGTACGGCCCGAGAACGTCGAGGCGCGGCCGGCCGACCGGACGTCCGCCTCCGCGAGCCCCGGTACCGACGGCGCGCCCACGGCGCCCTCGGACGGGAACTCCCCCACGGCCGCGGACCGGTTCGCCAAGAAGCACTTCCAGGACCTGTCGGGGCTGGTCCTGCACATCCCCCCGGGCTGGCACAGCCTGGCCCTGCCGCCGCAGCCCAAGGAGGCCATGCGGCCCGAGGTGTTCGTGTCGAACGTGCCGGTCACCGCACCGCCGCGGCCGTGCGACGGCGTGAGCTGGAAGCCCTGCCAGCCCGTGCAGGACCTGCCGTCCGACGGCGTCGTCATCACCTTCGTGCGCTGGCAGGTCAGCTCCTTCTCCGACGAGATGATGCGCAACGGCGAGAAGCCCAAGGTGGACGACGTGCTGGACGTCGAGTGCCAGGGGGCGGGCGGTGCCACCTCGTACTCCGCCCACATCGGGGGCGCACCCGAGCCCGACACCATCATCAGCGCCAACATCTGCTTGGGCGCCGACGTGCCCAAAAAGACCTTCGCGGACACCATGAACCTCATCGAGAACGCCACCTACAGCACGCCGCAGCGCGACAAGCAGCCCGGGGGCGCGAAGTGACCCTCATAGGAACCCACATACGTCCCGGCATACGACCCCTCGTACGTCCCCGCATCCGCACCGGCGCCGCCGTCGCGGTCGTCACCGGGCTGCTGCTGGGCACGGCGGCCTGCACCGCCGACGAGCCCGCGGACACCGCCGCGAAGGCACCGGCCGGCGGCGCGCTCCCCGAGCCCGTCAAGACGCCCGCCGCCACGCCCGACGAGACGCCTGCCGCCACGCCCGCCGCCCCCGCCGAACTGCCCGGCCTCGGCCCGCGCACCCGGGCCACCATCAAGCCCGACACCCACCAGGTCGTCGTCGTCACCGGCGAAGGCGCGGACTCCAACCGCTCCCGGGTCAGGCTCTACGAACGCCACCCCTCCCTCGGTTGGCGCCCCGCCGCCGACGAGTGGGCGGCCCGCAACGGACACAAGGGCTGGGCCGAGCGCCACGTACGGGGCGATCTGCGCACCCCCGTCGGCACGTACCGGCTGACCGACGCCGGCGGCAAGCTCGCCAACCCCGGCACCGCCCTCCCCTACGACCGCAACCGCGGCGTCCTCTACACCGCCCGCGGCACGAACTTCGAGGACAAGCCCAAGGCGGGGGCCCTGGACTACGTCGTCGCGATCAACTACAACCGCGTCGCGGGACGTCCGCCGTACGACTTCACCCGTCCCATGGGCGCCGCGCGCGGCGGCGGGATCTGGTTCCACGTCAGCCACGACGGCGGCACCGAAGGCTGTGTCGGGCTCCCCCGCGGCCGGATGAAGGAACTCATGCGGAAGCTGAAGCCGACCGCGAAGCCCGTGACCGTGATGGGTCCCGCGGAGTCCCTGGCCCGCTGATCACCCCTGACCGCCCTTGCTCGCCCCCGCTCACCCCTGATCCCCTGACCGCCCCTGACCCCAACCGTTCTCGCCACACCGACAACACCCGCACCACCCTTCCTGGAGGCTCCCCTTGCGCTCCTCGCGCACCAGACGCCGGATATCCGTGCGCACCGCCGCCGCGACCGCCGTCGCCGTGCTCGTCCCGTTCGCCCTCACCGCCTGCTCGTCCGGCTCCGACTCCGCGGACGGAAAGGGCACGGTCAAGGACGGCGGGAAGCCCGCCACCGTCGCCGTCACGCCGACCGGCAGCGGCGCGAAGGCCGGCCAACCGGTGCAGGTGACCGCCAGCGGCGGCACGCTCACCTCCGTCTCCGTCACCGACGGCTCCACCGCAAAGCCCCTCGCCGGCACGCTGTCCAAGGGCGGCACGGTGTGGACGTCGGACCGCAAGGCGCTGCCGGGGAAGACGTACAAGGTCACGGCGGAGACGAAGGGCGCCGGCGGCGCCAAGGGCACCCAACAGGCGTCCTTCTCCACCGCGCGGGCCGCGAAGAAGAACAAGCTGGAGCTGTGGCCGACGGCGAAGACCGTCGGCGTCGCCCACCCGGTGTCGATCGTCTTCGACGAGCCCGTCGCCAACAAGGCGGAGGTGGAGCGGCAGTTGAAGGTCACCGCCTCCACCAAGACCGAGGGCTCCTGGGGCTGGATGAAGCACTACGACGGACGCGACCGGGTCGACTGGCGGCCCCGGGAGTACTGGAAGCCCGGCACCCAGGTCCGGCTCCAGGCGCTGCTGAACGGCACCGACTCCGGCGCCAGGGGCGGCTTCTTCGCCAAGGACTACGACAAGTCCTTCACCGTCGGCGCCCACCAGGAGGTCAAGGTCGACCTCGACGCCAAACGGCTGGCCTTCGAGCGGGCCGGGAAGCCGACGCGGACGATCCCGATCTCCGGCGGCGACCCCGCCCCCGGCGCCGACAAGCGCTCCTGGAGCGGCACCAGCGTGCTGATGGCGAAGGCCGGCACGATCCGGATGACGTCGCAGTCCGTCGGCCTCGGCGACGCGTACGACAAGATGGTGGACTACTCGATGCACCTGACGTACTCGGGCGCGTACGCACACGCGGCGCCCTGGAACGCGGCGTACTTCGGCAAGGCGAACAAAAGCTCCGGCTGCATCGGCATGAGCACCGCCAACGCCTCGTCCTTCTACCAGGACGTGCAGGTCGGCGACCCGTTCACGGTCACCGGCAAGGACGCCAAGAGCAAGGCGCCGCTGGGCAACGGCTACAGCAACTGGAACCTGTCGTGGCAGGAGTGGCAGAAGCTGAGCGCGCTGAGCTGAGGCTGATGTTGATCCGCCGAGGCTGAATACAGCGGGCGGGCCCCGGGGGCGGTCGACTCGACCGCCCCCGGGCCGCCGCGCCGCACGCGCGTCAGACGCGGTCGGCCGCCACCATGTCCGCATCCGTGCGCGGGCGGACGACGAGCGCCGCCTTCTTGTCCGGGAAGACCACCTCGCCCGCCTCCCGGAACCCGGCCGCCGCGAAGGCCCGTAGCGAAGGACCGTTCGTCACGTCCGGTTCGGCGACGACCCTGGTGCAGTCGGGGTCCGCCGCGAGCAGCCCGTCCGCGAGCGCCCGCAGCAGCGCCCGGCCGAGGCCCTTGCCCGTACGGTCGCTGTCGCCGATCGCGATGTGCAGCCCGAGGTCGTGCGGGCGGTACGGGTAGTGCTCGCCGAGCCGGTCCCGCAGCACCCGGTACACCTCGATGTACGCGAACTGCTCCCCGTCCAGGCAGACGAGCACCGGCAGGATCGCGTCGCCGGCGAGGTGTCCGGCGATCTCCTCCTGCCAGCGCTCCTTAGGCCACGCCTGGTGCCAGAAGGCGTCGATGTGGGGCGACTGCATCCAGCCGTGCACCAGGTCCAGGTCCGTGCCGTGGGAGCGGGCCACCCGGGCGCTCCAGCGTCCGTCGAGGTGCGGCAGCGGCGGCCCGGGCACGCCGGCGGCGGACTCGTCCTGGTGCGGGGACGTCATACGGCGGCCTCCTGGAGGGGGTTGGGGGCGTCGAGGTACACGGACTGGGCGTCGAGCGGGGCGAGGACCTCGTCGATGCCGTGCAGCCGGGTCAGCAGGTTGCCCTTGCAGGGCAGGGTGTCGGCGGTCAGCCAGCGGCGGGCCAGCCGGTCGCCGTCGGGCGCGGCGTCCGCGAGCGCGGGCAGCGCCGTGCGCAGCCGGTCGGCGAGCACGGCGAGCAGGTCGCGCTCGTCGGCGAGGCCGTCGACGGCGAGGCAGCCGACGACGGACAGCGCCTGGTTGCGCAGCAGGTAGTACGAGAGCCGGTCGTCGACGAGGGCGTCCTCGACGACGGCGAGCGTCGACTCGCGCACCCCGAGCCGTGCGCGCAGCGCCGGCAGGTGGGAGGCGGCCAGGTAGTAGCCCTGGTTGTCGCGGAACGCGGACCCGGTGACCCGGCCGTGGGCGTCCAGCCGTACGAGGGTGTTCTGCTGGTGCGCCTCCAGGCCGATGCCGGTGGTGGCGTACAGGTGCAGCATGGGCACCAGTACCCGGTCGACGTAGTCGGCGGTCCACTGCTCGGCGGCGCCCGGGCCCTGGGCTGCGACGAGTTCCCCGAGGGTGCTGCGGCCGAGGCCGGGCCGGGGTGCGACGAGTCCGACGAGGCAGCGCATCCGCGCGATGCCGTCGGGCGCTTCGCGTACGGCCACGTCCAGACCGGTCACCTCGGGTCCGCCCGCGCGGCCGGGTTCGTCGACGGCGAGCCAGGCGGGGTCGCGGGTGATGGCGAAGCCGGGGTGGGCGCGGAAGGTGGCGTCCGCATGTCCGGCGTCCAGGAGCCGGTTGATCTCCAGCCCGCGCAGGAGTTCCGTACGGGTGGACTCGCGGCGCGAGTTGGTCAGCCGCAGCCCCAGCGACAGCTTCAGCATCACCGAGGTGCCCGGCCGGTACAGGGTGCGGACGCTGGAGGTGGGCCACCACTCGGGGCCCAGCTCGCCGAGCGGTTCGAGGGCGCCGGAGGCCAGCAGCGCGGCGATCCGCGGCCGGTGCGGCACGTCCCGCGCCTGCCAGGGGTGCGCAGGCACCAGGATTCGGCCGCCGACGTCGGGCCGGCCGGCGAGGTCGGCGAGCAGGTCGACGGTGTCCCGGCCGGCGAGCGATGGCGCGCCGGCGACGGCGTCGTGGGAGACGACGGACGGGTCGGCGGCGAACCAGTGGAGGGTGAACGAGCCGCGCAGCTCGGGCGAGAAGGCGGCGGTGTCGTGGTCGGAGATGCCGTCGCGGCTCTTGGGCGCCGGGTGGTTGAGGTGGCCGAGCAGCAGGGCCTGCTCGGCGTCGAGGAAGGCGTCGGTGCCGGCCGGGGGCTCGGGGCGGGCGCGCCGGTCGGCGATGAACGTCGCCACCCGGCGTACGGACTCCGCGGTCCGTTCGACGAGGTCGGCGACCTCGGCCGACGGGATGGTGCGGCCGGCGGCGACGGTGCGGGCCGCAGCCTCGGTGGACAGCAGCGCGACCGCGGTCACCGGGTCGGCGGTGGTGCCCAGCGGCCCGCCGGGGCCCTCCAGGCGGACCGGGGCGAAGCGGTGCCAGCCCGTCGGGGAGCGGTGGGTGACCTCGGTGACCAGCGCGAGCCCCGCGGTGGGCAGTTCGACGCGCAGCGGTCCTGCCTCGACCTCGCGGCCGGTCTCCCGCAGCCAGCAGCGCAGCAGCGCTTCCACGTGGGCGTGTTCGGCGGCGCCGCGCGGGTCGAGCGCGTGCAGCGGGTCGTGGGCCCGTACGGCGGTCGTCGGTTCCGTGGTGACGGTCATGCGCCGCCCTCCTCGGCGAGCGGGTTGGGGTGGGTGCCGTTGGGGTACAGCGCGTGCCGCAGCGCCCGGTCGCCGTAGCGGGTGACCACGATCCGGTCGCGGTTCAGCCCGTACCGCGGGATCTGCGGGCTGAGCAGGTCGTACTCGGCGAACCTGCCCTCCAGTTCGGGGAAGCGCCGGCGGAAGTCCCGCTGGAAGTCGAGGATCGTCTGTCGCACCAGCCGCCAGAACGTCTTCTCCGGCACGCCCAACTGTGCTTCGCACAGCGGGGAGAGATAGCGGAAGTGACCGACGAAGACCTGGTCGACGACGTGCTGTCGGATGACGGAGGGGTGCTTGCGGGGCAGGACGTGGTCGTGGCCGTCGGGCTCGGGGCCGCGCTCGGGCACGTCGGTGTAGGAGACGCAGACGTCGTCGACGAAGTCCTTCAGGTACAGCCGGGTCGGGACGTCGTTCTCGTCGTAGCCGATGAGGGTGTTCTGTCCGTGCGGGTTGAAGGTGACGCCGTACCGGTACAGCACGTGCATCAGCGGCACCAGAAGAACGTCAAAGAGCCTGCGCAACCACTCTTCGGGCTTCAGGCCGGAGGAGCGGACGAGTTCGGCGACGAAGGCGTCCCCGGCGGCGTCGACGTGCAGGAGGGAGGCGAAGGTGCGCACCCGCTCGCCGGCGTCCTGGCGGTCGGAGACCGACTCGCGCCAGATGCAGCCCAGGGTTTCCAGGTGCTGGTAGGGCGCCTGGTCGAGCTTGGAGAGATAGGGGTGGTGCACGGTCACGGAGGCGACTTCGCCGAGGAAGACGGTGCGGCACTCGCCGGTGAGGAAGGGGTCGCGCTCGACCAGTCCGCGCAGCCACTGGGTGACCACGGGCGCGCCCTTGGTGCAGTGCGGGGGTATGCCGCGCCACACCAGCGTGTTGAGGATCTTCAGCGGCAGTTTGACGTCGTAGCGCGCGGGCGCGGTGACGTTCGCCATGGTCCGGATGGACTGGCCGGGCAGGTACTGGTCCGGGCTGTCGCCGAGCGGGACGATGCGGCGCTGCGCCACGTCGGAGGCGTGCAGGATCTGCACGGCGTGGTCCCACTGCCAGGGGTGGACGGGCATCCAGACGTACGCCTCGGGGTCGACGCCGGCGCCCTGGAGGACGGCGGTGAAGCGGGCCCGGGTGGCTTCGTCGAGTTCGCGCTCCACGACGGTGTGCTCGGACAGCTCGGAGGTGCCGCGGAACTCGGCGAGGCCGCGGTGCACGGCGACCCATTTGAGGGCGAGCGGCTGGGCGGCCTCGGGGGCGTACTTGCGCACGTCGGAGGCGGAGAAGCCGATCCTGCCCTTGTTGGCGACGAGCAGGTTGTGGCCGGTCATCCGGCACTCAAGTTCGGTGTGGCCGAGGCCGCGCAGCTCGGCGACGCTCTCGCCGCCGTGGGTGAGGCGGGCGGCGTCGACGGCGAGGGTGGCGGCGAGTTCGGTGAAGTAGGTGGCGACGGTGGAGGGGTCCGTGCCGAGCGTGGAGGCCGCTTCGAAGAGGAACTGCTGGGCGTCCCAGGCGGGTTCGGCGACGGAGTTGCCGAGCATGCTGGTGGCGGTGCGGGTGATGGACGAGGGGTCCACGCGCAGCCAGCCGAAGGCGCCGACCCGGGCGGTGAAGGCGTACGTCGTACCGCTGTCGAGGTCGACGCGGTAGCCGCCGTCGCCGGTCTCGACCGTTTTGAGCATGTCCTCGAAGCACCACTCGCCGATCGCCTTGGCGAGGAGCTGGCGATTGGCCTCACGCCAGGCGGCGGGGTCGGTGTCGGGGAGGTCGGGTACGGGGTGGTCGGGCATCGAGCGGCTCCGAAGTCGGGGTGATCACTGGTCACTACACAGAGGCGTGAGCAAGCCTTAGGTAAGCCTTGCCTAATGTGCAAGTACGACTTTCAGCCACCGCGTCCATCTGACGTCACGTCAGTTGATAATTGAGGTTAGCCTATCCAAACTTGCCGTGCTGTGGTCTTGTCGTGGTGGCCCGCCCCGTCCCGTCCCCGTGCGCCCCCGTGCGTCCCTGTGAGGTGTAGCCAGCAGTGGTGTCAACCGTGCCGTCGAACGCCTCGCCAGTCCCCGAAGCCCCTGGGACCCCTGGGACCCCCGAAGCACCGCAATCCGCGGGCCCTTCTGCGAAGGCGCCGCCCCCTTCCCCGTACGCGCCGCCGGTGCGCACCCGCGCGCCCTGGTGGACCTTCGCACTCGTCAGCGCCGCGGGCGTGGTCATGACCCTCGACGTGACCGTGGTGAACATCGCACTCTTCGACATCGCGCGGGACCTCGACACCGGCCTCGGCAAGGTGCAATGGGTCATCTCCGCGTACTCCCTCGCCTTCGGCGCGCTGCTGCTGACCGGGGGCGCGCTCTCGGACCGGGTGGGCCGACGGGCCGTCTTCGTCACCGGCACGGCGCTGTTCACGCTCGCCTCAGCCGCGTGCGGACTGGCCCCCGACGCGGCCACCCTGATCGTCGCCCGCGCCGTCCAGGGCCTGGGCGGGGCGCTGATGTTCGCGCCCGCGCTGGCGCTGCTCGCGGCGGTGTACGAGGACGAGGCGCGGCGGCGCGCGGCGATAGCGGCGTTCGCGGCGATCTCGTCGGGCGCGGGAGCGCTCGGCCCGGTCGTCGGCGGCGTCTTCGTCCAAGGCCCGGGCTGGCGCTGGATCTTCCTCGTCAACATCCCCATCGGCGTGCTGATCGTGGTGGGCGCGCTGGTGCGGATGCCGGAGTCATCGGCGCGCGGTGCGACGGCGCGCCGGGTCGACGTGCCCGGTGCGCTGCTCGCCGTCGGCGCGCTGCTCGCGCTCCACTACCCGCTGGTCGCCGGGCCCGAGCACGGCTGGACGACGCCGGGCGTCCTCGGCTCCGCGGCACTCGGCCTCGCCCTCGCCGTCGCGCTGGTCCGCAGCCAGCGGCGTGGCGACGGACTGCTGGACCTCGCGCTGCTGCGGATCCCCGCCTTCTCGGGCGCCGCGGTGCTGGGCTTCCTGGCCCGGGTGGCGGGGCTCGGCTCGCTGGCGTTCATCACGCTGTGGTTGGCCACGGCGTACGCGTACTCCCCGCTGGAGACCGGACTGCACCTGCTGCCGCTCACCGGCGGCCTGTTGGTCGTCGGCCTCTTCGTCGCCCGGCTGCAACGGGCCTTCCCGCCGCACGCCCTGGTCGCCGCCGGCTTCGCCCTCAAGGCGCTGGGCCTGCTCGCGCTGGCGGCGGGGGGCGGCGGCGCGCCGCGCACGGTCACCTCCGTCGGCCTGCTGCTGCTGGGCGCGGGCGGCGCCGTGGTCTTCCCGCCGCTGATGGGCATCGCGGTGGGCGCGGTCCCCGCGGACCGTACGGGCATGGCGTCCGGGCTGACGAACGCCTGCCTGCCACTGGGCACGGCCGCGGGCGTCGCGGTCTTCGGCGCGGCGTTCTCGGCGCACCTGGCGGCGCGGCTGGGCCCGGACGAGGAGCTGCGGGCGGCCGTCGCCACGGCCCGCTTCGACCTGGTCCCCGAGGCGTCGCGGGCCGCGGCACAGGACGCCTTCTCGGACGCGTTCACGACGGTCTGCCTGACGGCGGCGGTGGTGTGCGCGCTGGGGGTGCTCGCGGCGCGCACGCTACGGCCGACGACGGAAGCGGGCTGAGCGGGGGCGGTTGAGGAGCGGTTGGGGCGGGAAGCCAGCTGAGCGGGGACGGTCGGGCAGAAGCCGGCTGCGCGGGGGCGGTTGGGGTCGGCGGGGCAAGGCACCCCTAGGGCTGTCTCGAACCACCCCTAATTACGGCCTGACCACCCGAGCGCCCCCGACTCCATCTGCTGCGTGGCCGGTCGCTGCCATAAAGTGACGTCACCAGTTCAGCCGACAGAGCATCTGTGAGGTACTTCCGAGCTATGCCGACCGAAACGTTTGAGTTCCAGGTTGAAGCGCGTCAACTCCTCCAGTTGGTGATCCACTCGGTCTACTCGAACAAGGACGTCTTCCTACGGGAACTCGTCTCCAACTCCTCCGACGCGCTCGACAAGTTGCGCCTGGAGTCGCTGCGGGACGACGCGCTCGACGTCGACGCGTCCGACCTGCACATCGAGATCGAGACCGACGAGGACGCCCGTACGGTCACGGTGCGGGACAACGGCATCGGCATGTCGTACGACGAGGTCACCCAACTCATCGGCACCATCGCGAACTCGGGCACGGCCAAGTTCCTCAAGGAGCTGCGCGAAGCGCAGGACGCCGCGGGGACGGACGGGCTGATCGGCCAGTTCGGCGTTGGCTTCTACGCCAGCTTCATGGTCGCGGACGAGGTCACCCTGGTGACCCGGCGGGCCGGCGAGGCGCAGGGCACCCGCTGGACCTCGCGCGGCGAGAGCACGTACACCCTGGAGTCCGTCGAGGACGCGCCCCAGGGCACCTCAGTCACGCTCCACCTGAAGCCCGCGGACCCCGAGAACCAGCTCCACGACTACACCTCCGCATGGAAGGTGCGGGAGATCGTCAAGCGGTACTCGGACTTCATCACGTGGCCGATCCGGATGACGCCGAAGCCGGCGCCGGCGACCGAGGCGGCGGCCGAGGACGGCGACGAGAAGGCCGCCGAAGCCGGCGCCGAGGCCGCGCCCGCGCCCGAGCCCGAGACGCTGAACTCGATGAAGGCGCTGTGGGCCCGCCCGCGCGACGAGGTCTCCGACGACGAGTACCACGAGCTGTACAAGCACATCAGCCACGACTGGCGCGACCCGCTGGAGATCGTCCGCCTCCAGGCCGAGGGCACCTTCGAGTACCAGGCCCTCCTCTTCGTCCCCTCGCACGCCCCGCACGACCTGTTCACCCGGGACTACCAGGGCGGCCTCCAGCTCTACGTGAAGCGCGTCTTCGTGATGGACGGCTGCAAGGAGCTGCTGCCGTCCTACCTGCGCTTCGTGAAGGGCATCGTCGACGCCCAGGACCTCTCGCTGAACGTCTCGCGCGAGATCCTCCAGCAGGACCGCCAGATCCGCATGATGCAGCGCCGGCTGACGAAGAAGGTCCTCGCCACGGTGAAGGAGCTGCGCACCAAGGCGCCCGACGACTACGCCACGTTCTGGCGCGAGTTCGGCACGGTCCTCAAGGAGGGCCTGATCACCGACTCCGACAACCGCGACGCGATCCTCGCCGCGTGCTCCTTCGCCACCACGCACGACGCCGACGAGCCGACGACGCTCGCCGCGTACGTCGAGCGGATGAAGGACGGCCAGGACGACGTCTACTACATGACGGGCGAGTCCCGGCAGGCCATCGAGAACTCCCCGCACATGGAGGCGTTCCGCGCCAAGGGCATCGAGGTCCTGCTGCTGACCGACCCGGTGGACGAGGTGTGGGTCGACACCGTCGGCCCGTACGAGGGCAAGCAGCTCCGCTCGATCGCCAAGGGCCAGATCGACCTCGGCGACGACGAGCAGTCCGCCACCGACGAGGAGAAGGAGAAGAAGGAGAAGCAGGGCGAGGAGTACGCCGGCCTGCTGGGCTGGATGAGCGAACACCTCTCGGAGGACGTCAAGGAGGTCCGCCTCTCCGCCCGCCTCACGGTCTCCCCGGCGTGCGTGGTCGCCGACGCGAGCGATCTGACGCCCGCGCTGGAGAACATGTACCGGGCGATGGGCCAGGAGGTCCCCAAGACCAAGCGCATCCTCGAACTCAACCCGGAACACCAGCTGGTGCGCGCCCTCAACCAGGCCCACGGCGAACGCGACGACCACACGGCCCTGACGGAGACGGCGGAACTCCTGCACGCCCTCGCGGTCCTCGCGGAGGGCGGCCAGCCGAAGGACGCGGGCCGCTTCGTGAAGCTGGTGGCGGACCGGATGGAGCGGACGCTGTAGCTGTCGCCGTAGCGGTCGCGCCGGATGTCAGTGGTGGGTGTCACGATCGTCGCGTGACGATCTCTGCCGCCATCACCGCGTACTGGGACGCCGCCGCGCCCCGCTTCGACGACGAGCCGGACCACGGGCTGCGGGACGCCGCGACCCGCAGCGCGTGGGACCGGCTGCTGGGCCGGCTGGTGCCGGCGACGGGCGGCGACGTGGTGGACCTGGGCTGCGGCACGGGCACGCTCGCCGAGTTGTTGGCCTCGCGCGGGCACCGCCTCACCGGGGTGGACCTCGCACCGCGCATGGTCGAGCGCGCGCGGGCGAAACTCGCCGCCGCCGGGCTCACCGGGACGTTCCTCGTGGGGGACGCCGCCGCGCCGCCCGTCGCGGCCGGGGCGTACGACGTCGTGGTCGCCCGTCACCTGCTGTGGACGCTCCCCGATCCGCACGCCGCGCTGCGCCGGTGGGTCACCCTGCTGCGCCCCGGCGGCACGCTGGTCCTCGTCGAGGGGCGCTGGCGGGAGTCCGGGAGCGGTGCGCCGTACGTCCCCGGCGCCCAGTCGCTGCCCTGGAGCGGCGGCGTCGGGGCCGCCGACCTCGTGGCAGCGGTCCGTCCGCTCGTCGGCGAGGTGCGGACGAAGGACCTGAGCGGCGAGGCCGCCTTGTGGGGACGGCCGGTGGACGACGAGCGGTACGCGCTCGTCGCACACGTGTAGGGCACAGTGACCCGGCGGCCGGCTGTCGAACGGATTTCGGCGCCGCAGCGCCCCGTGGCGAAGACGGCGCGGGGTCATTTCCGGTCGGCCTGCCCCGATCGTCGGTGGTGCCGGGGTGCGGACCCCCTACCGTGATGATCACGACCGTGTCCGTGCCGAAGGTGCACGGGCCACCGAGTGAGGGCGTGGAAGCGTGGAGTTGGGCACCGATTGGCAGCAGCGGTCCGTGGTCGTGACGGGTGCGACGCGCGGGATCGGGCGGGGGATCGCGGAGCTGTTCGCGGCCCGCGGGGCGGCCGTGGCCGTCACCGGTCGCAGCGACGAGGCCGCCCGGCGGGCGGCCGACGACATGGCCGCCGCCACCGGCGGGCGGGTGATCGGGCTGGGCCTCGACCTACGGGACCCGGACGCGATCGAGACGGTGGCCGAGGAGGTCCAGCGCCGGCACGGGCACGTGGACGTGGTGTGCCCGAACGCCGGGATCTTCCCGGCCAAGCGGCTGCGGGAGATGACGGCCGCCGACGTCGACGACATGATGGCCGTGAACCTGCGCGGTTCGATCCTGGTGGCGAAGGCGTTCCTGCCCGGCATGGAGCGCGCCGGGCACGGCCGGATCGTGCTGACCTCCTCCATCACCGGACCCCTCACCGGCTACGTCGGCTGGTCCCACTACGGTGCGAGCAAGGCCGGCCAGCTCGGGTTCATCCGCAGCGCGGCGCTGGAGTTGGCGCCGGCCGGGATCACCGTCAACGCGGTCCTGCCGGGGAACGTGCGCACCGAGAGCCTGACCGAGCTGGGCGAGGAGTACGAGCGGCAGATGACCGCGTCCATTCCGGTCGGGCGGATGGGGGTGCCCGGCGACATCGCGCACGCGGTGGCGTTCCTCGCGTCCGACGAAGCCGCGTTCATCACCGGCCAGACCCTGACCGTCGACGGCGGCCAGACGCTCCCCGAATCCCTGGCCTCCTTCGCCTGAGCCGCACCGCCGTGCGGCGGGCTGCGCTGTGGCGCCTGCGGCCCGTCTGTGGCTTGTCGCGCCGGTTCCTCCCCCTACGCCCAGAGGGCGTGGGGGGCGGAACTGCGCGAACAACCACAGACGGCCCGCAGAGACCAACGCACCCGCAGGGAAATGGCGCGGCTACGTCCAGAGGCGCAGGGACTCGCGGGGCTTCGCATACACGGCCCAGCGCGGGGCTAGCCGCGCAGCGCTTCGGTGATCTGGCGGGTGGTCTGCGCGGCGACGCGGGGGTTGGACACGGCGTAGGCCGTGTACGCGTTCAGGCCGGTGGCCAGGGCCCAGCCGCGGCCACGGGCCCAGGTCGCGTCGTCAACGCCGAGAGCCGTACGGAACGCGGCCCGGCTCGCGGCGGACATCAGCGTGAAGGCGACGACGAGGTCGCGGGCCGGGTCGCCGACGCCGAGTTCGCCGAAGTCGAGCACGGCACTGACGCGCCCGTCGACGGTCAGCAGGTTGCCGGTGTGGAAGTCGCCGTGGAACCAGACCGGAGGGCGCTGCCAAGCGGGTGCGTCGAGCGCCGCGTCCCACAGCTCGGTCATGGCCGCGGCGTCAAAGGCCCCCGCACCCCGCGCGCCCTGCGTGACCCGGGCGATCGCGGCGCGGGTCGCACGGTCCCGGTCGGCGAGCGAACCACCGTCCGTCAGGTCGTCGCAGGCGTCCGCCCCGGGCGCGTTCCGGAGCGCGGTGAGGAACCGCGCCAACTCGACGGCGGCGTCCGTCGAGTCGGCCAGCGCCTCGACGGTCGCCACCTCGCCGGGCAGCCAGCGGGAGACCGCCCACCGCCACGGGTAGCCGAAGGCGGGCTCGCCGACCCCGAGCAACACGGGCACGGCCAACGGCAGGTGCGGGGCGAGTGCGGGGAGCCACCGGGACTCCTTCGCCGCCTGGTCGATCGCACCGTCGTGACGTGGCAGCCGTACGGAGAGTTCGTCGCCCAGTCGGTAGATCACGTGATCCGAGCCGGCCGGGTCGAGCAGGGTGAGGGGCAGTTCGGCCCACTGCGGGAACTGGGTGTCGACCAGGCGCCTGGTCAGTGCGGCATCGATGGCGGAACAGCCCCCGGGGGTGGGCCCGCTCGGGCGGCGGGCGGTCGGGAACATCCCAGTGCCCGTCCGGTCGGCTGTCGACCGGATTTCCAAGCCCCCGAACGCAGCGCGGAGGCCCGCAGGGCTCCGAGCCCCGTGGACCTCCGGCACGCGTCGAAGCCAGATCAGCCGCGCAGCACGCGACCGTGCTTGTCCGTGCGGTCGCTGCTGGTGAGGAACAGGATGCCGTCGACCAGCGCCCAGATGCCCAGACCACCACAGGTCAGCAGCTGCGCGACGCCCATGCCGACGTTGCCGACGTAGAAGCGGCCGACGCCCAGACCGCCAAGGAGGATCTGCAGCACACCGGCGACGATCTTCGACTTGTCGGAGTACGGGCGGCCCTGCGGGTCGAAGCCGTAGGGAGCGTCGGGGGTGGGGACGGTCATGGAGGATCTCCTGGATCGAACAGATGGAACCGTACGCGAGCGGTAACGGTTACGAGCGGTCGTCGTGCAGGGAGCGGGTGCCGTCACCCGGAGCGCACTCCCGGTGTCAACACGGGAAGAAGCGCCGAAAGCGCGTTGCGAGAACTACGCCATGACGTCGCGAAATCGCCCCCCTGCGACGCAGGAAGCGTAAGGAGCGGAACCCGAACAACGGAAGCCGGATGGGATGATCGTGCCCTTACCGTGATAAATCACCGTGCGTTAAGGGAACTTATTTGGCTGGCCGAACGTCCCGGTCACATCACATTTCGGACAATGGCCCAGGTGACCGCGGTCGACAGCACCACGGCCTGGGTCCTACGGCTCCACTGCGGACGCCACCGTCGACCCCGCAGCCCCTCGATCCCCCAGCGCGCCAACAGGGCGAGGGCGAAGGGCGCCACGAGGAACAGGGCGCGGTTGTCGGCGAAGGAGGCGGCGACGTCGCCGTGCATCAGGTCGTACACCATGCGGGTACCGCCGCACGCGGGGCACAGCCAACCCGTCAACCACTGGAACGGGCAGCGCGGCAGCCACTGTCCGCCCTCGTGCGGATTGGTGCCGTAGAGATAGACCGCACCGGCCGCACCGGCGACGAACACCGCGATCGGTGCCGTCGCCGGATTGCGCCACACCCGCGTCAAGCGGTGCGCGGCGGGCCGGTGGAGGTCAGCCACGCAGCGGCCGTCCCTCGGAGTCGGTGGCGTTGGAGCCGGCGAGGATGAGGATGCCGTCGACGAGCGCCCAGATGCCGAGGCCGCCACAGGTCAACAGCTGTGCGACGCCCATGCCGACGTTGCCCATGTAGAAGCGGCCGACGCCGAAGCTGCCGAGGGTGAGCTGGAGGACACCGGCGACGATCTTCGACTTCGAGGAGAACGGCCGGCCGTGGATGTCGTAGCCGTACGGGGCGTTGGGGTCGCCCGTGTACGTGCCCGGCGGGACGTAGCCGCCGAGCGGCGGCGGGGGCGGGTAGCCGGCGCCGGGCTGGGCGGCGCCGTACGCACCGGCGCCGGGCGGCGGCCCGCCGAAGCCAGGCTGACCGCCCGGAGCGCCGGCACCGGCCTCGGGGCCCGGGCCGGGGTAGCCGTAGCCGGGCGGCGGAGGCGGGGTGTTGGGCGCCTGGGGCTGGGACGGGTTCTGCGGCTGGGACGGCTGCTCGGTCACGTTCCTGCTTCCGGTGAGCGGTGGCATCGGACGGGGGACACCCCCGTGGACGCGAGGTGGGCCACGGGGAGCGCGGGGACACCCCGTTCGTCATCTTGCAGGATGGAATGCCCATGGCGAAATCCTTTCGCCACAAGCCGCGCCCCGCGTGCGGGTCCCCCGCGCGCCCTGACGTGAGCGCCGTAGCCCTGCGGGAGCCGTTGGCCTCTGCGGCCCGGTGGTGGGCTGGTCGCGCAGTTCCGCCCCCTGTGCCCCTGACATGCCCACCGTTGCCCTGCGGGAGCGTTGGCCTCTACCGGCCGGTGCGTGGCTGGTCGCGCAGTTCCCCGCGCCCCTGTCTCGCTGCCCCCGTCAGTCGTCTGCGGGCTGAGGGCAGGGTGTTTAGGGGCGCGGGGAACTGCGCGAACAGCCACAGACAGCCCGCAGACGAATTGCGGGGGCAGCACATCAGGGGCGCGGGGAACTGCGCGACAAGCCCACCACCGGGCCGCAGGCGCGGCCACACCGCGCGCCGCACGGCGCAGGCGCGACCACACCGCGCGCCGCACGGCGCAGGCGCGCCCCGGCACGTCAGTCCGCCGCGCCCCGCGTCCGCCGCAGCAGCCACACCAGGTACGGCGCGCCGACCAGCGCGGTCACGATGCCCACCGGGATCTCCGTGGGCGCCAGCAGCGAACGCCCGATCGCGTCGGACGCGACGACGAGCACCGCCCCCAGCACCGCCGCCATCGGAATCATCCGGCCGCTGTTGCCGCCCACCAGCCGGCGCGCCAGGTGCGGCGCCACCAGGCCGACGAAGCCGACCGCGCCGACCGCCGCCGCCGTGCCCGCCGCCAGCACCGCGCCCGCGCCCAGCACCAGCAGCCGGGCGCGGCTCAGCTCCAGGCCGAGCGCGCGCGGCAGTTCCTCGCCGAGCGCCAGCAGATTCACCGGACGGGCCGCCAGCACCAGCAAGAACGCCACCAGCGCGGGCACCGCCAGCCAGCCGAGCGCCGTGTAGTCCCGGGCGTACGTGCTGCCCGCCAGCCAGCTCAGCGACGCCGCGATGTTCATCTGCGAGCTGACGACGAGGATGTTGACCAGGGACATCGAGGTCGCCGCCGCGCCGATGCCGACGAGGACGACCCGCGTCGGATCGAGCCCGGAGCGTCCGCCCCCGCCTCCGCGGGCGACCAGCACCACGAGCACCAGCATCAGCACGCCGCCGATGCCCGCCGCCGCCGGCAGCGCGATCGCCGGCGCCGACGGCACGGCCACGATGACCCCGACCGCACCCAGCGAGGCACCGCCCGTGACGCCCACGAGGCCCGGCTCCGCCAGCGGATTGCGCACCACGGACTGCACGGCCGCGCCCGCGACCGCGAGACACGCACCGGCGAGCGCCGCCACCAGGATCCGTGGAATGCGGTAGTCCACGACCGCCTCGGTCACCTCGTTCGCGGAGCCGGTGAGCGCCGCGCCGAGTTGGCCCCAGCTCACCGACACGTCCCCGACCCGCAGCGACAGCGCCATCGCGACGCCGAGGGCGATCAGCCCGCCGCCGATGGCCAGGGCGTACGCGGGGGTGCGCCGCTTGCCGGAGACGGCGACGGCGGCTCCGGTGTCCGCGTCCCCGGTGCTCACCTTGCGGGCGAGCAGCATGAAGACGGGCCCGCCGATCAGCGCGGTCACCACGCCGACGGGGAGTTCGGAGGCGTACACCGCCGACGGCGGCACCACCACCTGGCCCGCGGCGTCGGCGCCCAGCAGCACCGCGCAGGCCAGCAGCCCGGCCAGCGGCATCAGCAACACGTGTTTGCGCACGCCGAGTTGACGCACGATGACGGGGGCGATGAGCCCGACGAAGCCGATCGGTCCGGCCAGCGAGACCGCGGTCGCCGAGAGCAGCACGGCCAGCAGGAACGCGGCGGGCCTGATGCGTTCCACCCGTACGCCCATGGCCTGCGCGGTCTCGTCGCCGAGCGCCAGCAGATCCAGCGGACGGGCCAGCAGCGGCGCCGCGCACGCGATGACGAGCACGACCGCGCCCGTGATCAGCGGCTTGTCCAACTCGGCCTGCATCAGCGTGCCGTTGCCCCAGAAGAACAGGCCGCGGGTCTTCTCCACGTCCAGCATCTGGAGGAACTCGGCCGAGGCGGTCGCGGCGAGCGCGACCGTCGCACCGGCGAGCAGCACCCGCCCCGGCGTGAGGACCCCGCCGCTGCTGAGCAGGTAGACGACGCCGATGGCGAGCAGCCCGCCGACGAAAGCCGCCGCGCCGGACGGCAGCGGGCCGAGGTCGAGGCCGGCGTAGGCGACGAAGACGACGGCGAGGTACGCGCCCGCGTTCACGCCGAGCGTGTCGGGCGCCGCCAGCGGATTGCGGGTGGCGCCCTGCACGAGCACGCCGGAGACGCCGACGGCGAGGCCGACGACGAGCCCGGTGACGGTGCGCGGCAGCCGGCTGCCGAGGAGCACGTCCTCGGTGTGCTGGGTGCCGTTGCCGACGAGGTACGCGAGGATGTCGCCGATGCCCACCCCGGACGACCCGAGCCCGAGGTGGACCACGGCGACCACGGCGAGGAGCACCCCGAGGCCGCCGCCCACCAAGGCGGCGGACGGGCGGCGCGGCCCGCGCGGGCGGTCTTCCTTCGGGCCGGCGGGGAGCCGTACGGAGAGGGACATCAGACCTTCAGGGCCTTGCCGGTCTCGTCGAGGACGTGCAGCGCGGACAGCGGGCCGCCGAAGAGCCAGGTGCCCGGGTCGAGCGCGTTGACCCGGTCGTTCTTCACGAAGTCCAGGTTCTTCCACACCGGGTTCTTCGCGAAGACGCCGGTGAACGGGTTGTCGTTGGTGGCGGCGACGTAGAGGAAGGTGGCGTCCTTCGACGCGGTGGTCAGCCCCTCGACGCCGACGGTCGTCATGCCCCAGGTGTCGCCCTTGTCCGTCCAGCCGTTCTTCAGGCCGGCGAGGTTGAGGACCTGGGCCGCGATGGCGTCGTTGTTCAGCATCCGGACGGAGGAGGTGCCGTTGGCGGTGAAGCCCTGGCCGATCGCGTACGTCGTGCCGCCCTTGCCGGCCTTCTCCAGCCGGCCCTTGAGGTCGGCGGCGGAGGTGTCGATGCGCTTGATGACCTCGCCGGCCTCGTTCGTCTTGCCGACGGCCTTCGCCAGCTCGGTGAAGTTCTTCTTCATCGTGTCGAGCTGCGGCTGGGTGGTGTACGTGAACGACAGCACCGGCGCGATGTCCTGGAGCTGCTTGAGGTTCGACTTCGAGCGGTCGTTGTCGATGACGATCAGATCGGGCTTGAGGGCCCGGATCTTCTCCAGGCTGGGCTCGTTGCGGTTGCCGACGTCGGTCACGCCGGAGGGGAGCGCCGCACCCTTGGCGGTGATCCAGGTGCCGTAGCCCTTGTTGTCGGCGTTGCCGGCCGGGGTGACGCCGAGGGCGACGAGCTCTTCGGTGTACGTCCACTCCAGGGCGACGACCTTGGTCGCCGGCTTCTCCAGCTTCACCTCGCCCTGCGCGGTCGCGACGCTTATCGCGCCGCTGCCGGTGTCCTTCTTGCCGCCGTCCTTGTCACCGCCCGCGGCGTCGCCGACCGACCCGGACTCGCCGCACCCGGCCACGACCAGCGTGAGGGCCACGGCGGCACTGCCCGTCGCGAGGGTGCGCACCAAATTCCGCATGGGGGTAACTCTCCTTGTGTGCTTAGTTGTTCGTGAGCTTCAGGAGGTGTGCTGGGGTTCCTCGGCGCGCTGCGGGAAGCAGGCGAGGTAGCCCGTCGCCGGATCGCGCACGACGTTCACCCGCAGTCCGAACGCCCGGTGTATGACCTCCGGCGTGAGCACCTCCTCGGGCGTGCCGGCGGCCGTGATCCCGCCGTCCGCCACGACCACGACGTCATCGGCGTAGGCGGCGGCCTGCATCAGGTCGTGCAGCACGACCCCGCAGGCGATGTCGTGCTCCCGGGCGAGCCGGCGCACCACGTCCAGCACCTCGAACTGGTGCCGCATGTCCAGGTACGTGGTGGGCTCGTCGAGCAGCAGGACGCCGGCGCGCTGCGCCAGCACCATCGCCAGCCAGGCACGCTGCCGCTCGCCCCCGGACAGCTCGTCCAACCGTCGCTCCACCAGCGGCGCGGCGTCCGTGACGGTCAGCGCCCAGTCGATCGCCTCGGTGTCCTCGGGCGTGTGCCGGGCGAGCGCGCCGCGGTGCGCGTACCGCCCGTGCCGTACGAGTTCGCGCACGGTCACCCCGGCGGGCGAGTGCGACGACTGCGGCAGGAAGGCGAGCCGCTGCGACAGGGTGCGCCGCGAGAAGGACGCGAGCGGTGCGCCGTCCACGCTGACCTCGCCCCGCATCGGGGGCAGCAATCCGGCCACCGTGCGCAGCAGGGTGGACTTGCCGCAGCCGTTGGGCCCGACGAGGACGGTGATGCCGCCGGGCCGCAGCTCAAGACCCACGTCCGTGAGCACGGGACGCCCCGAGTGCCCCACGTCCAGGTCCTTCGCCACGAGACGGGCATCGCCCATGGACACCACGTTCCTTCCGCATGGACGGTCTGACCGCGCCACCATACAACTTAGGCAAGCCACACCTAACGGCCTTGGTGGATCCTGGACTGCGTCGTGGCCATGTCGTTAGGACCTCTTGCCCTTGTCTTTCGGCCGTGAGGTGTCACACGGTGCCTGCGTGGTTCACCGCCGCCCGCCGCACTCCCAGGCGTGGACCTCGATGTCCGCGTACCGGTCCGCCGTCAGGACGGCGCGGGCCGCGTCCGGGCTCGGGGCCCTGAGCAGCACCGCCGTACCCAGCCAGGTGTCGCCGTCGTCGGAGAGCAGCGGCCCGTACGCGATCAGCTCGTCCTGTTCGGGCGGCAGGGCGAGGTCTGCTGCCGGGCCCTCGCCGAGGCCGAGCACCAGATACCGGTTGCCGCCGCTGCGGCCACCGGGAAAGTCCCACATGGTGCGCCCCAGCACGTTGCGCCACCGGCGCAGCAGCACGTCCCGGTACGCGCCGGCCTGGTAGTTCGGCTCGTAGAAGGCGAACGCACGGGCAGCGGCGGCGTCCGGCAGATCGACGATGTGCACGCTTCCGGTGGGCGTTTCACCGTCGTCGGCGAAGGTCGGACCGCGAGCGATCAGCTCCTTGGCGTACCGGTCCATGTAGGACCAGTGCTCCTCCAGCAACTCCTCGCGCAGCGGGAGGGAGCCCGGCCGGTCCCGGTGGTAGCAGAAGTACTCCATGACCACGGACCCTTCCGCAGCACGAGCACCGTCTCAACCCGCTTTCGAGAAGGGGCCCCGGTCACCGTGGGTGTGAGTGAGCGGGTGACCGGGGCCGGGAAGCGGGGAGACCAAGCCCGCTCCCCCGTCCCTCCCGGCCGGGGCAGGGTCCGCGGCCGGGAGGGGAACCAAAGGGAGCCCTTCACCGCCTGATCAGGCTGAGGACCATCAGTCCGAGGCAGGCGCCGACAGCTCCGAAGAACAACGAGACGGCGAGACGGTTCATACGCCCGTCGACCCGGGCTCGGGGTACGGGGACGGCGGACCCCAGCGGACGGGTTCACGGTGGATCTCGGCGAAGAGGTCGTGACCGGTGAGGCGGAGGTGGAACTCCATCCACTCGTCCACGTCGTCGTGCCCGTGCCGCTCACCGCCTTCCGGAGGCGGCATCTGCACACCGCACTCGGGTTTGCCGGTGATGCACACGGCGGACACGACGACGTCCTCAGCCAAGACGCGCACGGAGCGCCAACCCTTGTACCGACCTCGCTCGATCATGGTGAACCTCCTACGGAGGGTGGGGTGGGGGGTGTTCGGTCCCGGCCGCCAAGGGCAGGGGCGTGCCTCGTGGCGGCCGGGACCAGGGGAAGAGGGGACTGCGGTCCTCATCCCCTACCGCTCGCGCGCACTTCACTCCAGCGCCAGGGAAACGCCGATGCGCGAAAGCGGAGTCGAGGGTGTTTCGGGTGCGGTGGTTACGGGGCGCGTCTGCTGCTGAATGCGTTCAGCTCGGCGAGTGCGGACCCGAGCAGGTCATCCAACGTCGCGGTACGGACGTTCTCCCGCCGCGCATCCCACTCACACCCGCCGTGACGTGGACGCAACATGAGCAGTGCCCCGTAGACGTCCATGACCACGCCCACCCTTTTCGTGGCGGAGTCGAATACGACGGCGCCAACTGCGCAGGAATCACCCTTCACCACGGCACCTTCTTCGCGTGCGCGGAGCCCAAGGCGGCACCAGTTTCCAGAGGCCGCCGACACGGATAAGCGGGAGTAACAAGTCGGCACTGCTGAGGGCGCGTTGACGCCGAGGCATGCGAGACAAAACCGCTCCTTCCTTGGCGGAGACATCTCCAGGGGCGCTAGCGTTGCGTACAGCTCAATCGTTCTTCAACGGCGCCCGCCTAGGAGGGCACATTGGTGAACCGAAAGAAGTTGAATCCGGACTCATCTCCTCGCGCCGCATTTGGCGCACGCTTACGCAGCTCACGCGAGGCTCGCGGCTGGAAGCAAGATGATCTGGGCACCCAAATGGGCTACTCGGGTCGACATATTTCAGCGATCGAAACTGCGCGCAAACCGCCAAGCCTCCCCTTTTCTCGCGCGGCTGACACAGCATTGGGTACCGAAGGCACGTTCGAATTGCTGTGGCGCGAGATGGCGCACGGTGCGCTGCTGGAAGGCTTCTCGGCGTACGTGGACCTGGAGGCACGCGCAACGGAGATCAGGGTGTACGAGACGGGAGTCGTGCCCGGGTTGCTTCAGACACCCGCGTACGCTCGCGCGCTGGCCGAAGGCCACGTTCGAAGAGGAGTGATCACACCAGAGCAGGCAACGGAGCGGGTCGCCGTTCTGATGGAGCGCCAGAAGCATCTGTTGAGGCCGCGACCGCCGACCATGCTCGTGGTGCTGGATGAGAGCTGCATCCGCCGCCCGGTCGGCGGGGAGGACGTCATGGCCGAGCAGCTTCAACACCTGGTCGCGCTCGCCGAGCTGCCGAACACCGTGGTCCAGATCGCGCCCTTCGCCATGGCTGAGCGACGGCCGTTCGACCTACCGATCTACCTGATCACCATGGCTGATCGATCCATGGCGGCCTACGCGGAGTCACAGTTTCAGGGCCATCTGGACCGTGAACTCTCCTTCGCACTGGGCGTATTGAGCGCCTACCATCAGTTGCAGGCAGGGTCCCTGTCGCAGACATCGTCTGTCGACGTGATCAACCAGGTACGAAAGGGCATCTCGTGACGTCCGAAACCCCCCGCTGGTTCAAGTCCTCCTACAGCAACAACGGTGGCGCGTGCGTGGAGGTATCCGCAGATCTCCTCCCGTCCGACGTCGTCCCCGTCCGTGACTCGAAGGTCCCGACCGGCCCGGTGCTGAGCGTCCCCGCAGACGCCTTCGCCACCTTCGTCGCCGGCATCAAGGACGGCACGGTCTGACGACCGCCCCCGCACCAACGCGAGGGTGCCCCGCCGAGCCGCTTTTCTCCGGCCCGGCGGGGCACCCTCGCTTTTGCGCCTCGCGCCAGTCCACCCCGCCCGCTGATGCAATGCTCCGAGCTACCATCGGCCGTACGTGGAGGCGCCGCCTCAGGCGGTCCCTTTCGCCCTGAACGAGCAGCTACGAAAGGGCATCTCGTGACGTCCGAATCCCCTCGCTGGTTCAAGTCCTCCCACAGCAGCAACGGCGGCGCATGCGTGGAGGTCGCCATGAACCTCACCGCTGAGTACGGCGTCGTCCCCGTCCGTGACTCGAAGGTCCCGACCGGCCCCGTCCTGAACGTCCCCACCACCGCCTTCGCCACCTTCGTGGCCGGCATCAAGGACGGTTCCACCGCGGAGATCACCACTCCAGTTTCGGGCTAAGGGCTGTCCCTTGAGGATCTGCTCGACATCCATGGGAGACGGACGAACTTTACTGCCCTCAATACGGCTGATCTTGGATTGCGACATGTTGCAACGCGCGGCAAGCCTGACCCCTGAGAGTCCGGCTTGCTTGCGAAGATGCTTGAGCATGGCGGCCAGTTCCAGCCCAGACTGGTCAAGCTGATCAGTCTGGATGACCAACGTTCACGTACTCCTCGAACGGCACCGACGCCGCGATGGCGATGCGCTGGTACTCGACGAACGGGGAGACGTCGCCCTCGAACACCTCGCGGTTGATCTGAGTGCCATCGTCCTCATAGTTCATGAGGACGACCTCTGACTGGTCGAACATCCAGAAGTCCTGAACCCCCTCAAGGGGGTTCGGCCGGTTGGTCACGTCGAGGATTCGGATGTCGTCGCCTGCCTGGACGTGCACCCTGTAGTAGCGGCTGAACTCGAACCGCAGATAGTCGGAGAGAGGTTGCGTCACGATGTGCACGCGACCGTTGCGCTTCCCCTCTGTTCGCTGACGCGAGACGCGCTCGGTGTACGCGGACCCCGTATAAGGAGTCAGCGATCGCCCTTCGCGGAAGGCGGAGAACTCTTCGGCTTCCTGCCGCACGAGGTACTGCGGAAGGGCTTCGAGCCGCCATGCCTCGTGCTTGATCCCGGCGAATCGGCGGCTCCAGTTCTCACCATCCAAGAGCACGTACGGCCTCCCTCAACGTCTCCTCCGGGATCTCCACGAGCCCCTCCCCCGCCGGGGCGTCGAACGCCTGGGAAACGTCGCCCTGAACCAAGAACGATCCAGTCGGCGTGCGGTAGACGTTCGGGCAGTCTTCGTCTCCGCACGTGCCGTTTCCGTTGCCGGTGAGCCGGGTCAGTTCCTCACGATTCGTGATAGAACTCCCTGGGTCCGGGGCCGGTCGGTCCCTGATGACCACGACCGTACGGGGGGCGCCGTCCGGGCGTCCATGCAGGGACGCGACTATGCGCGTTGTCGCATAAACCCGTGCACCCAGCGGTAGGTGGAGGGCGTTGGCCCTCAAGTACTGAGGCTGTCGCAAGCACTCCGTGGATCGCACTGAGAGGCGGCGCCCCGGCCTGGGTCACGCGCCGCACCACCACGCCACCGCGTCCCGCAGGGACACCGCGTCCGGGTGGGCGCTCGCCCACGCCGCGTAGGCGTCGGGGCGGATCAGGAGGCACAGGTCGCGGGGCGACGACGCGTCGCGCCAGTGGGCGTGGGTCACGGACGGGTGCTCCACCGGCAGCACGTGCGGCGGCGTCACCAGGACGAAGCCGCCCGCGCGCAGCAGTTCGTACAGGCGGCCCTCCGCGAGCGCCAGGTCCGGGATCCGGCGGCCCTCCAGCGCGTGCCCGCCCGGCCCCGGCGGGTACGCGATGCCCAGGCCCGTCACCTGGCCCACCGCCCGCCGCGTCACCGGCGGCACCGCGGCCACGCCCGCCGCCAGCAACCGCCCCGCCCGCTGAGCCCGGGTGTGCGCCATCGCCAGCCTGATGATCGCCCCGCTGCTGCGGATCACCGTCCGGCCCACCGGGTACCGCTCCCGCTGGTAGCTGTCGAGCAGCGCCTGCGGATCGCCCGTCCGCCCCCGCAGCGCCGCCGTCAGCTTCCACGACAGGTTCGCCGCGTCCTGGATGCCGGTGTTCAGGCCCATCCCGCCCGCGGGCGAGTGGACGTGAGCGGCGTCGCCCGCGAGGAACACCCGGCCCCTGCGGTACGACGGCACCTGCCGCTCGTCGCAGTGGAAGCGGGAGATCCAGCGCGGCTCGCCCATCCCGTAGTCGGAGCCCAGCGCGCGCCGCGCCAGGGAGCGGACCTCTTCGAGGTCGACGGGCTCGCTGTCCGGCGGCTGGTGGTTGCGGTCCCAGCCCATCACCCGGTACCAGCCGTCCCCGAAGGGCAGCACCAGCACGATGGTGTCGCCGGTGGTGTTCACCGCCAGCATGCCTTCCGGCGCCTCGTCGAGGCGTACGTCCGCGAGCACCATCGACCGGATCACCGAGCCGCCGGGGAACGGCAGTCCGAGGGCCCGGCGCACGGTGCTGCGCGCGCCGTCGGTGCCGACGAGGTAGCGCGCCGTCAGCTCGGTGCCGTCGGCGGTGCGGGCGACGACCGCCCCGCGCCCGTCGTGCCGCAGCTCCGTCACCTCCGTGTCGTACCGGACGTCCGCGCCCGCCTCGCGCGCCCGCCGCTCCAGGACGCGCTCCACCTCGTACTGGGGGGTGATCAGCAGGTACGGGAAGCGGGTCCGCAGCCGCGTCAGGTCCACGCTCAGCCAGCGGAACGGGCGGAAGCCCGTCACCGGGTGCCCGGTCGCGACCAGTTCGTCCGCGACGCCGCGCGCGTCCAGCAGCTCCAGGGTGCGGGCGTGCACGCCGAAGGCGCGGGTCAGGTTGTTCAGGCCGGGCGGGCGGCGGTCCACGAGGACGGTCCGCACGCCCGCGGCGGCGAGGTCGCCGGCGAGCATCAGCCCGGTCGGCCCGGCGCCGACGACGGTGACCTCGGCGTCGAGATCGTGTTCGAGGTCTTCGGCAGCGGGGTGACTCGTCGTCATGTACGGCCCTCGGGTACGCGCACTGGTACTGGCACTGGCAGGCGCGAGTCTGCCAGCCGCCGTCCTCCGGGGGCCGGAGGTAGCATCGGGCGACGCGCCGCCGGCGTGGCGGACGCCGGAGCGGACGCCGTGGATTCGGCGGGCCGTGCACGCGCTGCCGCGCGACCGGTTCGCCCCCGACCGGCTCTGGGCCTGGGGCGGCGATGCGTACGTTCCCGTCGGCCGGGCGGCGGCGCCCGACGAGTGGGACGAGCTGCTGTACGCCGACCCGGACGCGGCGGCGGTGACCCAGGTCCGCCGGGCCACGTCCAGCCTGTCCTGCCGGGCCGTCGTCGTGGACATGTTGGACTCGCTGCTCCTGGAGCCCGGCCACCGGGTGTTGGAACTGAGCACCGGTACCGGGTGGAACGCCGCACTCGCCGCCGCCCGGGCCGGGGCCGGGGATGGGGATGGGGACGGCCGGATCACGAGCGTCGAGGTCGATCCGAGGTCGCCCGGGCCGCCCGCGATCGGCTCGCGGGGCACGCCCCCGGGGTTCGGGTCGAGACCGGCGACAGGAACCTGGGCGCGCCCTACGACCGGGTGATCGCCACGTACGCCGTCGAGCGAGTGCCTTGGGCGTGGGTCGAGCAGACCCGCCCGGGCGGGCGGATCGTCCTCCCCTGGGGTCCGCTCGGGCACGTCGCGCTCACCGTCGCGGCCGACGACGACGGCCTGAACGCCTGGTTCCACGACCGCGCTTCATGGGCCGTGGTCGCCACGCTGGCGGACGGCACCGTCGTGGCCCCACCAGGGCGGCCTTCGCCCGCTGGCCGACGACGTCGAGCGCTCCTGGTCCGCCTGGGACGCCATGGGCGCCCCAGCGCCGGTACGACTCCGGGCTGACCGTCGAACCGGGACGGCAGTTCGCCTGGGCCAAGGACCCGCGCACCGGCCCTCGTTGGCACTGACTCCCCCGCCGTTGGCGTGATATCACGGCCCCGTCGACGGGGTTCCGCGGTGTAGACCAATTAAGGTTTCAACATACGCTGGGACGACGGGAGTTGACGCATGACGCACGGCGAACAGACGGACGGTCAGGCGCGCGACCGCATCGACACGAAGCGTGCCCATCCGGCGCGGATTTACGACTACGTCATCGGCGGCAAGGACCACTACCAGGTGGATGTCGACGCCGGCGAGGCGATGATGGCCGAGTGGCCGTCGCTGCGGGTGAGCATGCGGCAGAACCGGCTGTTCATGCAGCGGGCCGTCCGGTACCTGGCGCGGGAGGAGGGCGTGCGGCAGTTCCTGGACATCGGGACGGGGTTGCCGACGTCGCCCAATCTGCACGAGGTCGTCCAGCGTGAGCGGCCGGACGCGTCGATCGTGTACGTGGACAACGACCCGATCGTGCTGGCGCACGCCGAGGCGCTGCTGACCAGCGCGCCGCCGGGGCGCACCGCGTACCTCGACGCCGACATGCGCGAGCCGGAGTCGATCCTCGAATCGCCGATGTTCAAGGAGCTGCTGGACCTGAAGCAGCCGGTCGCGCTGACGGTGATCGCCATACTGCACTTCATCCGCCCGCCGGCGGACCACGCGCTGCTGCGGCGGCTGCTCGACCCGCTGCCGTCGGGCAGCTTCCTGGCCGTGTCGACCGCGACCGAAGAGTTCGCGCCGGCCGAGATAAGGCGGGTGAGGGAGCAGTACGAGAGCCGGGGCATCCCCATGGTCTCCCGCACCACGGCCGAGGTCGGCGCGTTCTTCGAGGGGTTGGAGTTGGTGGCGCCCGGGCTCACCCAGGTGCACCGGTGGCGGCCGACCGAGGCGCAGGCGGGGGTGACCAACGAGCAGGTCGCCATGTTGGGGGCGGTCGCGCGCAAGCCGTGACGCGGCTCGTACCGCTCAATCAGCCGAGGGCGGTGCCGGCGCGGTCCGCGAGGTGCGGCGGCGGTGCGACGTCGGGGCGGAGCGCCGGGTCCGGTACGAGCGGGCCGAAGGTGGTCACCAGGGGCAGCGTGCCGGCCCACACCGGCAGTTCGGCGTCCGGCCCCTCGCCGTCGTCTGGCGCGCCGGTGCGGATCTTCACGGACGCCTCCGTCAGCGGGAGGGCGAGCAGGGCGGTGGCCGCGAGCTCCTTGCGGCTGGGGCGGCGGGCGTACTCCCACTGGCCCGGGGCGGACTGCTCGGTCAGCAGCCGCAGCCCGGTGAGCTTCTCGGCGGGGTCGGTGACGAGGCGGGGCACGCCGTAGACCACGGCGCTGCGGTAGTTGACGCCGTGCTCGAAGACCGAGCGGGCCAGCACCAGGCCGTCGACGTGGGTGACGGTGGCGCAGACGGTCGCGTCGGGCGCGGCCCGCAGGCTGCGGCTGGCGACGGAGCCGTGCAGATAGAGCCACGTGCCGTCGGTGCCGTACACGGTCGGCACGACCATGGGGTGACCGTCCACGACGACGCCGAGGTGGCAGACGAAGCCGGCGGCCAGGATCTCGTCGAGGGCGGCGCGGTCGGCGCGGCCCTGGTCGCGCAGGCGGTGGTGGCGGGTGCGGTCGTGGGAGGACAGCGGGGGCAAGGGGGCGCTCGGTCCCGTACTGCCGGTGTCACCGCTCATGCCGCCCAGCCCTTTCGTTCTCGCCCGTCACTCTCGCCCGTCGAACACCTCGCACGCTAACGATATCGGCGCCATGGCGCTATAGATCTGCGGAATTCGTCGCGAGATGGGAGTCAAACGAATGGATCCGCAGGTCTCTCGCCTCGGCGCGTAGGGCGCCGGGTGCCGGGACAGCAGTGGGCGCGGTGTCGTACGGACCGGTCGGCCCGACCCGTACGGCACCGCGCCCGAGGGTGGTGCGCTCAGCCCGCCTTCCACGCCGGCGTCGAGGCCGCGGACTGGCCCCGCAGCCGGTAGCTGTCGCCCTTGAGCGTGAGCACGTCCGCGTGGTGCGCGAGCCGGTCGAGGAGCGCGAAGGTGACCGGGCCGTCTCCGAAGGTCGCCGGCCACTGGCCGAGCGGGCGGCTGCTGGTGACGACGACGGACGCCCGCTCGTAGCGGTGCGCGACCAGCCGGAACAGCAGGCCGGTGGCGTCGGCGTCGAAGGGGACGTAGCCGATCTCGTCGATCACCAGGAGCGCGTACCGGTCGAGCCGGGCCAGCTCCTCCGTGAGCCGCCCCGCGGACTGCGCCGCGGCGAGCCGGGCGACCCACTCGGTGGCGGTGGCGAACCGCACGTCGTGGCCGGCCCGGCAGGCGCGGACGCCGAGGGCGACGGCGAGGTGCGTCTTGCCGGTGCCGGGCGGGCCGAGGAAGACGACGTTGCGGTGCGCGTTCACGAAGTCGAGTTCGCCGAGCCGGGCGACGGCGTCCCGGTCGAAGGCGCGCAGGTGGTCGTCGTCGAACTCCTCCAGCGTCTTGCGGGCCGGCAGCCCGGCGGCCCGGAAGCGGGCGTCGGCGGACGCGTGGTCCCGCTCGACGTCGACCGTCGACGTTTTCGGCTGCACGGGCACGCTCTCCAGCCGGGGCGCGACGGGCACCGTACCGACAGGTGCCGTAGCGGCGGTGGCCACGGCCGGGGCCGGGGCCGGGGCCGCAGCGGGGGCGGGCACGGGGACGACGGCCCCGCCCCGGTCCGCGTCGCCGCCGGCCGCCGTCGGAGGCGCGGGCGCGGGCGGCGCGGGCGTCGGCCGGGGCGCCGGGTCGTGGTGCGGATGGTGCGGATGGTGCGAGCCGCGGCGCTCCATCGGCCCGGACATGTACGCGAGGATCGCCGCCGACAGGATGAACGCCATGTGGATGACCGTCCCCCACAGCAGCGCGTGGTGCGAGGTGTGCGCGACGTCCACGAACATCTGGAGCAGGTGCACGGACGAGATGCCCACGATCGCCGTCGCCAGCTTCACCTTCAGCACGTTCGAGTTGACGTGCGACAGCCACTCGGGCTGATCCCGGTGCCCCTGGAGGCCGATGCGGGAGACGAAGGTCTCGTAGCCCCCCACGATCGTCATGATCAGCAGGTTCGCGATCATGACGACGTCGACCAGCTTGAGCACCGCGAGCATCACCATGGTCTCGTCGGCCTGACCGGTGACCACGTGCTGGATCAGGTGCCACAGCTCGTTGAAGAACTTGTAGACGTACACGCCCTGGGCCGCGACCAGCCCGAAGTACAGCGGGGCCTGGAGCCAGCGGGTGGCGAAGAGGGCGTAGCCGAGGGACGAGGCGGCGTAGCCCTTCAGATCGGGCTTCATGGGGCGGGACGGGTGGGGTTGGGACGGGTGGGGGTGGTGGGACGCGGGCGGGACGTGACCGTGCAACGGCATCTCCAAACATGGCATGGCGGTGTTCGGGCGCAGTCGGGCGCGTCCGCGTACACGCTGACAACGGCCGACGAGAGCAGCCGTCACGGACGCCACCGGCGCACGGACGTACGCCACGGCGCGTACGGCGGGTGTGTGCCGGGGCGCACAACGGGGGCGTGCGGACGGGTCGTTGGCGCGCGTCGCGTCGGCGCCGGGAGCCCCGTCGCGGTACGCCGCCTGGTGCAACGAAACCGCCCGCGCGGCGGACCCCGCCGACCCCACGCCCTCTCGCGCGGGCAGTGCCTATGCTGTGCGCTCTAACGGCCCACCGGCCGGAGGGACACGAGGGGGAGCCGCATGGCAACTGAAGTGGTTTCGTACGCACTTGACGACGAGACGGTGGTGCGCTTCGAGATCGAGCCGACGGACCACTTCCACCGCGTCAGCTCCGACGACGTCGTCAGCCGGGTCCGGGACGCGGTCCGACCGGCGGTGCAGGCCGCCCGCACGGTCCTGGACGGCGCGAGCGAGCTGCGTCCCGAAGAGGTCACGGTGACGTTCGGGATCAAGGTCAGCGGCACCGCGAACTGGCTGGTGGCGAAGGCGGCTTCCGAGGGGAACTTCGAAGTCAGCCTGGTGTGGCGGCCGACGCGCCCGACAGCGGCGGACGCTCCCGCCGACGGGACCACGGTCACCGGTGGAAGCACGGGCGCCGACGGGGGACCAGGCGCCGACGGCTCGTGAGCGCGGCGAGCGTCAGCGGCCCCCGCCCCGGCGCCGACGCCTGGGTGGCCGCCGTCCACGGCACCGAGGACGACGACGCCCCCTTCGGCTCCGGGTTCCTCATCGACGACCGCCGGGTGGTGACCTGCGCCCACGTCGTCTGTCCCGCGTGGGACCGGGGCGCCCCGCTGTGGGTCGCGTTCCCGAAGTCCGACCGCCTCATGGACCATCGCATCCGGGTCGAGCGGGTGGCCGTCGTCGAACGCCCGCCCAAACGGGACGTCCAGGACGTCGCGGTGCTCACCCTCGCCGAACGCGTCGGCGAGCGGCCCGCGCGGCTGCGCCGCCCGCAGCCCGGCGCGCTCGTCGGCGAGGCGTGGTGGTCCTTCGGCTTCCCCGACGGGGACGTCTTCGGCAACTCCGCCGACGGCACGGTGGGCGAGGCGCTCGGCTACGGCTGGGTCCGCCTGGACACCCGGTCCCGCTACCCGGTCAAGTCCGGCTACAGCGGCGCCGCGCTGTGGTCCGACACGTACCGAGCGGTCGTCGGCATCGTCGGCCAGGCCAACCGCGCCAACGGCGACGCCCGCGCCCTCACCCTCCACCACGCCGACCGCTTCCTGCCCGGCGAGGAACTGGGGCTGCTCACCGAGTGGTCGGCGGAGGCCGCGGGCGAGGGCGCGCTCGCCGCGTGGGGCTGGGCCCTGGCGCACGACCCTGAGGGCGAGCGGCACTGGAAGCCGCGCGCCCGGGGCGTGAGCAGCGACGCCGAACGCGGATTCCGCTTCCGGGGCCGTACGGCCGCGCTGTCGGAGATCGTGGCGTGGCTGACGACACCCGCCGCGCAGCGCCACGTCCTGGTGGTCACCGGCTCCCCCGGCGTCGGCAAGTCGAGCGTTCTGGGGCGGGTCGTCACCTCGGCGGACCCCGAGATCGCCGCGACGCTGCCCACGGACGACGACGCGGTGCGCGCACCCGTCGGCGCGGTGTCCTGCGCGGTGCACGCCAAGGGCAAGACGGCACTCGAAGTCGCCCACGAGATCGCCCGGGCGGCGTCCGCGGAGCTCCCGGACACGGTGGCGGACCTCGCGCCCGCGCTCCGCCTCGCGCTGGCCGACCGGGCGGAGCGCGCCACGTCCCCGCCGCGGCCCTTCACCGTCGTCGTCGACGCCCTCGACGAGGCCACCAACCCCACCCAGGCGCGGCAGATCGCCACCCGGATCGCCCTGCCGCTGGCCGAGACCTGTGCGGACCTCCAGGTCCGGGTGATGATCGGCAGCCGGCGGCGGGACGGCGCGGGCGACCTGCTCGCCGCGTTCGGCCGGGCCGCGCGCACCGTCGACCTGGACTCCCCGGCGTACTTCGCGGAGGCGGACCTCGCCGCGTACGCCCGGGCGACGCTGCAACTCCTCGGCGACGAACGCCCCGACAACCCGTACGCGGACGACGCGGCGGCCCGGCCGTTGGCGGCCCGGATCGCCGCGATCGCCGACGGCAACTTCCTCGTCGCCGGGCTGATCGCCCGCAGCCACGGCATGCACGACGAGGTGGCGGTGTCGGCCCCGTCGATCGACTTCACGCCGACCGTGGTCGCCGCGCTGCACGAGTACCTGGCGCAGGTCCCGCCCGTCGACGGCGTCCCCGCCGCCGCGGTCCTCACCGCGCTGGCATACGCGGAGGCGCCCGGCCTTCCGCTGTCGCTGTGGCGCACCGCGGTCGCCGCACTGGGCGCCGGCGAGGTGTCCGAGGAGCGGCTGCGCACCTTCGTGCGGTCGTCGGCGGCGAACTTCCTCGTGGAGACGGGCACGACGGACGGGCACGGCCGGGACCTGCGGGTGTTCCGGCTCTTCCACCAGGCCCTGAACGACGCGCTGCGCCAGGCCCGGCACGACTCCGCCGCGTCGGCCGCCGCCGACGACGAACGCGCCCTCGTCCGCGCCTTCCTCGCGTACGGCCGCGAGCGCGGCTGGGCCAGGGCGCCCGCGTACCTGCTGCGCTCCCTGCCGGGCCACGCGGTGCGCGGCGACGCGGTGGACGCAGTGCTCGCCGACGACGCGTTCCCGCTCCACGCGGACCTGCGCCGGCTGATCGCGGCGGGCGTCGACGCGCGGACGCCGAAGGGACGGGAGCGGGCGGAGTTGCTGCGGCTCACGCTCCAGGCGATGGACGCGACGCCGGCGCGGCGCGCGGCGCTGCTGAGCGTGGTGGAGTCCCAGCACCGCCTGGGCGACACCTACCGGCGCATCGACGTCCCCGGCCCGTACCGGGCGGACTGGGCGGAGGTGGCGCCGAGCGCGGAAGTGGCCGTGTTGGAAGGGCACACGGACTACCTGGCGGCGATCCGTACGCTCACCGTCGACGGCGACACGTACGTCGTCGGCATGAGCAGCGGCGGCGGGCTGTGGGTCTGGGAGGCCATGAGCGCCCGGCTGGTCAGCACGGCGAAGTTCCGCGGCGGCTGGTTCCTGGACCTCTGCCCGGTGTTCGTGGACGGGCATCCGATGCTGGCGCTCGCCCACGAGTACGGCGTGCTGCTGGCCGACCCGTTCGGCGAACTGCCGGTGCAGGAGCTGCCCGGCGACGTCGGCGCGCTGCGTGCGCCGTGCACGGTCGACGCCGACGGCCGCACGCTGCTGGCCGGCATCAGCGACGACACGACGGTGGCGCTGTGGGACCCGGCCGCCCGCCGCCTGGTGCGGGTGCTGCGGGGGCACGCGCGGAGGATCGCGGCGCTGTGCGCGGTGCCCCGGGCCGACGGCGGGCCGACGCTGCTCGCTTCGGCCGACGACGGCGGGATGGTGATCCTGTGGGACCCCGGCACGGGGAGGGCGGTGCACTTCCTGACGACGGCGGAACGCGTCACGTCGCTGTGCCGGGTGGCCGTGGGCCGTGACACGTTCGTCGCCTGCGGTGGTCCGTACTCCCTGCTGATGTGGAACCCGTTCCGGTCCCCGGCTGCGGCGTCCGGTGGCACCGTGTGGGCGGTCGACGGCTTCGCGCACGCCTCCCAGCTCCTGTGCTCCCTGGAACTCGCGGGCCGGCCCGTCCTCGCGACCGCGGACGCCCACGCCCCAGCGGTCGGGCTGCGGGCCGCGGACACCGGCGAGCTGACGGCCACCGTCCCCCTGCCGTCCGATGTGCACCTGCTCAGCCTGCACCCCGTCGAGACGCACGGCCGCACCCTGCTGGCCAGCCTCGACCTGCTGGACACCGTACGGCTGTGGGACCCGACCATCGAACCGGCCGAGGACGCGGCGGCCGTGCACGCGCTGTGCGCGGTCCCCTGCGACGACGCCGAACTCGTCGCCGGCGCTCCGGGCGACGGACAGTGGATCCAGATGCGGGACGCCACGGACGGTCGGACGCTCTGGACACTCCCCGCGCAGTTCGGGCAGGTACGGGCCCTGTGCTCGATCACCGCGGCCGGCCGACCGCTGCTCGCCGCCGCGGGCGGCTTGGGCCGCTGGGAGGTCCGGGACGCGAAGACGGGCCGGTTGGTCAGCACCGGCCAGCGCAGCGCCGTCATCGACGTGCGCGCGCTGTGCGCCCTGGCTGTCGGGGACGTCAGCCTGCTCGCCGTCGCAAGCAGTGACTGCGTCCATCTGTACGACCCGCTGACGGGCACCCGGCTGCGCAAGCTCGAAGGCCCGCGCAACAGGTCGAGCGGCTTCAGGGGCCTGTGCGTCCTGCCCGGCGCCGATCGGCCGCTGCTCGCCGCGAGCCCCGACTACGGGAAGCACATCTACGTGTGGGACCCGCTGACCGGGGCGCCCCAACCCTCCTTCGCGGCCGAGGAGTCCGGCAGTCTGGACGCCTTGGTCACCGTCGCACTCGGCGACCGCACGCTGTTGGCGGCGACGGCCGACGACAAGACCGTCCGGCTGTGGAACGTCGCGGACCGGTCCTACGCGGGAACGCTCCACGGCCACCTGCGCACGGTGTCGGCGATCACCCCCGTCACCGTGTCGGGCCGCTCCCTCCTCGCCTCCACCGGCCGCGACCGCACGGTCCGCCTGTGGGACCTCGACACCCTCACCCAGGTCATGGAGATCCCACTCCACCACTCCGGCCACTGCCTGGCCTGGGCGGGCGGCCGGCTGGTGGTGGGGCTGGACCGGGGGATACAGACGCTGGTGTTCTGAGGGCTCACCGAGCTGCGGGTCACCACATCTCTGCCGCCACGTCGTCGAGGAGCAGGTTCCAGAAGGAGTCCTCGTCGACGAAGGGGGTGTCGTCGATCCTCTCGACCCTCGCCCGGAACTCGGCCACGAGCGCTTCCGCGTCGAGAGTTCCCGCCTTCTTCGTCGCCTTGTACTCGTCGTCCAGTTCCCGGAAGGCCATCAGGCATTGGACGAGGGACCGGACGTCGCGATGCATGGGCTCGAACGACTCCTCCCCCTCGGGGAGGGCGTACACCCGACCAGATGTCGGGTCGATCGCGACGATGGCGGTAGGCGTGTTCCCCAGCAAGAGCCAGTCGCGGTTCTCCGGCGGGCACTCCCAGCCCCGCAAGTCGAATCGAGGGCCGATACCGATGGGGTCGGCATCGGGCCGGCCGGCGTCGACCTTCGAGTAGAAGAAGTGGTCGTGCGGTAGCCCTACGGACGCCAGATACTCCGCACCGCTCCAGGAACTCCCCTCGTATTGAGGGAAGAACACAACCCCTGCGATGCCATACAGGCGTACGAGCTGGTCCAGGTCCTGACTCGCTGACATGCGCGCTTTCTACCTTTACTTTCCGTGGCTCTTCTTGAGATTCTCTACATACTTCTCATGAGCATCGTTCTGCGTCTTTCTGTCACTCTGATCGTAGGGCACCGCGTGAGTCACTCTCGTATGAGAGAAATGGGCATCCAACCATCTGTTGCACCTGGGTGACTTCTGACACGGCTCGCGCTCGGTGAACAGCTCCTTCAAGCCATCCTGCGTCTTCGCCTTCAGTAGCGGATGACCGATGATCTTCTCGGAGTGGTAACTTCCCTCGCTACGGCCGACAAGTATGGACGCCCTGTTGTTTTCCGGGTTCACATAAAGGCCCGCCGCGTAATTACTTCCCCCGTAGTCGCCGTGAGCCTTTCGTGCGTTCTGCGTGGCGAGGGCGAGCTCGTTGCCGCCGGTCGGGACCTGTGTGGACGTGACCGTACCCGTGTGCCCCCTGGGCGTCTGCCATTCATCGCGATCGGGACGGTTCTCAGGGCGCCAGACCCTGCCGTTCTCCATGACGCCCGACAAGTTGATCTTGTCCTCGGCGTTCAACCCGGCGGGGTCGATCTTGCCGCTTGGCAAGAGCTTGTCGACCGTCCCGTCGTAGTTGAGGATGTAGACAGGGGTGTCGCCCTCGTCACCGTCCTTCTTGTCGCCGGGCTCGCACTTGTCTATTTCGCCCTTGGCCTTCTTGTCGTCCTCGTCGTTCTGCTTCTTCGTCTTGTCCAGGCCCTCGACGTTCTTCTCGATCTCCTTGGACATCTTCACGGTCGTCTCGTCGACCTTGTCCTCGGCCTTGTCGATGGCCTGGCCGAACTTCGCGAACCGGTCGTCCTTCTTCGCCACCAGGCTGCGCTTGCCGCGCTTCCCGTCGAAGGAGCCCTTCTCCTCCTGGAGCCGGCCGTGTTCCTTGCGCAGGGCCGTCATCGCGTCCTCGAACTCCGCGAACTCGGTCCACAGCACCTGACCGACCGCGTCCGAACCCTGCGGCAGGCCCGACGTGTCGGAGGAGACCGCGTCGTCGAAGAGCCCCTCCAACTTGGCCAGCATCTTCGCCTCGATCTCCTGCGTCGCGAGCTCGATCAGCTGCTGCACCAGCAGGTCCAGGGCCTCCCGCACCAGGATCTTCAGCGCAGCCGCCGCTGCGGCGCTCGCGGCGGCCGTGGCACCGAAGGTGAAGAACGCGCCGACCAGGCCCGCCGTGATCACCGCCGCCGACGCCGTGACGTCCGCGATGATCGCGTACTTGCACACCTCCACATAGCCGGCGCCGGTGTCCAACGCGCCCGCCAGCACGTCCACCGCGTCCGCCAGGTTCTTCATGTCCTGGCCGGAAACCTTGCCCCAGCGCGTCTTGAACGCGTCGACCGCATGGCCCTGGCTCTTGCCCTCGGTGACGTTGGCGCACGCCTTGTTCGCCCGCTGGATCGTCGTGCGCAACTCGCCCGCGAACTCCCGGTACTCCTTGGCCGAGTCACGCAGGTCGCCCTCGTCGATGTCCGGCCAGTCGTAACCGATGAACTCCAGGATCTCCTTGACCTCACCCGGCAGTTGAACACCCATCGCCGTCCCCCTCGGCTCCTCGGGAACGAGTCAGCCTAGGGCTCGAACGTCAACCGGCCAAGGCGAAAACAGCCCATTCTGTTGATCTTGCGACCAGGGGTCGGGCTTCACTCCAAGGGTCGAACTCCCCTTTCCTCCCTTGCCGGTTGCATCATCGACGCGTACACCGCGACGTCACGAGGGTCTCCCGGGGGAAACATGGTCACGCTGCCGCACCAGCAGGACGCGGAGTCGGGCGACGGCAGGCACGACGGCGGGCACATGGTGGTCTGCGGGGACGACGCGCTCGCGCACCGGGTCGCCGTCGAGCTGCGGGACGTGTACCGGCAGCGGGTCGTGCTGCTCGTGCCCGAGGAGCCGGGCGGTCCCGGCAGCCCGGCCGTGCGCGTCGTCACCGCCGGGGCGCCCACGCAGGACGCGCTGCTGCGCGCGGAAGCCGCCCGGGCCACCGCGCTCGCGCTCGTGTACGAGGACGACGAGACCAATCTGCGCGCGGCGCTCGCCGCGCGGCGGCTCAGCCCGGGGCTGCGGCTCGTGGTGCGGATGTACAACCGCAAGCTGGGGCAGCACCTGGAAGAACTGCTCGACCAGGCCGCGCTGGTGGCCGTGCCCGGGATGGACCGGGCCGGGCTGGACGCGTCCACGACCGTGCTGTCCGACGCGGACACCGCCGCGCCCGCGCTCGTGGCCACCGCCGTCGCCGACACCAACAAGGTCGTCCAGGCCGACGGGCTGCTGCTGCGCGCCGCCGAACGACCCGTACCCCGTCGCGGCGAGGTCCCCGACGAGGGCCTGTGCACGCTCGCGCTGCTCTCCTCCACCGCCGCCGACCCCGCCGGCTCCGAGGGCTCGGACGGCAGCGGCGCGCAGGGGCCGCAACTGCTGCCCGACGACCGGACCGTACGCGAGGGCGCCGGGCGCGGCACCGTCGTGCTGGAGGCCGTACGGCACGAGGGCGCGGCGCTCGCCCCGCGGCGGCTCGCCCCTCGGCGGCTCGCCCGGCGCGGCGTGCCGCTCGGGCAGTTGCTCTCCTCCCAGCTGCGGTGGGCGCTGGCCGGCATCCTCGTCGCCGTCCTCGCGCTGACCGCGACCACCACCTGGCTCACCGACGCGGCCCCCGTCAGCGCCGCGTACCTCACCCTCCTCGACCTGTTCTCCATCAACGAACCCGCGCTCGACGAGCCGACCGCCCGGCAGGTGCTGCAACTCCTTTCCGGACTCGCCGGGCTGGCCCTGCTGCCGCTGCTGGTGGCGGGGGTGCTGGAGGCGCTGGGCACCTTCCGCACCGCGGGCGCACTGCGCCGCCCGCCGCGCGGGCTGTCCGACCACATCGTGCTGCTCGGCCTCGGCAAGGTCGGCGCCCGGGTGCTGTCCCGGCTGCGCGAGCTGGACATCCCCGTCGTCTGCGTCGAACAGGACGCCGACGCGCGGGGCATCGCGCTCGCCCGCGACCTGGGCGTGCCCGTGGTCCTCGGCGACGTCACCGAGGACGGCGTCCTGGAGTCCGCGAAGGCGCACCGGGCCGACGCCCTGCTCGCGCTCACCAGCTCCGACACCACCAACCTGGAGGCCGCCCTCGCCGCCCGGACCCTCGGGAACGACCTGCGGGTGGTGCTGCGGCTGGACGACGACGACTTCGCCACCGCCGTCTACCGGACCCTGCGCTCCGCCCACCCCACCGCCGTCACCCGCAGCCGCAGCGTCGCCCACCTGGCGGCGCCGGCCTTCGCCAGCGCGATGATGGGGCGCCAGATCCTGGGCGCGATATTCGTGGAGCGGCGGATCCTGGTCTTCGCCGTGGTGCCCGTCGCCGGCCATCCGCACTTCGAGGGCCGCACCGTCGCCGAAGCGTTCCGCCCCGGCGCGTGGCGGGTCATCGCCCTGGACACCGCCCGCCCCGACTCCCGCTCGCTCGACCTGGCCCACGCCGACCACGGCGACCGGGAGCCGTCCCTGCTGTGGGACCTCCACCCGGGCCACCTGCTCCACGCCGAGGACCGCGTGGTCGTCGCCACCACCCGCCAGGGCCTGGCGGACCTGCTGACCCCTGCGGCGGGGTCCGACGCGGGTGGACCTGTGGTGCCTTGACGGTCTGAAGGCAGGGGCGACGGCTCAGAAGATGCCGTCCTCGATCTCCTCCAGCATCCGCGTCCACTCGGTCTCCGCCGCGCCAAACGGCAGGTCGTCAAAGACGCCGATCCGACGGCGCAGCTCTTCCGGAGCGAGATCCTCGTCCTCCTCGCGCTGCTCGCAGAACTTCTGCAGCTCGATCAGGGATCGGGCCAGCGACTCCACGTCGCGGTGGATGGGCACCGGCGTGCCGTCACCGTCGAACCAGACCTCGTAGACGCGGTCGTCGGCCGGGTTCACCGCGGCGAACGCCGTGCGGAACTGCCCGAGGACCGGCCAGCTCCGGCACGCCTCGGGAAGGTCGAAGTCGAAGTCGTCGTCGGTCCACGGCCCGAGGTGCACCTTGTCCTCCCCCGGGTCGTCCCCGCTCGGCCCCTCCCCCGCACGGGCGATGAAGACGTAGTCGCTCGGCAGCCCGACGCCACTGAGGAAGGCCGAGGTGCGCTCCGAGAAGTCCGGCCGGCTCGCGGTGGTCTCCGCCGCCCTTCTGGGAATCCGCAGGACTCGGGGCAGGAAGACGACGCCGGCCAGGCCGAAGGCGCCGACGATGTCATCCGTGGTGACGGGAGGGAGGGGGCTCATCACTGCATCACTGGACCTTCCGGGCTCTTCCTCCACGCTACTTGACCCCGTGGTTCTTCTTCAGGGCTTCGATGTACTTCTCCATCCGCTTCTTGTTGCCGTCGGGGTCGCCGGAGACGTAGTCGGCGGCGTGCGTGACCCTCAGGTTAGAGTTCTTCTTGACAAAGTACTTCTCAAGCCATTTCTCACAGGTGGACGACCTCTGACAGGGAGCCCTTTCAGTGAAGACGGACTTGAGTCCGGCCTCTTTCCCCTTATTGATCAGCGGATATCCAATGGAACGTTCAGAGTGCAGACCCTGCTCGCTGTTCCCAACGAGGATCAGTGGCTTCTTCGTCTTCGGATCGACATAGAATCCGGAAGCATAATTCTTGTTCCACTTGTGGTCGCCCTTCGCCTTCCGAGCGAGCTGCGTCGCCTGCCCCAGCCGGTCTACGAACGGGTCGATCTTCGCGGAAACGACCTTGCCAGGGTACGTTTCCTTGATCTTCACCGACTTCCTTTCATTATCAGTCTTGGGCCGCCAAGCCTTCCCGTTGTTGAGCAGGGCGTGGATCCCTGAGTCGTCCCCCTTGTCCAAGGGCTTTATCGTGCCTTGGGGCGTCAACTCCTGCACCGTTCCGTCCTTCGACAGGAGGTACATCGGTATGTCGTCCTCGGGACTGAGATCGCGGTGGTCGACGTCCTCTATGTCGTCCTTGGTCTTCTTGTCGTCTCCCTTGTTCTGCTCCTTCGACTTCTCCAGCCCGTAGCCGTTCTTCTCCAGCTCCTTCGCCATCTTGCCGGCGACCTCGGCGACCTTCTCCTCCGCCTTCTCTATGGCCTGGCCGAACTTGGCGAACCGGTCGTCCTTCTTCGCCACCAGGCTGCGCTGCACCCGCTTGCCGGCGAAGCCGTCCTTCTGTTCCTGGAAGCGGCCGTACTCCTTGCGGAGTTCGACGATCGCGTCCTCGAACTCCGTGAAGTCGGTCAGCAGCACCTGGCCGGCCGCCTGTGAGCCCACCGGGAGGGCGTTGCCCTGGGCGTCCACGCCGCCGGAGGAGACCGCGTCGTCGAACAGGCCCGTGAGCGTCGTGATCAGTTGGCCCTCGATCTCCTGCAGCGCGAGATCGACGAGCTGTTGCACCAGGTAGTCCAGCGCCTCCTTCACCGCGACCCGCAGCAAGGCGACCGCCGCGGCGCTGAGGACCGTGCTCGCGCCGAAGGTGAAGAACGCGCCGACCACGCCCGCGGTGATGGTGACGGCCGACGCGGCGACGTCGCCGATGATCACGTACTTGCAGCCCTCGACGCAGAGCGCCCCGGCGTCCATCACGTTCGCCAGCACGTCCAGACCGGAGGCGAAGTTCTTCATGTCGTGCCCGGACACCTTGCCCCAGCGCTTCCTGAAGGCGTCCACCGCCTGGCCCTGGCTCTTGCCCTCGGTCACGGGCGACGCCGCCTTGCTCGACCGCTCGATCGTGGTCCGCACCTGGCCGGCGAACGCCCGGTACTCCGCTGCGGAGCCCCTGAGTTCGTCCTCGTTGATGTCCGGCCAGTCGTAGCCGATGTATTCGAGGAAGTCCCGTACGTCCTCCGGCAGTTGAACCGGCATGGCCACCCCCGTGGTCCCGTGGACCAGGCCAAGCTAGGCCGGCCGCGCCCGGGGCCACTACGGCGAGAAGCGACCGTTCGGGTGAGGTCTCCCGCAGACGGCGCCCGTCACCCGTCGCCCGTCACCCGTTCCCCGCACACCGCGTGCCCCCCGCGCCCCGCGCGCCTTGAATGCGAAGTGTGCTGCGAAGGATCGGAGAGTGGTGCGCGCGGCGGGCGGTGTTCGTCGTGGTGGCGTGGCTGGTGGTGCTGGCCGGGCTACAGGTGCTCCATCAGGCGTACGGAGGCCAGTACTCCGATGACTTCACGCTGCCCGGCACCCAGTCCCAGCAGGGCGTCGACGTGCTCAGGGAGCACGATCCGGCGGCCGGCGCGTACAGCAGTCAGGTGGTGCTGCACGACGACCGGCCGCTGACGCGGCTCAGCAGCCAGGTCGGCGAGGTCGTCGGCAACCTCAAGCGGCTGCCCGACGTCATCGCGGTGCAGGACCCGCTCGCCGTGCCGTCGTCGAACGTGGGGCCGTTGGCGCCGGACGGGAAGACCGCGTACGTCACCGTCCAGTTCGACGTCCAGCCGTACCAGCTCGGCGCGGACTACCTGCACGGCGTGGACGCGGCCGTCGAGCCGCTGCGGGCGGCCGGCGTGCAGGTGGAGTACGGCGGGTCCCTCGGGGAGCTGGCCAGGCCCGAGCCGAACGACCGGCTCAGCGAGGCTATCGGGTTCGCGGTCGCGGTGATCGTGCTGCTGATCGGCTTCGGCAGTGTGATCGCGGCCGTACTGCCCCTGGTCACCGCCCTGATCTGCGTGGTGTGCGGGATCGCGCTGCTGGGGCTGCTGGCCGCCGCCCTCACCTTCGCCACCGTGTCGCCGACGCTGGCGACCATGATCGGGCTCGGGGTCGGGATCGACTACGCGCTCTTCCTCGTCACCCGGCACCGGCAGAACCTGATGAACGGGAACCCGGCGGTCACCGCGGCCGGGAAGGCGACCGCGACCAGCGGGCACGCCGTGCTGCTGTCCGGCTGCACCGTCATCATCGCGCTGTGCGGGCTGTGGGTGTCCGGCATCGGCTTCATCGGCAAGCTGGGGCTCGCCGCGGCCGTCACCGTGATCACCGCGGTGCTGGGCGCGCTGACGCTCGTACCGGCGCTCCTCGGGCTGATCGGGCGGCGCATCGACGCACTGCGGGTGCGAAAGCCGATCGCCGAGGCGGACGTGCAGCCGGGCGGTGCGCCGACCGAGGAGGCGGCGCACGGCGGCTGGCACCGGTACGCGCGACGGGTGGAGCGGCGGCCCTGGTGGTACCTGACGGGCGGGGTCGTGGTGCTGCTCGTCCTCGCGTACCCGCTGTTCTTCATCCAGCTCGGGCACATCGGCGACGGCGCCGACCCCACGTCGTTCACGGACCGGCGCGCCTTCGACCTGATGTCGGCGGCCTTCGGGCCCGGGTCGAACGGCCCGCTGACGCTGGTCGTGGAGCAGGGCGCGGTGCCGCCGACCGAGCGGCCGGCGCTGGAGGCCGCGGTGCAGCGGGCGCTGTCGCACGTACCGGACCTGGCGGCGGTCAGCCCGTTCCAGCCGACGGCCGACGGGGACGTGCTCGTCGGCACCGCGTACTCCGTCGCGTCGCCGCAGGACGCGACGACGACGGCGCTGGTCAACCAGCTCTCCGACACGACCCTGCCGGACGCGGTCGCGGGCACCGGCGCGCACACCTACGTCACGGGGACGACCGCGGCCCAGGTCGACTTCCTCGACATCGTCGCCGAACGGCTGCCGTTCATCATCGCGGCCGTCGTCGGGCTCGCGTTCCTCGTCATCCTCGCCGTCTTCCGCGGGCTGCTGGTCGCGGTGAAGGCGGCGGTGCTGAACGTGCTGTCGATCGCCGCTTCGTACGGGGTGGTGGTCGCCGTCTTCCAGTGGGGGTGGGGCGGGCCGGCGCTCGGGGTGTCGGGGAAGGTGCCGGTGGAGAGCTACGTGCCGATGATGATGTTCGCGATCGTCTTCGGCCTCAGCATGGACTACGAGATCTTCCTGCTGTCCCGGATCCACGAGGCGTGGCTGCGGACGGGCGACGCGCACGGGAGCGTTGCGCACGCCCTGGAGATCACGGCCCGGGTCATCACCTGCGCGGCGCTGATCATGGTGAGCGTGTTCGCCGCGTTCGTCATCAGCGACCAGATCGTGGTGAAGATGCTGGGCATCGGGCTCGCGGTGAGCGTGCTGATCGACGCGACGGTGGTGCGGCTGCTGCTGGTGCCCGCGGTGATGACGCTGCTGGGCGCGCGGGCGTGGTGGACCCCGCGGTGGCTGGACCGGATCCTGCCCCGGCTGCACCCCGAGGGGCAGGAGTGAGCGCGGCACGGGTCGTCACCCGGATGGCAGACCTCCACGTGCGGCGGCCGGCGCGCCCTCCTTCACTGGGCCTGTGGACCGGCAGGTCCGCCCCGCCCCGGGGGAAGGAGGCGTAGGACATGACCACCCCCTGGAAGCGCCCCGCCGTCAGCGCGGCAATCGCCGCCCTCACGGCCACCGCCCTGGCCGCCGGCGCGGCGGCCTGTTCGAGCAGCCCGTCGGAGTCGGCCTCCAGCGCCGCGTCCAAGGCCATCTCCGCCGCGTCGTCCGCGGTGGCGTCCGTCGGCGCGCAGGCGACCGGCGCGATCGCGTCGGCCACGGCGTCCGCGCAGAAGAAGCTGGACGACATCAAGGGCGGCGTGAACGCGGCCGACGAGGTCTCCCTCACCGACCAGGCCACCAAGGACGGCTACGCCACGGTCAAGGTCACCGCGCGCAACACCGCGGACTCCACGAAGTCCTTCGCGGTCCAGGTCAACTACCGCGACGCGAGCGGCAACCTCCTCGACGCGGCCGTCGTGACCGTCTCCGACGTCTCCGCGGGCCAGTCGAAGGACGCCACCGCCCAGAGCAACCGCAAGCTCACCGGCGAGGTGAAGACGGAGGTGGGCACGGCCGTTCGGTACTGACCTCGCCCCTCCGTCGACCGCACGGCCCGCCGCGCCCCTTCGCCCCCTCCCGCCGCACGCGAACCACGTGAGGCACACGAAGAACGGAGCACCACCGTGGACGAGTACCCCCTCCTCAACCTGTTCTGGACCATGCTCTGGTTCTTCCTCTGGATCATGTGGCTGTTCCTGCTCTTCAAGGTCATCACGGACCTCTTCCGCGACCACGAGCTGAACGGCTGGGCCAAGGCCGGCTGGATGATCCTGGTGATCGTGCTGCCCTTCCTCGGCGTGCTGCTGTACGTGATCTTCCGGGGCCGCTCGATGGGCAAACGGGAGGTCGCCGCGGCGCAGGAGCGCGAGGCCGCGTTCAAGTCGTACATCCGCCAGACGGCGAGCGAGGGCGGCGGCGCCACGGGCGGCGCGGACGTGGACCAACTCGCCCGGCTGCACGACCTGAAGGAGAAGGGCGCGATCAGCGAGGAGGAGTACCAGCAGGCGAAGGCGAAGATCCTGGCGTGACGGGCGGGTCGGACGGGGCCGGGGCCGGGGCGGAACCGGGCGCCGGGAGGGGGGCCAGGGTCAACAGGCCGCAGCCGTACGCCTTCGACGGGCCGATCCCGCGCAACAGCCGGGTGGCGAACGCGGTCGGGTCGACGACCTTCAGCCGCCCCTCGAAGGTGGCGCTGTGGAAGACGACGTGCGGGCCCCGGCCGCCCTTGGCGAAGGAGTGCCGACTGCGGCCGGTGATCCGCACCTCCCGGGCCGGGTTCGGGTCCGGGCGACGGCCCTGGCCCTGGTTGACGGCGGCGTCGACGGCGACGCCGGGCGCCGCCGGCTCCGTGCGGGCGGCGGGCACCTCGAACCCCCACTTCCCTGTACGGGTCAAGAACCACTCCAACTGCGTGGCCGCGGTGCGGTGGGCGTGCCGGAAGCCGCGGATGCGCTCCCCGGGCGCCGCGGCCTCACGCCGACGCTTCTGCGCGGGCGAGGGGGCGAGCGGGGTACGGGTGGTCTGCACCGGGTTGGCCGTCAGCCGGAAGGCGAACTCCCGGCCGGCGCTGACCTGGGCGAGCAGCGGCGCGTAGTCCCGTACGAGCGCGTGGTCCCCGTCGGCGTCGGGCCAGCCGGCCCGTTCCACGACGTGGGTCCAGTCGGGCTTGCCGGGGGTGAGGACGTACACGTAGGGGCGGTGGGAGTCGTCGGCGTCCAGCCGCCACAGCACCCGGTCGCCGTCGACGACGTCGGGCACGCCGCCCATGACGGCGCCGTGCATGGCCCGGGGGTTGGTCAGCAGGCGCCGGCTCTCGGCGCGCAGGGGGTTGATGCGGATGCGGGAGAGGAAAGTCATGGCGATCACCTGAGCAGGGTGAAGGGGTCGTGTCCGGGCGGGGCGTCGGACGGGCCCCCGGGCGGGCTGTCGGGCGGGGCGTCGGGCGAGGTGTCGGGCGGGGCGTCGGGCCCGGTGTCGGACGGCGGGAAGCCGGTGGGAACGGCGTACCAGTCGCGGGTGATCCACCGCTCCGTGAAGGAGCGGGCGAGCGGGTCGAAGGAGACGGGGACGTCCTGGACGACGTCCGTGCCGTACGGGTCCTCGACGGTGACGGGGCGCGCGACGCGCGCCGGGCGGTACGGACCCGCCGCCCCCTGCTCCCGGCCCACCCGGTCGAGGTGGCGCTCCCGCGCCCGTGGGGACGCCTGCCAGGGGTGCTCCCGCAACGCGTCCTCCACGCTCCCCCCGTGCACCCCGAGGCTCACCGGCTGGGTGGGCGGGCAGGAGCGGCGGCCCAGCGCCAGCGGGTACGCCGGGGCCCGTACGGCGGCGTCCAGGCGTTCCAGCAGGGCGCGGGGGCCGGCGAGCGCCGCCACGAAGACGGCGTCCTGGAGGTAGTAGCGCGCGGTGACGTGGGTGTGCTTCGCCGGCGACGTGGGGCGCTGTACGCCCTTCGCCGACACGCCGGCCTGGGGCAGCGCCCGGCCCCGGTAGTCGCTGACGGTGTGGAAGTCGCGCATGAGGGTGCCGGACGCGTCGACGCGGACGCCCAGGCGCAGCGCCGTCAGCTCGTCGAGGGGGTCCGTGCGGGCGTGGCCGCAGGCGGCGGCGAGCAGCCCGACGATGCCGGACTTGGTGGGCTCGGCGCCGGTCTCGCGCTGGTTGACGGCCGAGCGGGAGCCCCAGGCTTGCAGCGGGCCCGCCAGCCGCAGCAGCAGTACGGCCTCCTCCTGCGTGGGCCGTACGGGCTCCGGCGGCTCCGTGGGCTCCGGGTGCGTCATCGTCCGGCCCCGACGGCTCCGTCCGCGGCCACGCGCCCCGTCAGGTGCTCGTGCAGCGCGGACAGCAGCCCGGGGAAGGACACGGGGGTGCCGAACGCGCCGGCCAGTTCCGCCCCGGCCTCGGACTCCGGGTCGAAGGAGTGGCACGCCCCGGCCCAGGACGGCACGTCGCCCCAGGTGTCCACGGAGGTGGTGTGCTCCCGGGCCAGCTGCTGCGCCGAGCGGGCCGCGATCCCGGACGACGCGGCGATCGGCTCCTCGAACGCCGAGACCAGGTTCACCGGTTGGTCCCCGCGGACGACGACGGCCACCAGGCTCGGCAGCGTGCGGTGCGCGAAGGAGTTCTTGTACCCGGAGGGCACGGAGCGGGCGAACGACGTCACGAACTCCGCCACGCCCCGGACCGCCGCCTCGTCGTGGTCGGCGCCGGTCTCGTCGTTGCGGAGGTTGTGCCGGAGCTGGTGCAGGCCGACGGTCGCGTACCGGTAGAGGGTGGCGGAGTTGAAGCCGATGGTGCCGATCATGCCGGCGCCGGTCTCCTTGTCCGACTCCACCCGGTCGTCGACGGCGGTGAAGTAGTCGAATTCCAGCTCCACGGCGTGCGTGGACAGGGCGTGGGCGACCTGGGTGGCGGCGTCCACCCGCAGCGCGGGGATGTCGGCCACCATCCGTCCGAACAGCGCGATGTCCAGCGGATGGCCGGAGCGGAAGTGCTTCTGCACGTCCAACTCCTCGACGCTCTTCCTCAGTTCCTTGTCCGAGAGCGCGACGAGCTCGACGGCGCGCTCCGCCACCAGCGCGGCGACGGCGTCGACCTGGCGGTGCCCGTAGAAGAAGAGGTACGCGGTGTCCCCCTGCTTCTTGCCCGGGGTGATCCCGAGCGCGGTGACGAGCGCGTCGGCCAGCCGGTTCGCGGACTCCTCGGGCAGGCCGGCGCGCTGGCGCAGCCGGTCCGCGAGGTCCCCGCTGAACCGGCGGGTCCGGGTCGCCAGGTCATCGGCGGCCATCCGCTCGGTGAAGTGCATCCGGGTGGCACGCTTCCACGCCTGCGACGAGACGCGGGAGCGGCGCACGCCGCCGAAGTACGCCTCCTTCGGATTCCCCTGGTCGTCGCGGTTGAGGTTGGCGGGCGGCACGGTCTGCAGGACGTGCACGTCCACGAAGAGGCGGGGGTTCGGCAGTTCCACAAAGGTCTCCAGATCACGAACGGCGCTGCACTCGGAACCGGGCTCACGAGGGTCGGAACCGGGCTTGCGAGGTCCGGGCTTGCGAGTTCCGGGCCTACGGCTTCCGGGCTTACGGGTTCCGGTCGGGGTCGGCGGGGGTCGCCGGTTCCCAGGGGTAGTAGCCGGCGCCCCAGGAGCGCCGGACCCGCGGGCGCCTCGCCGGCCGGGCCCAGTCCATGAGGTCGCCGCACAGCAGGTCGTAGTCGAAGGCGATGGCGCCGTCCCGCAGCAGCGGCACCAGGCCGCGCAGCCGGTACAGGAACGCGGGTACGGAGGTGGCGTTCACGGTCGCGGCGACCCGGCGGTCCATCGCGGCCCGGGTGGACTCGTCGGGCCCGCGCAGCTCCCGCAGGGCGCGGGCCACGCCGACGCCCCTGCGGTGCATGGGCGTGTTCTGGCCCTGCTGGTGCAGCCCGTACAGGGCCAGGGCGCCGTGTTCCGCCTCAAGTTCGGGCGTCACCTCGCCGTCGACCTTGCTGGTGTAGTGCTTCCAGAGGGCGGGGACGCTGCCCGCGGGGCGGCCGAGGCCGGCGCGCAGGTCCGCGAGGTCCTCACCGGGCGGGCCGGTGAGCGGGCCGTCGGGCCGCTGGGGGCGCCAGGTTCCGTCGGCGCGCACGTGCTTGTGCCAGAAGCGTTCGACGGGCGCGCCGCGCTTCGCGGCCGTCTTGGGCGTCGCTGGCGTTGTGGGTTGGGACGTCGTCACCGATCACCTTCCTTCGACGGGGCCGGCCCGGCCGTGGCTGCGGCGGCGGCCCGCTTCTCCTTGCGCAGGTCCGTGCGGCGCCACAGGGTCTCTTCGACCGCGTAGCGGAACGCGCTCTCCGCCTGGCTGAGCCGGTACCGCCGGCTCACCCCGCCCTGGGACACCCGCCGGCCGTGGAAGGCGCCCGGCCCGCAGTGGCCCAGCAACTGCTCGGCCACCCTCCAGGCGTCCGCACCCGCCCGCACCTCCCACTTCTCCAACAGCTCGTGGTACCGCGCCTCGTTGCTCCCCGCATCGCGCAGGTCCACCAGCAGCCGGCGCACCGAAGGGTCCAGGGCGTGCAGCAGGGCCTCGCCCGACTCCTGCCAGCTGCCGCGGGGCGGCGGAGCGGCTGCGCCCACCGAGCGCCGTAGGTCGGCCGCGAGCCGGTTGACGGCCTGCGCCAGCTTCTCGGCCTGCTCGACCGCGCCCAACAGGGCGCCGTGGGCCAGCCCGTGCGGATCGAGCGCGGCCACCGGCAGCGGCACCTCGTCGTGGCAGACGTCCTCGACGGTGCCGAGCTTCTGCCCGTACGCCAGGCCCGTCAGCTCCAGGCGGAGCCGGAAGCGGTCGCCCAACTCCTCGTGGGCGGCGCCGATGTTCCGCAGCAGCTCGCTGGTGGAGAAGCCGTCCGTGGCGTGGGTGAGGGGCGTCTCCTCGCCGGCGCGGCCGACGGCCAGCAGCGCGTGGAAGCCGCGCCAGGCCGCGCGGCCGGGGGTGTGCCTGACGGGCCGCTGGAGCGACGGCTCGGGTCGGGGTTCGGGTCGGGTGTCGGGTCGAAGGTCGGGCGGCGGTTCGGCGTCGCGCGCCTTGCGCTTGGTGCGGCGCTCGGGGCTCTCGATGCGCCACGCGGTGTGCGGCTCGTGCTCCGCGAGGAGGGTCAGCCGGTCGCCGGCCGCGACGACGACCCGGGCGACCCGCACCCCATCGTCGGTGCGCTCGGGCACCAGTCGGATGCGCCGGCTCTGCCACGTCCACGCGTCCAGCACTCCCCGCGCGGCCCGGTCCTCCCACTCGGGCGTGCCGCTGGGGTGCGCGTCCCGCGGTCCCCGACGCCGCCACTGCGGACAGTCGTCCCGCAGCCGGGTGCGGCCGTAGGGGACGTTCAGCATCAGGGTCTCGTACAGCGTCTCGCCCCGGGGCACCACGATCCCCAACTGGCTCAGGGAGCCGGCCGGGTTCCCCATGGTCTTGCCGTTCTTGGCCCGGGGGTCGCCCACCACACCCGTCTTGATGGCACCGGTGTCCCAGCAGTGCGCGTGCAGCAGCCAGCGGGCGGCCTCGGCCGGGGCCAGCTCCAGCCGATCGCCCTCGGTGCGGGCGGCGAAAATCGGGACATTGTTCCCGGATGCGGCGGTGGTGACGAGCAGGGCCGACGACTTGGTCTCGGCGCGTTCCGTACGCAACCCGGCGACCTGTGCGAAGGGGTCGACCGGGTGGAAGAGGTCGAAGAGGTGACGGTGGGCGTCGAGGTACTCGTTCAGCTTCCGGGCCCGCTCCTTGGAGAAGCCGTCGGCGCGGACGTGCTCGGTCCACTCGGCGGCGTCGGCGGGGAAGCCGAGGGCGTCCGCGATGACGGGCAGCACCACGTGCCGCAGGATCGCCGGCTTCTGGGTCGGCAGTTCCACCACGAGGTCACGCAACGCATGGGCTTCCAGGAGCAGTTGGCGCAGGCTGACCTCGGGGGTGGGGTCGAGCCCCGCGGTGGCTCCACCGGGTGGCCGCAGTCGGTGCACCCGCAGCCAGGGCTCGTCGATCAGATCCACAACTCGCGCCCCCTGCAAACTGTTTGCGTCTAGGCCGGCCGATCCCCAGCAGCCTGGCACAGGAGGTCCCGTCGTACGGGCGGAATGCAAGAATGCGCGGGCGCCCCCTCGTGGGGCACACCGTTGCCCCGGCGTGTCCCGGGGATGTTCCGTGTTTTCGTCTCCCCACGGAGTGGGCCCCGCCGCGCGGGGCGGTCCGGTCGGCTCAGGCCGCCGGACCCTCCTCCGCCGGACCTCTCTCCGCCGGGCTCCCCTCCGCGGCGTCCTGGTCGACCAACCCCAGCTCCTCGTCGTACCGCAGCAGCCGACCGCCGAGGCGCACGGTCCGCCCGGCCCGGTCCAGTACGAGCGCCCGGCCGGCGATCTGCTTGCGGTGTCTGCGGTCCGGGCGCCACTGCCAGCCCGGCAGCGGTGCGAGCGCGCCGCCAGCGGCGGCGCGGCAGCTCTCGGGCAGTTCGACGGTGTCCCCGTACAGCTCGTCGCGCAGGGCGTGCGTCGGGACCTCGCCGTCCTCGCCGAGGACGGTGCCACCGAGGGTGACGTACGCGTCGCCGTCGCGCAGCACCACGACCGCCTCCCGCAGCGTGCGGTCCGCCACGAGCGCGGCAGGGCCCTCTTCGAGCCGGTGGGCGGCGACGGCGGTGGCGTGCGCGCCGGCCAGCGTCGCGGTCTCGCCGCTGCCGCGCCGGGTCAGCAGGTACGGCACGGCTTCGTCGGCCAGCTGAGACCGGCGCTTGTGCCACTCCGCGGTGGCGGCTGCCGCGTCCGCCCGCCATCCTTCGGGCACTTCGTCGCGCTCGCCGTACGCGGTGGCCATCAGCCCGGGCACGTCGTCCGGGACGCACCAGCCCTCGCCCGAACCGGCCGCGGCGAAGACGAGGGCGGCCGTGCGGAGGAGCGGGGCGCGGCCGTGGACGCGCTCGACCGCGGCCGGGAAGCGCGGCGCGGCGCCGGCCGGCCCCGGTGCGTAACCGGTGACGACGACGCGCGGTGCGACCAGCGGCGCCGGGCGGGGAGCGGCGCCCGCGGCGCGGTGGAGGCGGCCGATGCGCTGCACCAGGAGGTCCACCGGGGCGAGGTCGGTGACCAGCAGGTCCACGTCGGCGTCGAAGGACTGCTCCGCGACCTGCGTGGCGACGACGACCAGCCGACCGGGCCCGGTGCCGGTGTCCGTGTCGGTTCCGGTGCCGGTGCGCGGGCGGTCGGGTGCGAGCCGGCGCAGGCACTCCGTCGTGCGTTCGGCCCTCGCCCGGGCCGTCAGTTGCTCGTGCAGCACGACGACCTCGTGCGCGGCGAACCGCGTGCGCAGCGCGCCGGCGAGCGCCTGGGCGCGGTCGACGGTGTTGCGGACGACCAGGGCGTGGCCTCCGTCGGCGAGTTCGCGCGCCAGCAGGTCCACGACGTCGGCGCAGTCCCCGAAGTGCTCGGGCTCGGGCTCGGGCAGCAGCTCGACGGCGATCCGTCGGCCCCGCTGCCACGACGGGCACGCCGTCGCCGTGGACCGCGGCCCGCTGCCGTCGGGCTCCTGCCACACGAGCGTGACCGACGGCCGACCGCTGATCGCCGCGAGCTCCGGGTACGCGCACTCCTCTCGGCCCGCCGCGCCCGCGAGGTAGGACTCGGCGAGCTGCTGCCGCTGCTCGGCCGTCAGGGTCGCCGACAGCAGCACGACCGGCACGCGGGCCTCGCCGAACCAGCGCAGCCCCTCGTGCAGGAAGGGTGCGCCCTGGACGTCGACGGCGTGCACCTCGTCCAGGAGGACGACCTTGCCCAGCAGTCCGGCGGCGCGCATCATCACGTGGCTGGTGCGGGTCATGGCGTACAGGAGCTGGTCGACGGGGGCGACGACGAAGGGGCAGAGCAGTCCGCGCTGGACGTCGAAGAACCACTCGGCGGGAATCCGGCGCCCGGGGCCCTCGCCGTCCTCCTCGGCGCAGTCACCCGCGGCGGCCAGCTGCTCCCCTCGCGGTGCCTTCACCAGGGCGCTCCACGCCTCGTTGAGGTGGCGCCGTGGGTCCAGCAGGGCCACCTGCGGGGCGAGTTCCGGGTCGATCGCGGCCACCCACCGTCTGACCTGCGCGAACATCGAGCTGTTGGTGGCCTTCGGCGGCATTCCGACGAAGATGCCGTCCGCGCCGTGCGCGGCGGCGAACTCCTCGGCGGCCATCAGCCCGGCCCACGTCTTGCCCTCGCACGTGGGCGCCTCCACGATCAGCAGCCCCGGAGCCGGGGAGTCACGGGCGACGCGCGCCGCCACCTCCTGTACGGGCCGCGGAGGATGGCCGAATCGGTCCGTAAAAGTCCCCTTGCCGAGCCGTGGGGACGCGTGCCAGCCGCCGCGCAGCCCGATCTTCTTCCACTGCTTCTCGGTGCGGTCGCGGGCGCCGGCGTAGCTGAGGTCGGCCAGCTTGTCGACGCCGTCGAGCTCCCGTGCGCTGGCGATCCAGTCCGCCATCACCACCAGTCCGCTGACGAGGAGTTGCAGCGCGCGGGACGGTACGCGCGCCGGTACGCGGGCGGCGAGGTCGGCGCCGGGTTCCAGCTCGTCGGTGAGCCGGCGCACCAGCTCGGCGCGCACCGCATCCCAGCGCGCGTCGCCCGCCGGCTGCCCGAGGCCCTGCGGCGGGGGTGGAACGGAGCTCTTGGGCACGAAGTGGCCGTGGTGCGCGGCGAGCTGCGGCCACACCCAGGCGATGTGCTCGGCGGGCCAGCCGGCCTTCTTCAGCAACGGCTGCAGCAGATGGGCGCCGGCCCGCTCGTGGCGCCACGGGTGCCGCTTGGCGAGGCCGTCGCGCCAGGTCAGCCCCGCGTCCTGGACCTCGCCCCGGTAGTCGTCCAGCCGCAGTTGGAAGGCGGGCGTCGCCTTCCCCAGGTCGTGCACGCCGCAGATCCACTTCAGCAGTTCGCGACCGCTGTCCGGGCCGCCGCCCGCGACGTCGTCGAGCTCCTTGCACAGGGACGGCGCGAGGTAGTGGTCCCAGATGAGTTCCCCGACGGCCGCGGTGTCCAGGAGGTGGGTCAGCAGCAGGCTCATGACCTTGTTGCCCGTCCGGTCCGGCGTCTTGCCCACCAGCGCGCCGAGCGCCCGTTCCATGTCCAGGCCGTGCCCCGTGCTGTCGTTCTCCGGGCCGTCGTTCCCCGGGCCGTCGTTCCCCGTGCTGTCGCCGTCGTCCACGCTCGCCGCCCTGCCGCTCGTAACGCGCCCGTACCCGTCCGCGGGCGGGTGTCATCATGCCGGGGTGACGCACGCGGACGCCCCGTCGAACGACGCGCTCCACGCGGCTTTCGGCCAGGACCTGGCGACGGACTGGGTACCGGACGCCGTCGGGGCGGTCGACGTGTGGCCGTCCCCGGTGGGCGGCGGGCCGGTCGCGCTCGACGTGTCCCGGCTGCGGGTCCCGCTCGGCGGTCGCACCGAAGACGTGCCCGTCGTCCCGGTCACCACCCGCGCCCACCTGCACCTGCTCACCGAGCGGGCCCTGTGCCGTCATCGGGTACGCCCCGAAGTCCTCGCGTACGACCGGGTCGACTGGGACTACCGCCGCGCCTTCCGCACCCGGCAGCGGCGTTTGCGGGAGCTGGCCGCCCGCGCCGACCTGCCGCTGGTCCTGGTGCTGGACGTGCACGGGCTCTCCCGCTCGCTGCCGCTGCGGACCCTGAGCGAGGCGCCCTGGGCGACCGCGGAACTGGCAGCGGCGCTCGCGGCGCTGGACCGCGCCGCCGGCCGCGTCCTGCTGCCCGGCCACCGCTGGGCCAACCGCCTCGCCGCCGCCGCGCTCGGCCCCGTCGACACCGTGGTCGCCCGGCTCGCGCCCGGCCGTTGGCTGCGCTGGGGCGACGACTGGCACGTCTTCGTCCGCACCCCGGCCGAGGCCGCGGAGGTGCGCGAGGCCGTGCGCGGCGCCCTCGCGCCGCTGGGCCTCGCCCCGTCCGTCCGCAAGACCCGCACGCTGCCCGTGTCCGCCCTGCTCGACGGGGCGGCCCGCGGCACCGCGGGCGACCCTGCCGACGCCTGGCGGCTCGGCCTGGAGCGGGGCGACGTCCGGGCGCTGCGGTACGCACTGCCGCGCGCCGCGCCCACCCCGGAGATCAGCCGGGGCGTGCCCTGCGCCGTACGGCAGTGGCCCGAACTGCTGCCGCGCGCCGTGGAGTACCTGGGCCGGGCCGTGGACGCGGCGCAGGGCCGGGCGGCCGTCCGGGTCCTGACGGCGGACGCGCACGCGGACCCGTTCGCCTGCGGCCGGCTGCTCGCGCTCGCGGCGGCCCGCCGGGAGGTGGCCGCGGACGTCCCGGACGCCGTGCTGACGCTCGCCTACGCCGACGAGTCCGTGGCGCTGCGGGCGCTGGCGGCGAGGGTCGCCGCGCTCACCGACCGGCTGCGACTGACGCCTGACCCGCCGCCGCGGCTCGGGCGCTGGCTCGCGCTGGGCGCGGAGCCAGCGTGCTGGCCACCGCGGCTGACCACGCTCCTGTGACGCCCGTGAAGACGTGGCTGTTCGGGGAGCCTCCCCCCTGCCTTTGCTCCAGCGGGCGCGGGAGCGCCATGGGTGGCTTGTCGCGCAGTTCCGCCCCCTAGGTCGTGTCTGCAAAGTTGTGCGCACGTTCCTGCGTCTTGACGTAGCCGCCGTTTCCCTGGGGGAGCGTTGGTCTCCACTGACCGGTGGGAGTTGTTCGCGCAGTTCCCCGCGCCCCTAAGTGCCCCCGCCTCAGCCCGCAGATAAGCGACGGGGGCAGCGAATCAGGGGCGCGGGGAACTGCGCGACAAGCCCGCCACCGGGCCGAGGTCGCCACGATCGCCAAGCCGCTCACGACGCTACCGCGCCCGCCAGGGCAACGGCACTGCCCCTGCTGGGGCGTAGGGGGAGGCCGCGCGAGCAGCCGCAGACGCAGACGGGGCGGGCCGGGCCCGGCTGCCGTCGCTGGCTACGCTCCTGGTGATCGTGGCGAGGGAGGACCCGGTGGCAGCGGTGGCAGAGGCTTGGCGCGCCGGCGAGTTGGCCGGGCTGCCGCTGCTGGACCGGCAACGGATCGACGCGGTCGCGGCCGTGCTGGCGGGCGTCGTCCGCGTCCTGCCGCCGCACGGCTGGCACCTGAAGGGTTCGGCGGCCCACCTGGGGTGGATCGGGCCGGCGGCCCGGCTGCCGAACGACGTCGACCTGTGCGTACCCAGCGGCGCGGCGCCCCCGCTGCTGTCACCGGTGACGCTCCCGCCCGGCCCCCACGGCACGTCCGTACGGCTGTTGCGCGCCGAGCCGATCGTCTTCAGCTCCCCCGACCGGGCCACCGCGCACCGGGTGCTGGCCGAGGTCGCGAACCGCCCGGGCGCCGCCGCCGTCGCCCGCGTGCTGCTGAACGTCCTGGTGGTGTCCGACGCCCGTGCCGCCGCGGACGCCAGGACCGCCCCGCTGCCCTTCCCGAGCACGGCCGGCCCCGTCGCGGTGCCCGCGGGCACCCTCAGCCGGCTCGTTGCGCAGAAGCTGCTGCGCTACACCCGGCAGCGCGACGGCAAGGTCAACACCCGCTGGGCCGACCTCATGGACGTCCTGCTGACGGCCGCGTCCCGACGCGCCCCCTCGTTGGACCTCGGGGAGCTGCGCCACGACATCGCAGTCGAGTTCGCCCAGATGCACCGCACCCGGCCGACCCACCTCCCCCCGCCGCCCTCGGAGTGGCTGGACTTCTGGGACAACGCGACCTTCCTCCACGCCCTCCCCTTCGGCCGACTCCCGGACGCCGTACGGCAGTTGGAGTCCTTCTGGCTGCCGGTGCTGGAGGGTCCGGGCCGGCCGGAGGCGGCGCGGGTGTGGTCGCCCGAGGCGTGGGAGTGGGTACGGGCGTGAGCCCGGCGCTCACGCCCCCGCCAGCTCCATCAGCCGGTCGAAGCCGGCCGCCGCGGTCGGCGGCAGGTGGCGGCGCCAGTGGTCTCGGTGGCGCACGGCGTGGGCGAGGTGGTGGCTGCCGCGGGCGGCGGCGCCCTGCTCGTACAGCTCCGTGAGGTACGCGACCGCCGCGTGCGCCGCGTCCGCGTCCAGCGGGCGGCCGAACTCCTGGTAGGCCCCGGCCTCGTGGGCGGTGGCCTTGAGGGTCTTGGTGACGTGCAGGGCGAAGTGGGCGCGGCGGGCCGCGGCGTGCAGGTCCGCGGGGGTGCGTACGCGGTCGACGCGGGCGAGGCCGGCGCCGCTGTGCAGCTGGCCCGCCGTGCGGGCGTTGGCCGCGTGCACCGTCGCCCGCAGCGCGTCGGGGTCCGCGACCAGCCCGCAGAGCCCGTCGCCGAGGGCCGCGAACAGCCGTCCGCCCGCGACGGCGGCGCCGTCGCCGAGCGCCCGCAGGTGGTCCACCAGCAGGCACTCGCGTCGAATGCGCAGCCCGTAGGCGCGGCGCAGGACGACGGACGTCGGAAGGGCGCCGGCACACCAGGCCGTGGCGAGCGGGAGCAGCAGGTGTGCGTTGCCGTCGGTGTGACGGCCGTCGGGGCGGTGGGTTCCCCATTCGATGTCGTGCACGTCGGTGACGACGTAGTGGACGGGACCCGGGCCGGCGCTGCGAGCGGCGAACTCCCCCACGTACGCGGGCCAGGCGTCGGCCGACGGCACGCCGGGCAGCCGCGGGTCCTCGCCGGGGCCGGCGCCCCGCAGCGCCCGCGATGCACCCAGCGGGCGGACCAGCACACCGGCCAAGAGGGCGGCGCAGCGCTCCGCGGAGAGCCGCTCGGGCACCGCGGCGAGGGCGTCGGCGGCCCGGCCGCGGCCCGTACGCCCCGGGCGGTCGCGCACGGCGCGGGCCGCCATCGACACGGCGTAACACGCCCGCAGCAGCGCGGCGATGCGCGCGTCCGGGCCGGCGGGAAGGCGGACGTGCTCCCAGGCGGAGCCGTGCCGCACGCCGGCGTCGGTCGCGTCGTGCCCGCCGGGACGTGCGTCGTACCCGCCAGGACGTGCGTCGTGCTCGCCGGGGCGGACGAGAACGAGGTCTTTGCCGTAGTACGAGGGGTGCCACTGCGGGCCGGCGGCCCGCCCCAGCGCGGCGAGGCTGCGCCGGACCCGTACGAGCCCCTGCTCGTGGTCGCCGCTCTGCTCCACGGTGGCGCGGAGCGCGCTGGTGACGACGACCAGGGTGACGGAGGCGTGCCGGGTGCGGGCGAGGTGCGCAAGCACGTCCCCGGTGTCGGCGCAGCCGGCGGGGAAGCCGGGGGCGTGCCGCGGGGGCCGGAGGAAGGCGCGGGTCACCGGTCACCGTTCGGGCGCCGGTCGTCCGGGCTTCCCCGCCGCCGGTCGTCCGGACTTCCCCGCCGCCGGTCGTCCGGGCTTCCCCGGCGCCGGTCGTCCGGGCTTCCCCGGCGCCGTCCGCGCCGACGCCCGCCGCGTCGGAACAGGTCCACGAACAGCCGTCGCAGCCCGGGGAAGAACGTCACCAGCACGGCCGTGGCCACCGCCGTGACGGCGAGCGCCCGCCCCAGCGACGCCGCGCCCGCTTCGGGCAGCCCCTGCCACACCGCCAGCCCGGCCGTGAGCGGCAGACCGACGGCGGCCAGCAGCCCGAGTATCGCGTTCGTCGTCTCCGTCTCCGCGGCCTGCACCTGGCGGGACAGCTCGGCGAGGTCGTCGACGAGCCCCTGCACGGCCTCGGGCAGCCCGGCGTGCTGCTGCCAGATCCGGGTGATCGCAGCGGCGGGACGCTGCCGGCCGAAGCCGGCGGACCAGTAGCTGCGTCGGAACAACAGAAGGTCCCGCTCCAGTTGCGCGACCTTGCGCTGGTGGGGCTCGTGGGCACCGATACGGGCGACCTCGTTCCCGAAGGCGTCCAGCAGCAGCTGCTGCAACCGGGCCAGGACCAGGGCGTCCGTGTGCAGCGTGGCGAGTTGGTAGCTGGTGCCGTCGTAGTAGTTGCCCGGCGCGCCCGGTCCCGGGTCCGGGTGCGTGGCGACGAGGCTGACCCCCCGCAGCCCGGCGACCCCACGGACCTTGCCGGACAGGGGCAGTCGTCGGCTCTGAATCCGTTCCAGGGCGTCGGGCAGCGGCACTTCGCCGCTGGCGTGCTGCAGGGCCCAGAGCCACTGGTCAGCCAGTTCCCAGCCGTCGAATCCAGGGCCTTCGAAACGGGGCGGCAGCCCGCTCGCGCCTGCCGTGATCAACGTGCCGTGGACCGCGTCCCGCTCCGTCCCGGCTATGCGGCAGCCGGGCGGTAACACCGCGGAGACCCAGGTCCGTTGGGCACCCTGCTCTTGGTGCGGGTCGATGTTGGCGCACCTGCGCAGCGCCTGCGGCAGCCGCGCGGGCGCATCCGGTGGGAGGCGACCGTGGAGGACCGCCACGCCGTCCGCGTCCGGTGGCTCCCCCATGTCCCACAGCGCGGCGCGGGCAGCTTCGTTGAGCCGTACCAACTCGATGGCGGACAGTTCGAAGCGGGCGGGGGACGGCGGGAGGGACACGGCCCCGTCCACCTCGCGGTGCCAGCGCACCTCCTCGTCCCACAGCAGCGGACGGAGCCGGGTGCTGGTGTACGCGGCGCGGCGGACCGCGCTGGACACCACCTCGTCGTCCCTGCCGACCCGCCAGCGGCGCTCCAACGGGCCCGGTCTGTATGGCTCGCCGGGCGGCGCGTCCATGCGTACGGCCACGATCAGCACGGCGTCCCGACGGACCAGGCTCCCGGCGTCGGGGCCCGCGGAGCTGGCAGTCGTGCTCACGGCGCCAGACCGCCCAGGGCCTCGTACGCCTCGCACAAGTGACGGCGGCGCTCGGCCGCGTCCACCTCGCGCCACGCCATCGGCCCGTCGGGCAGCGCGCCGCGGGTCAGGACCCGGGCGTGGTCGCGCAGCGGCGCGCCGCGGGCGATGAGGGTGACGGTGCCGGGCAGCGCGCGGGCGCGGTGCAGGGTGCGGGCGGTCATCCGGTAGCGGGTGCCGGCCGCGAGCGTTGCCGTACGGCGGGAGGTGACGACGACGTCGTGGTCTGCGCGCACCGGGGTGAAGCGGTAGCCGCCCGGGCGGGGCCGGTAGTGAACGACGCGGTAGCCGGCCGCGTCGTCGTGTTCGATCTGCGGCGCGACGTCGACGGTGGTGTTGACCAGCGCGCCGCGCAGCACGGTGGAGGCGAAGTCCCAGCGGTGGTCGTGGATCTCGGCGTCCTCCTCGCCCGCGACCCAGATGTGCAGGAACAGCCGTCGGCCGTCGCGGGCGACGCGGGCGAGCGGCAGCTTCACGAAGCCGTTCGGGTGCGCGACGGGCACGGCGGTGGCGGGCGGGAGGAGACAGTGGGCGCCGGCGCTGAGGTCGCCCGTGGTGTCACGTTCGCCGTCGTACGTGCAGGCGCCGCACGTGCAGGCGTCGTACGTGGAGTCGCCGCGCGTGGCGCCGCACGTGCAGGCGTCGTACGTGTCGTGGAGCGCGGCGGCGAGGGCGGCGCGGGCGAGCTCCGGGGTGACGTGGTCGACGGTCGCCGCGGCCCCCTGACTCACGTCGTCCACTGGCACCTGGCACCCCCTGAGCTCGACTGTCAGGAGCAGTCAACCAGCAGCCCGGGCGGCGACGGTAGTCATCGACCGGTACGCGGCGCCGCGCTACTTCCAGTCGTAACTGCGGACGGTGTCGCAGAGTTCGACGACGAGTTCGCCCGCATCCAGGCCGGATTCGGCGACGGGGCGGACGCGGGCACCGACCCAGACGAGGTGGGGGGCGGCGCCGACGACGCGGCAGCGGAACATGAAGCCCTCGGGGAAGCGGACGAGGGATTCGTTGCGGGCCACGCGGGTGTAGCGGTGGACCACGGAGGAGCGGATGACGACGCCCTCGCCCGTGCTGCGCCGCGGCTCCAGGTCACTGGAGGCGCAGACGGGGCAGAGCAGTTTGCGGAACGAAGCGGTGCCGCACCAGCGGCAGCTCTGGTAGGTGAGATAGGTCGAACCGGCGTCTTCCGCCTGCGCGCTGGGCGCGGCGAGGCTGTCGGTTCCGGGCTGGGACATGGCACGACCCCCTGCACTCGGCTCGGATGCGCCACCGCGCAGTGGGCGGCTCGCACTGGCGCCTCCGCACCATATGGCACTCAGTGCCTAGATGTATAGGTACTGGGTGCCAATTTTCTGGCCAGTGGGGAGTTCGGGTCAGGACTCGCCGAGGGCGGATTCGATGCCCTGGACGACCCGCCACACGGGCGTTCCCTTGCGCGCCACCATGATCACGACCTCGTCGCCCTCGCCGTCGACGCCGACGTGGGCGTGAGCGTGGGCGGCGACGGCGGGGGCGCGCCCCGAGGAGGCACCGCCCCACACGTCGCGGACGAGCCCGAGCGCGTGGTCCACCGCCGCCTCGGCGTCGCCCTCGCCGCCCGAACGCAGCCACGAGCGCAGGGCGTTGTTGTGCGCGGCGACGACGGCGGATGCGATCACTTCGGCCCGCAGGGCGCCGTCGCCGTTGCCGCCACCGTTGCCGACGCCCGCGCTGCCCGCATAGTGGGCGCGCAGGTGGTTGGCGAGGGTGCGTTCGTAGCGCCGCACGACGGAGAGTTCGTACGTCCGCAGCCCCGGCACCTCGCGGGTGAGCCGGTAGCGCTGCACGGAGAAGTCGGGCTTGGCGGCGTACATCCGCATCACGATCCGGGCGGCGTCGCACACCGTGTCGACCGGGTCTTCCGGGGCGCCGCCCGCCGCACTGGCTTCGAGGTAGCGGGTCATCTCGGCGAGGCAGCCCTCGTGGTCCGGGAAGACCACGTCCTCCTTCGAGGGGAAGTAGCGGAAGAACGAGCGCCGCCCGACGCCCGCGCGCGCGACGATGTCGTCCACCGTGGTGCGCTCGAACCCCCGCTCAAGGAACAACTCGAACGCGGCCTTGGCCAGCGCCTCCCGCATGGGCACTTCGGCATTGCGTCGCTTGCGCACCTCAGTCATGGCGGGAACGTAACACCGGAAGGGCCATTTTGGCACTGGGTACCTTTACAGAGGGTACTTGGTGCCATAGCCTCGACCGTAACTACATAGCCCTCCGTCCATCGGAACACTCGCTAGGAGTCGGCGTGAGCCTGAAGATCGTTGTCTGTGTGAAGTATGTGCCCGACGCGAGTGGTGACCGGGGTTTTGGTGGGGATTTGACGGTGGATC
>NZ_JBEYTZ010000018.1:0-184703 GCF_040643215.1 Streptomyces sp. NPDC047315 | reverse complement strand
GTTGGGGCGCTTCCCGCGTGGCTGCGGGGGGGGGGGTGGGGGGGGGGGGGCTCGGTTTTTGGGGGGGGGGGGGGGGCCGCCCCCCCCCCCCCCCCCCCCCCCGCTCCATGAAGTGCGACGTCAGGAGGTCAGACCTCGATGACGACCGGGAGGATCATCGGGCGTCGGCGGTAGGTGTCGGACACCCACTTGCCCACCGTCCGGCGCACCAACTGCTGGAGCTGGTGCGGCTCGGCGACGCCGTCGGACGCGGATCGGGCGATCGCCTCCTCGATCTTCGGGATGACGTCGCCGAAGATCGAGTCGTCGATGCCGGAGCCGCGGGCCTGCACGTGCGGGCCGCCGACGACCTTGCCGGTGGTGGAGTCCACCACGACGAAGACGGAGATGAAGCCCTCGTCGCCCAGGATGCGGCGGTCCTTGAGGGAGGTCTCGGTGACGTCGCCGACCGAGAGGCCGTCGACGTACACGTAACCCGCCTGGACCTTGCCGACGATCCTCGCCTTGCCGTCGACGAGGTCGACGACCACGCCGTCTTCGGCGATGACGATGTGGTCCTTCGGGACCCCGGTCAGTGCGCCCAGCTCGGCGTTGGCCCGCAGGTGGCGCCATTCGCCGTGCACCGGCATCAGGTTCTTCGGGCGGCAGATGTTGTAGAAGTACAGCAGCTCGCCCGCGGAGGCGTGGCCGGAGACGTGGACCTTCGCGTTGCCCTTGTGGACGACGTTCGCGCCCCAGCGCGTGAGGCCGTTGATCACCCGGTAGACCGCGTTCTCGTTGCCCGGGATGAGCGAGGACGCCAGGATCACCGTGTCGCCCTGGACGATCCGGATCTGGTGGTCGCGGTTGGCCATCCGGGAGAGCGCGGCCATCGGCTCGCCCTGGGAGCCCGTGCAGACGAGGACGACCTCGTCGTCCGGCAGGTCGTCGAGGGTCTTCACGTCGACGACGAGTCCGGCCGGAACCCGCAGGTACCCCAGGTCACGGGCGATGCCCATGTTGCGGACCATCGAGCGTCCGACGAACGCGACGCGCCTGCCGTACTCGTGGGCCGCGTCCAGGATCTGCTGGATGCGGTGCACGTGGCTGGCGAAGCTCGCGACGATGATGCGCTTCTGGGCGCTCGCGAAGACCTGGCGCAGCACGTTGGAGATGTCGCGCTCCGGCGGGACGAAGCCCGGGACCTCCGCGTTCGTCGAGTCCGACAGCAGGAGGTCGATGCCCTCCTCGCTGAGTCGGGCGAAGGCGTGCAGGTCGGTGAGCCTGCGGTCCAGCGGGAGCTGGTCCATCTTGAAGTCGCCCGTGTGCACCACCATGCCCGCGGGGGTGCGGATGGCGACGGCCAACGCGTCCGGAATGGAGTGGTTGACCGCGATGAACTCGCAGTCGAAGGGACCGATGCGCTCGCGCTGGCCCTCGACGACTTCGAGGGTGTAGGGGCGGATGCGGTGCTCCTGGAGCTTGGCCTCGATCAGGGCGAGGGTGAGCTTGGAGCCGATCAGTGGGATGTCCGGCTTGAGCCGGAGCAGATAGGGGACGCCGCCGATGTGGTCCTCGTGGCCGTGCGTGAGCACGATGCCCTCGACGTCGTCGAGACGGTCCCGGATCGTGGTGAAGTCCGGGAGGATCAGGTCGATGCCGGGCTGCTCCTCTTCGGGGAAGAGGACGCCGCAGTCGACGATGAGCAGACGGCCGTCGTACTCGAAGACCGTCATGTTCCGGCCGATTTCGCCGAGGCCACCGAGCGGGGTGACGCGCAGTCCTCCCTTGGGCAGCTTCGGCGGCGGGCCGAGTTCGGGATGCGGATGACTCAAAAGACTCTCCTCACCACGTACGCCACCGGCCGCTCGGGCACGTGGCGTACATGACATTCGTGCATGTGCTGAAGTCCGTGGCCGGCGCGACGGGGTCGGCCGGCGGGATCGTGTACTCGTTCGCGTATTCAGTTGTCAGGTCTTGCCATGTCTGGTGTCAGAGCTGGATGCCACCGGCCGCGAGGTCAGCCCTGAGCTGGGCCGTCTCCTGGGGGCTGAGCTCGACGAGGGGCAGTCGCAGCGGGCCGGCGGGCAGGCCCTGGAGGGCGAGCGCGGCCTTGGTGGTGATGACGCCCTGGGTGCGGAACATGCCGGTGAAGACCGGCAGCAGCCGCTGGTGGATCTCGGTGGCCTTCTGGACGTCGCCGCTGGTGTGGGCGTCGATCAGGGCGCGCAGCTCCGGGGTGACCACGTGGCCGACGACGGAGACGAAGCCGACGGCGCCCACGGACAGGAGCGGGAGGTTCAGCATGTCGTCGCCGGAGTACCAGGCGAGGCCGGAGCGGGCGATGGCCCAGCTGGCGCGGCCGAGGTCGCCCTTGGCGTCCTTGTTGGCGACGATCCGGGGGTGCTCGGCCAGCCGGACGATCGTCTCGGTGTCGATGGGGACGCCGCTGCGGCCGGGGATGTCGTACAGCATCACCGGGAGTTCCGTGGCGTCGGCGATGGCCGAGAAGTGACGCAACAGGCCCTCCTGAGGGGGCTTGTTGTAGTACGGCGTGACGGCCAGCAGGCCGTGCGCGCCGGCGCGTTCGGCGGCGCGGGCGAGCTCGATGCTGTGGCGGGTGTCGTTGGTGCCGATGCCTGCGACGATCCGTGCCCGGTCCCCGACGGCCTCCAGGACCGCCCGGACGAGCTGGTCTTTCTCCGCGTCGCTGGTGGTGGGCGACTCGCCCGTGGTGCCGTTGATGATCAGCCCGTCGTTGCCGGCGTCCACCAGGTGGGCCGCCAGTCGCTGGGCACCGTCGACGTCAAGGGCGCCATCCGGTGTGAACGGCGTGATCATGGCGGTGAGGACCCGCCCGAAGGGGGTCTGCGGAGTGGGGATCGGAGCCATGGGTTACACGCTACTCGCTGCTCAGTGCGGTGTGGCCCTTGAGGGGACGTGACGTACGCCGTGCCACGCGGAGCCCGGCACTGCCTGCTCGGGGGTTCAAGCAGTGCCGGGTCCGTTTGATCAGCCTAGATGAACTTCACGAAACACTGCAATGCGGACACTTCGCCGAGGGAATCCGTACATCTGTACCGCTGAGTGCCTCGACCGGGGGACCCCTTCGGGCGTCTTTCGGCGTGTGCGTGCCGCTTCGCAGCCGGGCGTCAGGGCGCGATGCGGCCGTTCTTGTTGAACGCGGCGTGCGTCAGCGGCATCAGCCGAGCCCAGTGCTCCTCCATCCGCTCGCCGACCATCTCGATCTCGCGCTGCGGGAAGGAGGGCACCTGCGCGTTCTCGTGCTGGGTGCGCAGTCCGAGGAAGTGCATCAGGGAGCGGGCGTTGCAGGTGGCGTACATCGACGAGAAGAGTCCGACCGGCAGGACCGAACGGGCGACCTCGCGGGCGATGCCGGCGTCCAGCATCTCCTGGTACGTCTCGTACGAACGCCGGTAGGAGTCCTCCATGGCGTCGCCGACGACCTTGTGCTGCTCGGGGCTGCCGTCGATGAAGACGTACTTCCCGGGGCGGCCCTCCTGGACCAGCTTGCGGTCCTGGGCGGGCACGTAGAACACGGGCTGGAGCTCCCGGTAGCGGCCCGACTCCTCGTTGTACGACCAGCCGACGCGGTGCCGCATGAACTCGCGGAAGACGAAGATCGGGGCGCTGATGAAGAAGGTCATCGAGTTGTGCTCGAACGGGCTGCCGTGCCGGTCGCGCATCAGGAAGTTGATGAGCCCCTTGGACCGCTCGGGGTCCTTGCTGAGCTCGTCGAGGGACTGCTCGCCGGCCGTGGAGACGCGGGCGGCCCACAGCACGTCGGAGTCGGCGGCGCTGTGCTTCACCAACTCCACGGTGACGTCGCCCCTGAAGGTCGGGACAGCGGGGTCGGCGGGGGTGTCGGTCACCAGTGAAAGCCTTTCACCTGGGGCTGGGCGGGGGCGGCAACCACCTTAGACCACCCTCCCCCGCGCCCTTCTTCGGTCGATTCGTCGAAATCGGGCACCGAATCGCCGTTTCGTGCGTCTGTAGGGGTGGAGGGCGTCGGCCGAACCGACGCCGGCACTCCGTCATCACGCACGTGAGCACGGTCACCAAGCACGTGAGCACCGTCGAACACACCTAGGAGAGTGGTCTGATGTTCCGCCGGCGGGAAGCCGTCCCGTTCTCGTTCGTCGCCGAGTCCGAGAGCTTCCGTAGCAACGTCACTCCCCCGCCGCGAGAACGCCCCACCGCCTCCCAGCTCACCGGTCGTACGGTGACCGGGCTGCTGATCGTCGCCGGGCTGGTGGGCTCGCTGCTCTTCGGCCTGCCGGCGCTGGAATCCCCCCAGAGTCCCGCGCACTCCCAGCAGAACGAGGCGTCGGAGCGGGGCTGACCCGTACGGACCCCCTGGGGTGGTCGAGTGTCAGGTGCCTCGGTAGCCTCACCCGTCACAGCCCCCATCCGAGTGTGCTGGTGAGTGAGGAACAGTCGTGCCCCTGCCCTTCTTGACGGCCGACCGCGCGTTCGACGCCGACGCTGAGGATTCCGACGACATCGCATTGCCCTTCGACGACCACGACCAGTGGCGTCGTCCGTATCGCCCGGGGCCGTGGAGAGTGGGCGCGGCAGCGGTGCTCCTGCTGCTGGCGAGCTTCGTGATGCTCGCCGCCATGATCATCGCCTTCGCCGGTGCGATGTCCGGCGCCGGGCTCTGTCTGGCCCTGGGGCTGGTGGTGATCGCGCTGGCCCTGAGACTGCTGAGGGCCGGGGTGTGGGTGAGCCGGCACGGGGTGCGCAGGGTGGGCTTCTTCGCCACGACCACCCTGGCGTGGAGCGAGGTGGCCGAGGTGCGTACGGCCCAGCAGCCGGTGCGCTGGTTGGGACTGCCGCGCACGGTCCAGGGGCAGGCGCTGCTGCTGGGCCGCAAGGGGCGGAGCGAGCCCCTGGCGCTGCTGACGGACCACAACGCGGACTTCCTGTCCCGGGTGGAAGCCTTTGAACGCGCGGCGGACACGGTCGAGGCGTGGGCCGCGGAGTACCGGACGGAAACCCACTGAACGGACACGGAGACGGATACGAGGAAGGGACGGGCCCTGGGCCCGTCCCTTCCTCGTGTTTGTGGTTCTAACTGCTCGTACGGGCTGCTTCGTGCAGGGTGATCGCGCGTTGCATCGCCTTGCGCGCCCGCGGGGTGTCCCGGGCGTCGTGGTACGCCACGGCGAGCCGGAACCAGCAGCGCCAGTCGTTCGGTGAGTCCTCGGTCTCGGCGCGGCGCCGAGCGAAGACGGCGTCCGCCGCGTCCCGGTCGATCCGTCCGCTGGGGGTGCGGGCGAGGTCGTCGACGGGCAGTCCGCCCTCGGCTTCGAGTTCGGCGGCCAGTCGGTTGGCTCGGGTGACGAACCGGGTGTTCTTCCAGAGGGACCACACCCCGATGACGGGCAGGATCAGCACGGCGGCGCCGAAGGCGACCGTGAGCAGGGTGCCCTGCTGGATGAGCAGGACGCCGCGGCTGCCGACCAGGACGAAGTAGACGGCCAGGGCGGCTGCGGTGATGAAGTACGTGATTTTCGCGCGCATGTCGGTCTCGTCGGTGGCCGGGACGGGGTTCGGGCGGTCAGGGACCGGATGGTCGGGGACCGGGGGTCAGTCGAGGTCGAGGAAGTTCTCCAGGCCGACGGTCAGACCGGGCGTGGAGACGACTCGACGGACGCCGAGCAGGATGCCGGGCATGAAGCTGCTGTGGTGCAGCGAGTCGTGCCGGATGGTGAGGGTCTCGCCCTCGCCGCCGAGGAGCACCTCCTGGTGGGCGAGGAGTCCCCGCAGGCGTACGGCGTGCACCGGTACGCCGTCGACGTCGGCGCCGCGGGCACCGTCCAGGGCGGTGACGGTGGCGTCCGGCTGCGGGCCGAGGCCGGCCTTCGCCCGGGCAGCGGCGATCAGCTGGGCGGTGCGGGTGGCGGTGCCGCTGGGGGCGTCCGCCTTGTGCGGGTGGTGCAGCTCGACGACCTCGACGGAGTCGAACCAGCGCGCCGCCTGCTCGGCGAACTTCATGGTGAGGACGGCGCCGATGGAGAAGTTCGGCGCGATGAGCACACCGGTGTCCGGGGAGCCGTCGAGCGCCGTGCCCAGCCGGGCCAGGCGGTCCTCGGTCCAGCCGGTGGTGCCGACGACGGCGTGGATGCCGTGGCCCACGCAGAAGTCCAGGTTGTCCAGGACGGACGCGGGGGTGGTCAGCTCGACCACGACCTGGGCACCGGACTCCACCAGGCTCTCCAGCCGGTCGCCGCGGCCGAGGGCGGCGACCAGGTCCAGGTCCTCCGCGCCCTCCACGGCCCGCACGGCCTCCGAGCCGATCCGGCCCTTGGCACCGAGGACCGCCACGCGCAGCTTGCTCATCTGTCTCTTTCCTCCGGGGCGTACGGGGTGGGGGGCGAGGTGTCTCGTCGAGGTGTCTAGGAGACCGTCTCGTGGAGGCGGTCGGCCTGGCGGTCCTTGAGCGGGCCGATGACCGCCAGCGAGGGGCGGTGCCCCAGGACGTCCGCGGCCACGGCCCGTACGTCGTCGGGGGTGACGGCGGCTATCCGGGCGAGCATCTCGTCGACGGACATCTGGGCGCCCCAGCACAGCTCGCTCTTGCCGATACGGTTCATCAGCGCGCCGGTGTCCTCCAGGCCCAGCACCGTGGAGCCAGAGAGCTGGCCGATGGCGCGGCCGATCTCGTCGTCGGTGAGTCCTTCGCCCGCCACCCGGTCCAGCTCGTCGCGGCAGATCTTGAGGACGTCGTGGACCTGGCTCGGGCGGCAGCCCGCGTAGACGCCGAACAGGCCGCAGTCGGCGAAGCCCGAGGTGTACGAGTACACGCTGTAGGCGAGGCCGCGCTTCTCCCGGACCTCCTGGAAGAGGCGGGAGGACATGCCGCCGCCGAGCGCGGTGTTCAGCACGCCGAGGGCCCAGCGGCGGTCGTCGGTACGGGCGAGGCCCGGCATGCCGAGGACCACGTGCGCCTGCTCGGTGCGGCGGCTCTGCAGGTCGACGCGGCCGGCCGTGCGCAGGGCGCGGCGGCCGTTGCGCGGGGCGAGCGGGATCGCGTCCGTACGGGTCAGGGCACCGGACTTCTCGAAGGCCCGGCGGACCTGGCGCACCACGGCGGCGTGGTCGACGTTGCCCGCGGCGGCGACCACCAGGTGGGTGGGGTCGTAGTGCTTGCGGTAGAAGCGGCGGACCCGCTCGGCGGTGAGGGCGTTCACGGTGTCGACGGTGCCGAGGACGGGGCGGCCGAGCGGGGTGTCACCGAACATGGTCTGCGCGAACAGGTCGTGCACGCAGTCGCCCGGGTCGTCCTCGGTCATCGCGATCTCTTCGAGGATCACGCCGCGTTCGGCGTCAACGTCCTCCTGCTCGATCAGCGAGCCGGTGAGCATGTCGCAGACCACGTCGATGGCGAGCGGCAGGTCGGTGTCGAGGACCCGGGCGTAGTAGCAGGTGTACTCCTTCGCCGTGAAGGCGTTCATCTCGCCGCCGACCGCGTCGATCGCCGAGGAGATGTCGAGGGCGGACCGCCGGCGGGTGCCCTTGAAGAGGAGGTGTTCCAGGTAGTGCGTGGCGCCGTTGAGGGACGGCGTCTCGTCCCGGGAGCCGACGTGCGCCCAGATGCCGAAGGTGGCGGAGCGCACGGACGGCAGGGTTTCGGTGACGATCCGCAGACCGCCGGGGAGGGTGGTGCGGCGGACGGTGCCGATGCCGTTCTCGCCCTTGAGGAGCGTTTGGGTACGGGCGACGGCCCGCACCTCCTCGGAGGTGCGGGCCGTCGCCTTGAAGCCGCGCGACGTCACTTGGCAGCTTCGTCCTTCTTGTCCGCGCCGTCGCCTTCCTCGCCCTCGATCACGGGGATGAGGGAGAGCTTGCCGCGGGAGTCGATCTCGGCGATCTCGACCTGGACCTTCGCGCCGACGCCGAGGACGTCCTCGACGTTCTCCACGCGCTTGCCGCCGGCGAGCTTGCGGATCTGCGAGATGTGCAGCAGTCCGTCCTTGCCGGGCAGCAGCGAGACGAAGGCGCCGAAGGTGGTGGTCTTGACGACCGTGCCCAGGTAGCGCTCGCCGACCTCGGGCATCGTCGGGTTGGCGATGCCGTTGATGGTGGCGCGGGCGGCCTCGGCGGCCGGACCGTCGGCGGCACCGATGTAGATCGTGCCGTCGTCCTCAATGGTGATCTCGGCGCCGGTGTCCTCCTGGATCTGGTTGATCATCTTGCCCTTGGGGCCGATGACCTCGCCGATCTTGTCCACGGGGATCTTGACGGTGATGATCCGCGGGGCGTTGGGGGACATCTCGTCCGGGGTGTCGATCGCTTCCATCATCACGTCGAGGATGTGGAGGCGGGCGTCGCGGGCCTGCTTGAGGGCCGCGGCCAGGACGGAGGCCGGGATGCCGTCCAGCTTGGTGTCGAGCTGGAGGGCGGTGACGAACTCCTTCGTGCCGGCGACCTTGAAGTCCATGTCGCCGAAGGCGTCCTCCGCACCGAGGATGTCGGTGAGGGCGACGTAGTGCGTCTTGCCGTCGATCTCCTGGGAGATCAGGCCCATGGCGATGCCGGCGACGGGGGCCTTCAGCGGCACACCGGCGTTCAGCAGCGACATGGTGGAGGCGCAGACCGAGCCCATGGAGGTGGAGCCGTTGGAGCCGAGGGCCTCGGAGACCTGACGGATCGCGTACGGGAACTCCTCGCGCGTCGGCAGCACCGGCACGATGGCGCGCTCGGCGAGCGCGCCGTGGCCGATCTCGCGGCGCTTGGGAGAGCCGACGCGGCCGGTCTCGCCGACGGAGTACGGCGGGAAGTTGTAGTTGTGCATGTAGCGCTTGCGGGTCACCGGGGAGAGGGTGTCCAGCTGCTGCTCCATGCGGAGCATGTTGAGGGTGGTGACGCCCAGGATCTGGGTCTCGCCGCGCTCGAACAGGGCGGAGCCGTGCACCCGCGGGATGGCCTCGACCTCGGCGGCCAGAGTGCGGATGTCGGTGACGCCGCGGCCGTCGATGCGAACCTTGTCCTTGATGACGCGCTCGCGCACCAGGGACTTGGTCAGGGACCGGTAGGCCGCGGAGATCTCCTTCTCGCGGCCTTCGAACTGCGGGAGCAGCTTCTCGGCGGCGACGGCCTTGATGCGGTCCAGCTCCTCCTCGCGGTCCTGCTTGCCCGCGATGGTGAGGGCCTGGGACAGCTCGCCCTTGACGGCGGCGGTCAGGGCGTCCAAGACGTCGTCCTCGTAGTCGAGGAAGACGGGGAACTCGCCCTCGGGCTTGGCGGCCTTGGCGGCGAGGTCCGACTGGGCCTTGCACAGGACCTTGATGAAGGGCTTGGCGGCCTCCAGGCCGGCGGCGACGACCTCCTCGGTCGGGGCCTGGGCACCGCCCTTGACCAGCTCGACGGTCCGCTCGGTGGCCTCGGCCTCGACCATCATGATCGCGACGTCGCCGTCCTCCAGGACGCGACCGGCGACGACCATGTCGAAGACGGCGTCTTCCAGCTCGGTGTGGGTCGGGAAGGCGACCCACTGGCCGTTGATCAGGGCGACGCGGGTGCCGCCGATCGGGCCGGAGAAGGGCAGGCCGGCGAGCTGCGTGGAGCAGGAGGCGGCGTTGATGGCGACCACGTCGTAGAGGTGGTCGGGGTTGAGCGCCATGATCGTCTCGACGATCTGGATCTCGTTGCGCAGGCCCTTCTTGAAGGAGGGGCGCAGCGGGCGGTCGATCAGGCGGCAGGTGAGGATCGCGTCCTCGGAGGGCCGGCCCTCGCGGCGGAAGAAGGAGCCGGGGATCTTGCCGGCGGCGTACATCCGCTCTTCGACGTCGACGGTCAGCGGGAAGAAGTCCAGCTGGTCCTTGGGCTTCTTGGAGGCCGTGGTGGCCGACAGCACCATCGTGTCGTCGTCCAGGTAGGCGACGGCGGAGCCGGCGGCCTGACGGGCGAGGCGGCCCGTCTCGAAGCGGATGGTGCGGGTGCCGAAGGAGCCGTTGTCGATGACGGCCTCGGCATAGTGGGTCTCGTTCTCCACTAGCGTGTTCTCCGTTACGTTTCGTTACGTTGTCGTCTTTTCGTCCCCGGGCCCGTGTGGCGGGGGGACGGGTGGAGAAGCGCTCGTACGGGGCCGGTCTTCGATCGAAGCACCCGGGGTTCGAGTCCCGGGCGCCACTACCGAGGACCGGCGTCGGCGAGTCGGCCTTCTCACGTCTTCTGTCTGTTGTTGTGCGACCAGACTAAATGCCGGGCGGCGGGTCGCGCACGTACAGCGGGCACGTACGGCGAATCGGTCGCCGCGCGCGGTGCGCGTGTCGTACGGACCGTAAACGAAGAGGAGCGGTCCCCTCGGGCGGGAACCGCTCCCCTTCACGGCGTCTTACTTGGCGCCGCCGGCCGCACCGCGGCGGATGCCGAGGCGGTCGACCAGGGCGCGGAAGCGCTGGATGTCCTTCTTGGCCAGGTACTGCAGCAGGCGGCGGCGCTGGCCGACGAGGATCAGCAGACCACGGCGGGAGTGGTGGTCGTGCTTGTGGGTCTTCAGGTGCTCGGTCAGGTCCGAGATGCGGCGGGAGAGCATGGCGACCTGGACCTCGGGGGAGCCGGTGTCGCCCTCCTTGGTGCCGAACTCGGTCATGATCTGCTTCTTGACGGCGGCGTCGAGAGACACTCGGTACTCCTCATGTGATGTTCGAAGCGCCTTCGAGTGCCCCTGGCGTGTTCTCAGGAGGGCTTCCGTGACTCGGAGGCGAAGGTCCGATGGGCGCTGTTCCCAGGAGGCAGGGCCCCGGGGTGCGGGGTCCGGTCGGGTCCGGGAACGCGTACACAAACGGCCGTCACACAGCGTACCAGCCCGTCGGGGCCGCCCGTCCCAGCAGTCGGCCCCCTGACCGTTTGCGCTGGTCAGGGGGCCGGTTGGTTGGCCGCGGGGGCTACGAGGTCAGGGCGCGGATCGAGTGGTACACGTCGAAGACCGCGAGGCACAGCGGCAGCAGGGTCAGCAGGACGAAGGTCTCCGCGATCTCCAGGAAGCGGCCCCAGAAGGGGGTGACGCCCTTGCCCGGCACGATCAGGCCGATCGCGGTGATCACGGCGGCGACGCCGGCGACGGCCGCGGCGAGCCAGACCGTGCGGATGTCCAGGGCGGTGGTGTCGCCGCGCAGCGCGTCGGCCATCAGCTCGATCGGCGGGTTGATCGCCAGGCCGAGGCCGAGGGCGACGAGGGAGGCGAGGCCGGCGGCGAGGGCGCAGCCGACCTGCGCGGTGTAGCGGAAGAGGTGGGCGCGCATCAGCATGGCGACGCCGGTGGCGAGGGCGAGGAGCTGCCCCCAGACGTTGCTGGAGAAGCCGAGGACCACGGCGGAGCCGGCGGCGACCAGGGCGCAGCCGCCGACGAGGCCCACGAGGAGTTCGTGGCCGCGGCGGGCCTGGGCGGCGATGCGCTCGCCGTCGACGGGGCCGGCGGGCTCGGGGTCGGTGCCGTAGTCGCCGACCGTGGTGCGCGGCGGGTCGAAGCCGATGGGGAGGCGGGCGAAGCGGGTGGAAAGGCCCGGCAGGAAGGCGAGGGCGCCGACGGCGAGCGGGGAGCACATCGCGGCGGTCTCGACCGGGGTCAGCTCCTGGAGGATCGCGATGAAGGTGGCGATCACGCCGATCGTGGCGGCGAAGACGAACGCGACGAAGGGGCCGTCGCCGCCGGGGGCGACGATCGTGAGGATCACGGCGAAGAGCAGGACCGCGGCGCAGGCGAGCAGGAACTGGAGCTTGCCGACCCCTTCGCCGTCGGCGGGCGGCAGCAGCCCGGTGCCGCCGATCGCGGCGTTCGCCATGGCGCCGACGCCGAGGGCGACGGCGGACGCCCGGTCGTCGTAGACCCGGGCGCGCACGCAGGCGAGCGCGAGCAGGAGGACGGCCATCACGCCGGCGAGGACGCCGGACAGTCCGTGCATCTCGTTGCGCGGGTCGGAGGTCCACAGCACGAAGGCGAGCAGGAGCAGCAGCACGGAGCCGCCGAAGAGGCCCGCGCCGCGCATCAGGCCGTCGCTCCACAGCGTGCGGTCCTTGGCGACCGCGGAGGCGACCGCGTCGGAGACGTCGTCGAAGACGGCCGGCGGCAGCGACTCGGAGAAGGGGCGCAGCGACAGCAGCTCGCCGTCGAGGATGCGCTGGACGCCCAGGGAGCGGGCGCCGTCGAGGACGGTGCCGTCGCGGCGTACGAGGTGGTAGCCGACGGGTGCGCCGGGCTCGGGGCTCTGTCCGGACAGTCGCAGGATCTCCGGGTAGAGGTCCGCGACGGCGATGTCCTCGGGCAGGGCGACGTCGACGCGTCCGTCCGGCGCGACGACCGTCACCCGGCAGAAGCCGGTTCCACTGCTGGACGGGGTAACGGGTCCCGGGGAACCGGGTCCGTGCGCCGCCGCTGAGGCCGTCATACTCACCTGCTGCATCCCCTCGTGTTCTTCACATGCACCGGCTCGCGCGTGCCGCACGCCCGGACGTGGCCGGTCGTGCGGCCGGACCGTCCGCACCGGGTCGACGCCCGGGCGGTGTCGGCGCTCCGTTGGGCGTCGACATGGGTACGGGTCGTTGGTACGGGGTCATCGCGCGCATTGTCCGCGCGCACACCGACTTCGTACAGAGGCTTCACACTTCACCTGCATACGACCCCCGCGCCGTTCCTCCGCACCAATGGTCCGGCTTTGCACCGCTCCCGAACGACCCGAATTCAGACACTCGACCCGAATTCATTTCGTCCGGGGCATTTAGCGGTCAGTGCGGTCAGTTGGGCGCGGCGATCACCTACCGCCCCGCTCGACCGCCCCGTTCGCACCCCGTTCACTACGGCAGATCGCGGCTGTGCACCCGCATCTCGTCACCCTACCGCCCACCGACGGGGGCCGGCGCAAGTAGGATCCCTCACCGCGGGTGGAAGCCGTCGCCACGGGGGCGCCGAAAGGAACTTATCCGCCCGGCGAGGGAATTGGTGAGCTTGTGAGTCAGATCGTCGTCAAGCGCCCACCACGGGCCCTGCCTTCGGAGGTGCCCAGCGAGCACCTGCAGTTGCAACCCCCTCCGGAACTGCCCCGCGGGCAGCAGGAGGGCGCGCTCATGCAGCTGCTGCCGATGCTGGGCATGGGCGGATCGGTCGTGTTCTTCTTCATGACCCCGAATCCGATCATGCGGATCATGGGCATGGTGATGATCGCGTCGACGATCGCCATGGCGATAGCGATGCTGGTCCGTTACCGGCGCGGCACCCAGGGCGAACTCGCCGACCTGCGGCGCGACTATCTGAAGTACCTCAACCAGACCCGGCGTCAGGTGCAGCGCACGGCCCGGCTCCAGCGGGACGCCCAGTACTACCTCCACCCGTCCCCCGAGCAGCTGTGGGCGCTGGTCGCCGAGGGCAGCCGGGTGTGGGAGCGGCGCATCGGCGACGCCGACTTCGGCCAGGTGCGCATCGGGCTGGGCGTACAGCAGCTCGCCACCCCGATCGTGGCGCCGGAGACCGCGCCGGTGGACGAGTTGGAGCCGCTGACGGCGAGCGCGATGCGGCAGTTCCTGACCGCGCACAGCACCCTGGACGGGCTGCCGATGGCGGTGTCCCTACGGGCCTTCTATCACGTGACGGTCAGCGGGCGGCCGGACTCCGTGCGCTCCACGGCGCGCTCCCTGGTGGCGTCGCTGACCTCGCTGCACTCCCCCGACGACCTGGTCGTCGTGATCGCCACCGGGCGGGACTGCGCCGAGCACTGGGAGTGGGCGAAGTGGCTGCCGCACGTCCAGGCGCCGGGCGCGGGCGACGGCGCGGGCTCCCGCCGGCTGATCACCGCCGATGCACGCGAACTCGACGACCTGCTGCTCGGCCGGCTCGACGGCCGGCCCCGTTTCCAAAGCGGCGGCCAGCCGCTGCTCGACCAGCCGCACGTGGTCGTCGTCCTCGACGGCCAGTCGGTGTCGCCGACCTCGCCGCTGGCGTCCCCCGAGGGCCTTCAGGGCGTCACGGTCATCGAGGTCGTCCCCGGCGAGGTAACCGGCCAGCGCGGCGGCCTCTCGGTGGTCGTGCAGCCGGACGCGCTGCGGCTGGAGTCCGGACACGGCCTGGTGTACGACGGGGTGCCGGACCGGTTGAGCGAGGAGGCCGCGGAGGCGCTGGCGCGCCAACTCGCGCCGCTGCGCGTGGGCACCGGCGGTGACGACGACGAACCGCTGCTCGCCAACCTCGACTTCACCGATCTGCTGAACCTGGGCGACGCGGCCTCCGTCGACGTCGCCCGGACGTGGCGGCCCCGCTCCCAGTCGGAGCGGCTGCGGGTCCCCATCGGCGTCGGCGAGGACGGCGTGCCCGTGATGCTGGACCTGAAGGAGGCGGCGCAGGAGGGCATGGGCCCGCACGGCCTGTGCGTCGGAGCGACCGGTTCCGGAAAGTCTGAGCTGCTGCGCACGCTGGTGCTGGGCCTGGCGGTCACGCACTCGTCGGAGACGTTGAACTTCGTCCTCGCGGACTTCAAGGGCGGCGCGACGTTCGCCGGCATGTCGCAGATGCCGCACGTCGCCGCCGTGATCACCAACCTCGCGGACGACCTGACGCTGGTGGACCGGATGGGCGACTCCATCCGCGGCGAGCTGAACCGCCGGCAGGAGATGCTGCGCGACGCCGGCAACTACGCCAACATCCACGACTACGAGAAGGCGCGCGCCGCGGGCGCCGCGCTCCAGCCGATCCCCTCGCTGGTCCTGGTCATCGACGAGTTCAGCGAGCTGCTGACCGCGATGCCGGACTTCATCGAGATGTTCGTGCAGATCGGCCGGATCGGCCGGTCCCTCGGCGTCCACCTGCTGCTGGCGTCGCAGCGCCTGGAGGAGGGGCGGCTGCGCGGACTTGAGACGTACCTCTCGTACCGCATCGGTCTGCGGACCTTCTCCGCGGCGGAGTCGCGGGCCGCGCTCGGCGTGCCCGACGCGTACACGCTGCCGAACGTCCCCGGCTCCGGCTATCTGAAGTTCGGCACGGACGAGATGGTGCGGTTCAAGGCGGCGTACGTCTCCGGGGTGTACCGGGAGGCGGGCAGCCAGACCGTCACCGCGGGCGGGCCGCTGCCGGTGGACCGGCGCCCGGTGGCGTTCACGGCCGCGCCGGTGCCGGTGCGCTACGTCCAGCCGACCGCGCGTCCCGTCGTACCGGACGCCCGGACGCCGGAGGACGACGCGCTCGCGGACTCGGTGCTCGACGTGATCGTGCGCCGGCTTGAGGGGCGCGGCGTGGAGGCGCACCAGGTGTGGCTGCCGCCGCTGGACAACCCGCCGCCGCTGGACGAGGTCGTCCCCGGCCTCGCGAACGTCGAGGGACGCGGACTCACCCAGCCCGGGTACGAGGGGGCGGGGCGGCTCGTCGTCCCGCTGGGCGTCGTCGACAAGCCGTTCGAGCAGCGCCGCGACACGCTGTACCGGGACTTCTCCGGCGCCGCGGGGCACATGCAGATCATCGGTGCCCCGCAGTCCGGCAAGTCGACCCTGCTGCGCACGCTGATCTCGGCGTTCGCCCTCACCCACACCCCGCACGAGGTCCAGATCTACGGGCTGGACTTCGGTGGCGGCGGCATGTCGGCGGTCGCCGGGCTGCCGCACGTCGGCGGCATCGCGTCCCGACTGGACCCGGAGCGGGTGCGCCGCACGGTCGCCGAGGTGTACGGCATCCTCGGCCGCCGCGAGGAGTACTTCCGCAGCGCCGGCATCGACTCGATCGCCTCGTTCCGCTCCATGCGTGCGCGCGGTGACATCTCGGTGGCGGACCAGCCGTGGGGCGACGTCTTCCTGGTGATCGACGGTTGGGGCAACTTCCGCAGCGACTACGAGAGCCTGGAGCCGGCGGTCCTCGACATCGCGGCGCGCGGGCTGGGCTACGGCATCCACCTCGTCATCGCCGCCGGCCGCTCGATGGAGGTCCGGGCCAATCTGAAGGACCTCCTGATGAACCGGCTGGAGCTGCGCCTGGGCGACACCATGGACTCCGAGCTGGACCGCAAGGTCGCGGCGAACGTGCCGACCGGGGTCCCCGGGCGCGGTCTGACCCCGGAGAAGCTGCACTTCATGGCGGCGGTGCCGCGCATCGACGGCATCAGCTCCGACACCGACCTGTCGGAGGCGACGGCGGCGATGGCCCAGGAGGTCACCCGCCACTGGACGGCGCCCGGCGCGCCCGCCGTACGGCTGCTGCCGCGCGAACTGCCGGCGGAGAACCTGCCGAACGGGTACGCGAACCCGCAGCGCGGAGTCGCCTTCGCCATCGACGAGAACAACCTGGAGCCGGTCTTCGTCAACTTCGAGCGCGACCCGTTCTTCCTGGTGTTCGGGGACAGCGAGTCGGGCAAGTCGAACCTGTTGCGGCTGCTGATCAAGCAGTTGACCGAGCGGTACGACGGGGACTCGGCGAAGTTCTTCGTCATCGACAACCGCCGTGCGCTGCTGGACGTCACCCCCGCCACGCACCTGGCGGAGTACGTCCCCATGTCCAACAACATGGAGCACCACGTCGACGCGCTGTCGGACCTGATGCAGCGGCGGACCCCGTCCGCGGACGTCACGGCGCAGCAGCTGCGGGACCGCAGCTGGTGGCGGGGCCCGTCGGTGTACGTCGTGGTCGACGACTACGACCTGGTGTCCACCTCCAGCGGCAACCCGCTCGGCAGGCTCGCGGAGCAGCTGCCGTTCGCGCGCGACGTCGGAGTGCGGTTCATCATCGCCCGCAGCGCCGCGGGCGCGAGCCGCGCCTCGTACGAGCCGTTCATGCAGCGGATGATGGAGCTGGGCGCGCAGGGCGTCCTGCTGTCCGGCGACCCGACTGAGGGCGACATCCTCGGCGGGGTGCGGATGCGGCCGATGCCGCCGGGGCGCGGCATCTTCGTCTCGCGTCAGCGGGGGAACCCGCTGGTCCAGACCGGTCTCATGCCGGAGCAACTGGGCTGAGCGTACGAAGACACACGTTGGGGCGGTGCTCAGGCACCGCCCCAACGTCATGAGGAGCACGGCTCCACGCTCTTCAAGGCCGGGCACGACGGTAGCTGCGCGAGGCGGTTCAGGAGCGGTCAGGAGCCCCGACGCCCGCACGGGCGCAACGCAACAGGGTGGGCACCTCCCGCGCATGCCCACCCTGTTGCTGTTCTGTTGTGCTGCGTGCGCAGTTCGCTGCGCGCGGTGGCGACTAGAAGTTGCCGGCGGCCTTCTTGTCGCCCGCCTGGTACGCCGGGCCCGCCTCGCGGACGGCGCGGGAGATGCTCTTCAGCGCGGTGTGGATCTGACGCGTCTCCGCGTCCCACTTCTTGTGCGCGGCGTCGGCGGCGGTCTTCGCCTCGCCCTCGAAGGTGCTGGAGACGCTGCGGATCTTGTTCTGCAGCGCTTCGAGGGTCTCGTCGAGGCGCGAGGCCTGCTTGTCGATGGTGGTCGCCGCCTCCTCAAGCGAGGCGTACGTGACGAGCATCATGCCGGGGTCGGACATGGGGTCCTCCAACTAGCTGTGGAAATGTGGGGTCTGCGGGGTGATCTGCCGTACGCGTACGCGTACGGCGCAGCACGGCTCAGCCTCAGTACGCGGCGAGCTTCGACGCGGGAGCTCCCCCGCCGCCGCCCGAGCCGCCCATGCCGGCCGAGGCGTCGACGCCCTGCATCGAGGCGCGCACGTCGTCGTCGGTGTTGGCCGCGGTGGTACGCGTGACCCCGATGGCTTCCTGGAAGTCCGCCAGCAGCTTGGCGATGCGCACCATGCCCTGGTTGATCTCCGCCTGCTTCACGTCGAAGGCACCGGCTCCGATGCCCTTCCAGCGGCCTTCCAGGCTGTCGATGACGCCCTGGAGCTGCTGCACCTGGCCCTTGATGTCATCGAATTGCCGGGAGATTTCGTCCTGGAAACTCTTGAGACTCTGGTCTCCGACCTTCTGGACTCCTGCCATGTCCCCGTATTCCTTTCCTTTTGTTGAACGAGGGTTGTGCGTGATGGTGCGTGTTGGTGCGTGGGCGGTGGAGCGCGGTCAGGCGGCGCGACGGCGCAGGAGGAAGAAGGCCCCTCCCGCGACGACGACCACGGCCGCGATTCCGCCGATGATGAGGCCGGTCGAACTGTCGCCGTCCTCACTCTTCTTCTTGCTGGAGCCTGCCACGACGGCCTCGTCCTGAGAATCGCCCTTCGGCGGTTGTGACGAGGCTGGTGCAGACGGTGCGGTGGACGCGGGAGCGCCGCCCGTCTTCTGGTTCGTCAAGGGGCTGACGTCCGGAGCACCGGGGTCGCCCTTCCCGTCGACGAGGATCTGCCGCGGGCGGATCAGCCCGTGCCCGAGGTAGGTGCTGCGGGTGCCCTTGTCCCAGTCGCGCCCGGCGGTGTCGATGAGGGCGCGCAGGACTTGGTTGGCGGTCCAGTCGGGGTGGGCCGACCAGACGAGAGCGGCGGATGCGGAGGCGATGGCCGTGGCGGAACTGGTTCCTCCGTCGCCGCCACAGTAGGACTTGAAGGACGTGTTGCACCAGCGCGGCATGTCGCGTCCGGGCGCGGTGATGTCCACGTTGTCACCGTGCTGGGAGTACTCGGCAACGGTGCCCTTGCTGTCGGCCGATGCGACCCCTACGACGTCCGGATAGGCAGCCGGGAACTGCGGTTTGTTGCCTTCCTTGGCATTGTTGCCGGCTGCTGCGAAGAACAACTTGCCCTTGCTCGCCGCATATTCCACTGCGGCACGCTCCTCCCGGGAGGAGTAGTCACTGCTGAACGACATGCTAATGATCTTCACGTCACTGTCCGCAGCCGCCCTGATCGCGTCGATGCTGTCCCGAGCGTTCGTTTTTTCCCTGTTCTGCAGCTCCGTGTTGGCAACCCGCATGGGGACGATCTGGACGCCCGGGGCAAGGCCGCGAATGCCGCCTCCCTTGCCTGTGCCGGCGATCAGTTCGGCCATCGTGGTGCCGTGGCCGTCGTAATCGTCGGTCTCCTCACCCTTCGCACCCGAGGCATCGAGTCCCTTAAGGACCTGGCCCTGCAGGGTAGGAGTCGACGAATTTACTCCGGTGTCAATGACGGCAACTTTGACGCCCTTTCCAGTGGAGACCTTCCAGATGTCGTCGGCCCCCATCGCGTCCAGGTGCCACTGCTTGGGCTGTCCAGGTGCGGCCGTGGCGGCCGTGGCCATCGTGGGAACCGTGCCGGCCCACATGCAGACTGCGGCCAACGAGCACAGCAAACCTCGCCGCAGGGCGCGGGGCACGCCCGCCTGTCGCGCCTGGAACATTCCTGCCGTCATCCCGACTTCCGAACCTTCCGTGTGCCTAGTCGATGACCGGCGGCGTGGTGTCCCGCCGCCCGGCCGTCCACGTCTCTTCGTCTTCCGTCAGGTAGTCAGGGCGCGTGGACTCGTTCTCTTCCTCGTCCTTGTCGGAACGCTTCCGACCCGGACGTCCACCGACGAGCCCGGACCCACCGGTCGTGAAGCCGCTCTTCCCGGGCCGGGCGTTGGAACTGCTCCCCTGGCGCGGGGCACCCACGACGCCGTTCACACTGGGCGTTCCACGTCCCGTGGGCCGGGCGGCGTTCCCCGAGTTGGCGCCGACCACACCGGACTGCCCCGTCCGTCCCTGCGTGGGCCGAGTCGTGCCGGGCCCTTCTGCACCGATGACCGTGCCCCTAGGCACACGGGACCCGGCAGGGCCGCCCGTGGGGCGTTGGGCTGTGCCACCGATGATTCCCTGCCCGTGGCGCGTCCCTGCGGGGCCACTGTTGGCCCGACCAGTCGTCGGCTGACCCGATACGGGTCCACCGGTCGTGTTCGGACGGCCCAACATCTGCTGCTGATTGTTGGTGTACGGGCCTGCCGCGCCGGGGCCGCCAGTGCGTCCAACGGGGCCCTGGTTCGAGGGTCCACCGGTCATCGGGCCGCTGGGGCGCCCGACCGGGCTGTTGGTCGACGGCGTTGCAGTGGGAGTCCCGGTGATGCTCGGACGTCCCGGCACTCCAGGCTGTCCCGTGGCCGTGAAGGGAGGGGTGCCACTTGTCTTCCCGGGACCTCCCATGGCCTTGGAGACCGGGGACGTGGGCACCGGTCCCACAGTCTTGCCAGTCACCGGTCCGGTCACGGGGCCTACGGGTGAAATCGGAGCGACGGGCGGCGTGCCCGTTGGCCCGGTGGGTGGTGCCACCGGGCCGACCGGTGCCACGGGCGGTGCACTGTTGGGGTTTGTCGGAGGGGATGCCACCGGGGGCGCAACGCCGTCGATCACTGTCGACGGGTCGCGCTCCACGTTGGCCGGCGGAGGCGTGCCGGGGATCTCCGTCGGGCGCTCCCCCTGCGAACGCCTCTCCTCGCCACGCCTGCCCACCGGCTGGATGCTGGCCGTGCGTGAATCGGAGACGGCTGACCTCCTCCTGCTGGGTGGCGGATCGAACCGCTCCCCCTTGGGCCGAGGAACATCAGACTTAAGAATCCCCTCGAACCTCGGCGGCTCCTGGTTTGCCAGCGCCTGCTCCGACACCGCGTAGTACGACGCCAGTCGGTTCATCTGGTTGATGGCCTCTTGACGGTCTTGTTCGACCTTCTTCGCGGCCACGTAGTCAGGGTTGGTGTCGACCTGCTCCGGCGTCGGCATCTTCCGCACGTCGTGCTTCACCACGCGCGTGTCCCTAGGCGGCATCGAGCCGCGCACCGAGGCCAGCCCCATGCCCGCAGCGGTGATCTGAGTCGCAGCGATCCCGGCGAAGGTGCTCACCACGACGGCGTGGGCGGCGAGTGCGTTGCCGAACTCTCGGAAAGCCTCGGCCCCCTGGCCCTCCCAGCGAACGCCCGCGACCTCGGTCTTGAGTTGCTCGCCGGCCGACTTGAGGCCGTCACGTGCCTTACGAAGGCTGTCGCCCGCGCTTTCGAGGTCGACCGGCTTGGAGTTCTCGACCAAGTCGATCATGACGTTGAGGTCGTGTCCCTCGAAGTCGGTGCGGGCGAGGACCCCGTTGCCACCGAAGATCGAGGTGACCACGCGCGTGATGTCGGCGACCTTGTTCTGTGTCTGCGCCCGCGCGAGGTCCTGCTTCTCCTGCTGCTCGGGCGTCAGTTCCTGCTCGCCCTTGTCCTGTTCGGTCATGTCAAGACCACCCGGATCCAGAGGACTTGTCCTGAACGGTCTTCTTCCCGTCGGGTACGCCGGAGTCCTTGTCGTACGACTTCGGCCTGTCGAGCAGGGCCTCGATCTCCGCGAACCGACGACGCCGTTCTTCGTCCACGTTGTTCGTCCCGACGTCCGACGCATGCACCGCGATGTTCAGCGCCTCGATCTGCAACCCGAGATCACGGGAGAGGTCGGTGAGCGCCTGTTGGACACGGCTGTACTGCGTGAAGAGACCGTCGGCCTCGGCGAACGGCGCGTTGCCCCCGCTGAGCGCTCCGCGCGGGATCCGCTGCTCGGAGATCGCCGTCTTGCCCCCCGCGCCCTTGTTCAGGTCCGCGAGGATGCCGTTCACCTTGCTCTGGAAGCTGCTGAGTGCCGCGATCCCCTTGGCGAAGTCACTCATGGCTCTGCCCTCGGACCGCGCCGTCGGTTGGATAACCCACGATGCCCACGATGCCCGTTCCTCCCCGTTGATCCAGCTACACCACGTTGCAAGCGTGGCGAATCGGCCATGTTCCAGGCCACATACCACTTTAGCTACTAGCTATGACAGCCCCAAGTGACATACACGTCATCTGACTTCCGGATGACCCTCGGATGACTCCGGATCCGGTGCAGGAAGGCCCGGGCCCGTCTGTCGGTCCGTCCACCTGCCGGTGGAGGGGGACATCGCCACGTCCGCACGCAGTTGCGTCCACCATCTCACCATGTCCGGTTCACCGGCGTCCCCATGAGGCGGCCGTCTCCTCGGTTTCTCCCCAAAGCGTTCCCCCGGGCCCGACCGAGGACAGGCCCGACCGAGGTCCGGGTCGGCCGAGGACCGGACCGGTCGTCAGCCGCCGGCGACGCGGCTCGCCCGGCGTCGGGCGTCGCGCACCGCGACCGCGCCGCCCGCGACCGCCGCGACGAGTACGCCGCCGCCGATCACCACGTACGTGGCGAGGCGGGCGTTGCGCTCCGCCGCGGTCTCGCCGAAGTCGTACTTGGCCGGGGTCGGGCCCTCGGCCTGGGTGAGGCCACCGCCCTCGGTGGGCTTGTCGATGGGCTCGTCGTCCTCGGTGAGGGCGCGCAGCGGGTCGACCACGCCCCAGCCGACGAGCCGGTCCTGGCCCGGTGTGGAGCGCTCAGCGGTCTGCTGCATCTGCGCGACGATCTGCGGCGCGGTCCACTTCGGGTGCTTCGCCTTGATGAGGGCGGCGACGCCGGCGACGTACGGCGCCGAGAAGCTGGTGCCGTTGTCCGCGCAGTGGCCCCCGCCGGGGACCGTGCTGACCATGTCGACCCCGGGCGCCGCGACGCCGACGAAGCCGCCGGACTGCGAGAAGGGGGCGCGCTCGTTGTTGCGGTCGGAGGCGCCGACCGCGAGGACGCCTTCGAACGATGCGGGGTACGTCTTCTTGACGTTGCCGCCGCCTCCGTCGTTGCCCGCGGAGGCGACCACCACGACGTCCGCGGCCAGGGCACGGTTGACGGCCTCCTGCAGCTTGGCGTCCGGCTTCGCCGCGTTGGCGGTGTCCTGGGAGATGTTGATGACGTGAGCGTCCTTGGCCACGGCGTGATCGACGGCGTCGGCGAGGGTGCTCGCGCTGCCGTTGCCGTCGGCGTCGTTCTGCTTGATGGGGATGATCTTCGCGTCGGGCGCGAGGCCGACGAAGCCGGATCCCTCCATCTTGCGGGCGGCGATGATGCCGGCGACCTTGGTGCCGTGTCCGATGGCGTCGTCCGTGCCGTTGGCCTTGCCGATGTTGAGCTCTTCGCCCTTCTTGTTCTTCTTCGGCAGCAGGTTGGTGCCGCTCTTGGCATCGACGGCGCCCTTGAGCTGCGGATGCGTGATGTCGACGCCGGTGTCGATGACGGCGACCCGCACTCCCTCCCCGGTGGACTGCTTCCACAGTTCGTCCAGCATGACGCGCTGGAGGGACCAGGGGACGCCCTTGTACGTCTGGGTGGGCTCGCACTGGGTGGTGTCGGCGGCGGCAGGGGCGATCGGCAGACCGATCACGGCGAGCGCCGTGGCCGCGGTCACCACGGCGACACGACGGCCACGGCCCGGGGCAAGCGCCGCATTGTGGGTGTTGTGGGTGTGGGTCATCTGGCCGCCCGCCTCAGGATCCTTGGGGCTGGTTCGCGTCGCCGATCGACAGCCGCGGTCCCCTCGGCAGGAACTCGGTCCACGCCGCGGGCACCGGTACCGGATCCACGGTCTTGTACCCGAGTTGCCGCTGGGAGAGTTGGTTCTGGGACTCCAACTCCTTCTTCTTCTCCTCGTCGGAGCCGGCGCCGGAGTCACCGCCGGCACCCGCGCTGTCGCTGTTGGACTGCATCGCGTAGCGCAGCCCGGTGTCGGTGACGAGGAAGAGGAGTCCGACGTCCGTGGCCTCGCCCTTGAACTGGCGGAACAGCAGCCCCGATCCGGGGGTGACGTACGCGCTGCTCGACCCGACCGGCAGGTCGGCCGGGAAGGCCGTGCCCGCCCAGGTGCTCAGGGTGGTGGTGCCCTTGTCCTTGTCGACGTCGCGCAGCACGCTGCACACGGCGTTGCGCTTGCCTTCGCCCGCACTTGCGTCGTTCACGGCGACGGGAGCGGCCAGGGGCCAGTTCCTGTCGTCGCCGAACGGTTCGCCGGCCCGGAACTCGGAGGCGCTGACCTTCAGGGCCCTCCCGTCCTTCACGACGTCCTTGAGCGGCTCGCTGTCGATGAGCAGCTTGGCCATGAAGTCGGAGATCGGGGCCACCCGGCCCTCCAGGACGACGTACTGCCGGTCCTTGGCGCCGTCCGTCGCCTGGAGGATCATCCCGACCTTGTCCAGTTCGTCCTTCAGACCTGGGACGCCTGCGTCAGCTCCGGGAGTGCCGGGGAGCTCGGGAATGCTGATCTCGTGGCCCAGGTGCAGGGTGTCCAGCCACTCCTTGGAGACCTTCTGGGCCTGGTGGCCCTGTCCGACGACGAGCTGGCGCACCAGGTCGTCCTTCGGCTTGAGGACGTACTTGGTGCCGCTCGCGTCCACGACGTACTCGACGCCCTCGGCCTCGACGTGCAGGAGTTCGCCTCCGGTGAGGCGTTCCTCGCCGTCCACCTTGTCCTTCTCCCGGTCGGCGAGCACGAAGGCCGCCTTCTGCGTCGTCGCCTGACGGCCCTCGCCGGGGCGTTCGCACACGGCCCACCGCTTGGCGGTGCCGGCGTCCTTCGCCTTCGGGAGCCGGTCGGGGGCGTAGGGAATTCCCACGGTGACGCCGTGCGGGATTTTCCCGCTGTCCAGGACGGACTCGGAGACGTTGATCACCTTCCCCCTGTCGAGATTCAGGAGAAGTTTTGCGGAGGCCATGTTGAGAACGGGATGGAGTTGCTTCTTTCCGTCCGTCTCCAGCACCACATAACGGGTGGTGGACTTGCTGGCGACGATCACGTTCTCACCCGGCTTGTCCCAGCCCTTGGGCGCCACCGGCTTGAACATTCCCCAGGCCCCGAACCCCGCGAGGATCACCACGCCGATGATGGCTCCGGGCACCACCGCGCGCAGCGGGCGCGGTGCGCCCTCCTCCGAGCCGGTGGCGTTGGGCTGGAGGAACTGCGCCACCAACCGCCGTTTGGCGAAGGTGTAGGCGTTGAGTTCGTCCCGACGTGATGCCATCTGTCCGCTGTCCCTCTCCCCGCGTCGCGGCCAGGCTCCCCTGTTCATCGAATCGGCCTGCCGCCGTATCGCCCCTACTATGCCTGCTGAAGCCGGTCACGCACCGCTCAGGTAGGGTGATCGGCCTGTCAACACCCAGTGGAAATTAGGAATTCTGGGAAATCTGGGAAATACGGACACGAGGGGGCATCGCGGCGATGGCAACGGGGACGCGCGCGCGAAATGGGCGAACGCCCGAACGACGCGCGCAGGGCGCGCGCGGCGATCGGAGGCCCGGCTCCTCCCGGAGGTCCCGCGGCGCCGGTGCGCCACGGGGCGGACGGGGCGACGGCGGACCGGTCGGGCCGACGCCCGCCCCCGCGAAGACGACACTGCGCCCGCTGTCCCGTACGAGCCGTGTCGGCCCGCTCCAGTTGCGTCAACTCGCGCTGGTCGAGATCGCCCTCGGGCTCGCCGCCGTCGGCGCGGTGCTCGGCGGACTGTGGCTGATCCCCGCGGTCGTCGTGGCCTGCGTGCTGGTGCTGTTGGCCTTCATCCGCCGCCGCGGCCAGGCCGCGCAGGACTGGATGACCACGGCGCTGGCGCTGCGTGCGCGCAAGCGGAACGCCGGCCCGGCGCCGACGGACACCGACCCGTCGCTGGCGCCGGTGGTGGAGGGCGTCCCGGAGCTGCGCCCGTATCCGTACGTCGACAAGAACCGGCGCACCGTCGGCATGCTGGGCGACGGCACGTTCCTCACCGCGGTGGTACGGGTCGAGGCGAGCGGTGCCGCGCTGCGGCCCGCGTTCGGCGCCCGATCGCTGCCGCTGACCCTCCTCGGCGGTGCGCTGGAGGTCGACGACATCGTGCTGGAGTCGGTGCAGTTGGTGCAGCAGGTGCGGTCCGCGCCGGCTCCGCACCTGCCGCAGCAGTCGGTCGCCCGGCTGTCGTACGCCCCGCTCCAGGAGCGCACCGGCGCTCCGGCGCTGCGGATGACGTGGGTCGCCGTGAAGCTGAATCCGGAGCTGTGCCGGGAGGCGGTGGAGGCTCGCGGCGGTGGCGTCACGGGCGCCCAGCGCTGTCTCGTGCGGGTCGCCGACCACATCGCGAGCCGGGTCACCGGCGCCGGCTTCCAGGCCGTGGTGCTGGACCAGCAGGAGCTGAACTCGACGCTGGCGACGGCGGCCTGTGCGAGTCCGCGGCTGGCCGTGCGGGCGAGCCGGCCGGACGCGACGCCGTTGCAGCGGACGGCGGAGACGGCGCGGGTGTGGCGCTGCGACGACCGCTGGCACACCACGTACGCGGTCGGCCGCTGGCCGGAGTTGGGGCGCGGTGCGGCGCCGCTGCCGAAGGTGGTGTCGCTGCTCACGGCCGCGCCCGCGTACGCGACGACGTTCAGCGTCACCGTGCGGCGGGGCGTGCGGCAGGGAGCGTTGTCCGTGGCCGGCCACGTACGGGTGACGGGCGGTTCGGACACGGAGTTGATCGGGGTGCGCAGGACGTTGGAGCAGCACGCGCGGACCGCGAAGGTCGGTCTCGTCCGGTTGGACCGGGAGCAGTTGCCGGGGGCCTTCGCCACGCTGCCGCTGGGAGGTGCCCAGTGAGCGGGGTGATGGGGGCGGTGCGACGGCTGGTCGGGCCGCGACACCCGGGGCACACGGTGGCCGCCGACCACCTCGGCGCGCTGTCGCTGCCCGTCGGCGACGACGGCGTGGTGATCGGCGAGGACACCGAGAGCCGTCCGCTGATGGTGGGCTTCCACCGCTCGACGCCGTACGACGTCGTGCTCATCGGCGGGCTGTGGACTGCGCAGGTGATGGCGCTGCGGGCGGCGGGCACAGGTGCCCGGGTGGCGGTGGAGACCGGGCGCGCCCAGGCGTGGACCGGGCTCGCGCAGGCCGCGGGCGCCGGCCTGGACTGCATCACGCTGTACGAGGTGGGCCGGGTGCCGCCGATGGGTGCGACCGTCGGCAGCCCGGTCGTGGTGATCCGGGACTGCGGCATGCGTCCGCCGCGCGGGCGGGTCGTTTCGGCGCCCTGGCAGTCGGTGTTGACGCTGCTGCCGTATCTGAGCCCGGTGGCACCGCGGCTGCTGCGGGCCGCCACGCTCGTCGGCGTCCAGCGGGTCTCGCCCCAGGAGGCCGAGCAGATCGGCCAGATCCTCGGTCTTTCGGAGGCGGAGAGCGGCGCGCTGCCGACGTTGGCGGACGGGGTGACGCTGTGGTGCGCCGGCCAGGAGCGGCACTGGGTGATGACCAGCGGAACGGACGCGGAAGCGGGTCTGCTGGGCGTCGCCCGGCGCATGGACTGAGGCGGACGCTCCCGAACGGAGCTGGACGGGACGGGCGCGGGAGCCGATGCCCGGTGCGTACGGGATTTCGACGGCGGGGTCCGTTCGGTCGCACATCTGTTCCGTCGGCGTGAAGCCGGCGCGGAGTACGGCGGGAGTTCACGGGGATCTTCCGTGGTCCCGCCCCTGCCGGTGGGGCCGGTCGCTCTAAAATCCCCTCAACGGTGCGGTCCGGGACGGCCCGTCGCCCCGGACCGCTGCCGTACCGCCGCATTCCGTGTGGCGTGCGCATGCGGCGTAGAACGTTTGGCACAACACGTATGACGTTGCCGTCCGACGTGCGACGTACGCGACTGCGACTGCGACAGCTGCGACGACAAGACAATGCAGACGACGAAGAGGAGCGTGGCCGGTGGGGAGCGAGAAGGAGAAGGACGAGCTGTACGCCCTCGACATCTCCGGCGTCGAGTGGGTGAGCGCACCCGGTACGAGTGAGGACGAGGAGCGCGTCGAGATCGCCCATCTGCCGGGCGGCGCGGTGGCGATGCGGTCCTCGCTGGACCCGGACACGGTGCTGCGGTACACGGAGGCCGAGTGGCGGGCGTTCGTCCTCGGGGCCCGGGACGGTGAGTTCGACCTGCGCTGACGCGCGGACGGACCGGCGACCCACGACGGACGGCCCGCGACGGACGACCGGCGACGGAGCGAACGCGCGGGCTGTGCGCGGCGGTCGTGCGCCCGGCGCGCGCCGCTGCCGGACGGCCGAGTGCTCACGACACCGAGACCGGATCGTTGGGCGGTGTTCGCCGGGCGTTCACAGCCCCGCATCGAGCCAGCGTTTGCCGGGGAGTTGTACCGGTTTGCCCGGTCGCCTTCCGTGTGCCCCGCCACCTGCCGCCCGTGTGGGGACCCCGAGTGGCCTGCGGTGTCGCGGCCGGAGGGCCCTCGGGCCTGCCGGCCCGTCGTCATTGGCGTTTAGGGTGGTAAGAAGCGGCGGATCGAACCCGCGAGCACCCCGCCGCGTCACGACGGGGCGGGTCGGCCGGGACACAGCGGTCGCCCCCCACCCCGCAACGGCACCCAGGGTGCTCGACCACACCAGGAGGCACAGTGAACAGCGATCGGGACGGGATCCGCGGGGGATGGGACCTTCCCGCCGACGAGTCCGACGCGGATCCCGCCGAGATGACGGGTGAGTTCACCATCGACTACACCCCGCCGGCCTGGTACACGCAGAACGCTTCGGGGGACGGTGGCCACACCCCGCCGCCGCCCCCGCCGAACGGCCCGCCGGTCGCCGTGCCGGGGCTCCCTTCGGACGGCGGCTTCCAGCCGCAGTGGACGCCGAACACCCCGGCGCCGCCCGCCCCGTCCCAGGAGCAGTCGCAGTCGCAGTCGCAGTCGCAGTCGGCGCACGCTGCCGAGCCGCCGGCCGTCGCCCCGTCCGCACCGACCGCCCCTCCGGTGACTCCGCCCGCGCCCCAGGCCCCCGAGCCGCCGGCCGCTGCCGCCGAGCCCGAGCCGGCCGCGGCGCCGTTCGGCGGCGGTGACGTGGAGAGCGGTGCCACCATGCGCTTCTCCCCCGCCGCGCTGAAGCGGGAGATCGCGGAGCGCGACGCCGCTGCGCGTCGGGCCGAGGAAGAGGCCGAAGCCGCCACGTCCGACGCCCCGTCAGATGACGACGCGGACGGTGCGCAGGACGACGCCCCCGCCGCGGCGAGCCTCACGGGCCTCGACACCTACACCGCCACCGACACCAGCGCCGACACCGACGCCGACGCCGAGTCCGGTCACGGCGCTGCCGTTGCGTCGGACCCGTCCGTCGCGCCTCCGCCCCCGGCCGCTCCGCCCGCCGTCCCTCCGGCACCCGCCCCGACGGATGCCGCGTCTGACGGCGCATCGGGCGCCGCGCCGCACTGGTCGCCGGCGCAGGGCTCGCCGCTGCCGCTGCCGCCCGCGTTCCAGCCCGCCGCCCCCGCGTCCGCGCCGCAGTGGCCGGTGTCGCCGCAGACGTCCGACCAGTCCTCGCCTCCCCCGCTGCCCGCCGCGCCGCACGCCGGCCCCCCGCAAGCGCCGACCGACCCGCAGCCGGGGTACGGATTCCCGCACCCCGCGCAGCCGCCGGCCGTGCACCAGCCCGACCAGCAGCAGGGCGGCTACGGCTTCCCGCACCAGGCGCCGCCGGTCGCGCCGCCCCCGGCTGCCCCCGTGGCACATCCGCACCAGCAGCAACAGCCGCAGCAGCCGCCCGCGGTGCCGGGCCCGCCGCCGCAGCAGCACGCCCAGCCCGTACCGGACGCCCAGACGCACCAGCCCGGTTACGCGTACCCCCCGGTGCAGCCGCCGCAGCCGCAGCCCGACGCGCAGCAGCCGTCGGCCCCGCTGCCGCCGGCGCTCCCCCAGCCGACCGCGCCCCCGGTGCCGCAGCCCGGTGGTTACGGATTCCCGCAGCCTGCGCAGCCGCCCCAGCAGCCGCCGGCCGCGCCGCAGGGGCAGCAGCCGCCCGTCGACCCGCGGTCCGGCACGGCCTGGCCCACGCCGGTCACCCACGACCAGCGCGAGCGTTCCGTCCCCGGCGCGCCCCTCGGCTACACCGCCGCCGTCGAGCTCTCCTCCGACCGTCTGCTGCGCAACACCCGGCAGAAGGCGAAGTCGAGCCGCAACCCCTCCCCCTCGTCCCGGTTCAAGCTGGGCGGCAAGAAGGAGGAGGCCGAGCGGCAGCGCAAGCTGGAGCTGATCCGTACGCCGGTGCTGTCCTGCTACCGGATCGCGGTCATCAGCCTCAAGGGCGGCGTGGGCAAGACGACCACGACGACCGCGCTGGGGTCCACGCTGGCGACCGAGCGGCAGGACAAGATCCTGGCGATCGACGCCAACCCGGACGCCGGCACGCTCGGCCGCCGGGTGCGGCGCGAGACCGGGGCGACCATCCGCGACCTGGTCCAGGCGATCCCGTATCTGCACTCGTACATGGACATCCGCCGCTTCACCTCGCAGGCGTCCTCCGGTCTGGAGATCATCGCCAACGACGTGGACCCGGCCGTCTCCACCACCTTCAACGACGAGGACTACCGCCGGGCCATCGAGGTGCTGGGCCGGCAGTACCCGATCATCCTCACCGACTCCGGGACCGGGCTCCTCTACAGCGCGATGCGCGGGGTGCTGGACCTGGCGGACCAGCTCATCATCATCTCGACCCCGTCCGTCGACGGTGCGAGCAGCGCGTCCACCACCTTGGACTGGCTCTCCGCGCACGGGTACGCAGAGCTGGTGCAGCGCTCCGTGACGGTGATCTCCGGGGTGCGCGAGACCGGGAAGATGATCAAGGTCGAGGACATCGTGGCGCACTTCCAGACGCGCTGCCGCGGCGTGGTCGTGGTGCCCTTCGACGAGCACCTCGCCGCCGGCGCCGAGGTCGACCTGGACATGATGCGGCCGAAGACGCGCGAGGCGTACTTCAACCTCTCCGCGCTGATCGCCGAGGACTTCGCCCGGGCCCAGCAGTTGCAGGGGCTGTGGACGGCGGACGGGAACCCGCCGCCGACGATGGCGCCGCCGATGCCGGGGTACCCCCAGGCGCCGCAGCAGCCCCAGCAGCCGGCCCCGGGCGGCTACCCCGGTCAGCCGTACGGCGGTCAGCAACCGTATCCGCAGGGCGGTCAGCCCCAGCCGTACGGTGGCCAGCAGCCCCAGCAGCCCTATCCGCCACAGGCACCGCAGGCGCAGCAGACACCACAAGCACCGCATCAGCCACACCAGGCTCCGCCGGCCCCACCGCAAGGCTGGCCCCAGCAGCCTCCGGCCGCACCCCAGGCCCAACCGGGACAGCCGGGCCAACCTCAACCGGGCCAGCAAGCCCAGCCGGGACAGCCGGGCCAGCCTCCGGTGCCCGGTCTGCCGATGCCGCCCGGTGATTCGGCACAGTCCGACGCACCGGGCCAGGCGCCGCCCCCCGGCTGGCCGCAACTGCCCCCGCAGGCACCGCCAGCCCCTCAGCAGTAAGGCGACACAGGACTGGACCAATGAGGGCCCGCACCGTCACGACGGTGCGGGCCCTCGGCGCGTTGTCGCAGCCCAGACGGGGTGTCAATCTGGCGTTGACGGGACTGGACCACCGCTGGTACAACCACGCTCCACCCGTTGGCCACCGCTCCCATCAGCCCGCCCGCTCCCCGTGAGCGCTGACGCGAGGTCATGCCCATGGTCATCAAGGTCCCGTCGCCCCCGGCGACACCACCCGCCCCACGGCTCTCGACCCGCACCGGCACCCGCTCCCTGCTGGCCTTGTGCGCCGTCGGCGCACTGCTGGCCGCGCTGCCCCCGGCCGCCCACGCCCGGTCCGCGGACCGCGCCCCGAAGGTGCTCACCATCGCGGTCTCGCAGAGCGTGGACTCCCTCAGCCCCTTCCTGGCCCAGCGCCTGGTCTCCACCAGCGTTCACCGACTGGCGTACGAGTACCTGACGAATTACGACGTGAAGGACGCAAGGGCCGTCCCCGGCTTCGCCACCTCCTGGCGCTCCTCCCCCTCCAAGCTCACCTGGACCTTCACCATCCGCGGTGACTCCCGCTGGTCCGACGGCCGGCCCGCGACCGCCGAGGACGCCGCCTGGACCTTCAACACGATGATGTCGGACAGCAAGGCGGCGACCGCGAACGGCGCCTTCACCGCCAACTTCCGCAAGGTGACCGCGCCCGACCCGGCCACCTTGGTCATCGAGCTGAAGAAGCCGCAGGCCACGATGACCGCCCTGGACGTCCCCATCCTGCCCAAGCACGTCTGGGAGGGCGTCGACGACTTCTCGGCCTTCAACAACGACGAGCGGTTCCCGGTCGTCGGCAACGGCCCCTTCGTCATCACGGACTACGAGGTCGACCGGTACATTCGGCTGAAGGCCAACAAGGACTTCTGGCGCGGTGCGCCGAAGGTCGACGAGCTGCTGCTCAAGTACTACAAGGACGGTGACGCTGCCGTCGCAGCCCTGCGCAAGGGCGAGGTGTCCTTCGTCCAGAACCTCACCCCCGCCCAGGCCGCCTCCCTCAAGAGCGCGAAGGACGTCGCGGTGAACGACGCCCCCGGCCGCCGGTTCTTCGCCCTCGCCACCAACCCCGGCGCCCGCTCCCGGGACGGCAGGACCTTCGGCGACGGCCACCCGGCGCTCCTCGACCCGGCCGTGCGCAAGGCCCTGTTCCACGCCACCGACCGAAAGACGATCGTCGAACGGGTCTTCCGCGGCCACGCCGTCGAAGGCCAGGGCTATCTGCCGCCGCGCTTCGGCCCGTACTTCTGGCAGCCGTCGAAGGAGCAGCGGATCGACTACGACCCCGCGAAGGCAGCCGCCCTGCTCGACGGCGCGGGCTACCGCAAGGGCAGCGGCGGCAAGCGGCTCGGCAAGGACGGCCGCCCGCTCTCCTTCCGGATCCTGTGCCACGCCACCGACCCCAAGGACAAGGCGGTGGGCAAGTACCTCCAGGAGTGGTGGGGCGAGCTCGGCATCGGACTGCGGATCGACTGCCTGGACAACGTCTCCGACCCCTGGCTCAAGGGCGACTACGACCTCGCCTTCGACGGCTGGTCCGTGAGCCCCGACCCCGACCTCGTGCTCTCCATCCACACCTGCGCAGCGCTGCCCGCCACCCCCGCGGACACCGGGTCGACGGACAACTTCATCTGCGACCGCCGGTTCGACGAGCTGTACGCCCGTCAGAGCGTGGAGTACGACCCGGCGAAGCGGGCCGATCTGGTGAAGCAGCTCCAGTCCCGGCTGTACGACACGGGCTACATGAACGTCCTCGCGTATCCGAACGCGGTCGAGGCGTACCGTACCGACCAGATCTCGTCCATCACGACGATGCCCGAGGCCGCGGGGAACATCTGGGGCCAGGACGGCTACTGGAGCTGGTGGTCGGCGGTGCCCGCCGACGGATCCGGCGACGGCGGCTCGGACGACGGCTCCCGGACGGCTCTGGCGATCGGGGCCGGTGCCCTCGCGGTGCTGGTCGCCGCGGTCGCCGGGCTGGTCGCGGTGCGACGCCGCGCCACCGTGGAAGACCGTGAATAGCCATGACCTCCACCTCGCCATCGACGTCGTCGCCCCCGCCGCCGGCCGAAGCCGCCGCGCGGGAGCCGGTCGCCGCACCCGAGCGGCGCGGCGCGGGCCCGGCGGTCCGCGCGTACCTGCCCTACTTGGCGCAGAAGGCGGGCGGGGCGCTGGTCTCCCTGCTCGCGGTCCTGGTGACCAGCTTCTTCCTCTTCCGGATCGTGCCGGGCGACCCGGTGAAGACCATGACGCACGGCACGCCGACGTCGGCCGAGCAGTTGGCGGAGCTGCGCCGGCAGTTCGGGCTCGACCGACCGCTGTGGCAGCAGTTCACGGACTACTGCACGGCGGCGCTCACCGGTGACTTCGGCACGTCGTACCAGTTCCGGGCGCCCGTCGGGGAGCTGATCGCCGAGAAGGTGCCGGCGACGCTGCTGCTGACCGGGGTGGCCGTGGTGCTCTACTCGGCGATCGGGCTCTGGCTGGGCACCCGCTCCGCGTGGCGGCACGGCGGGCTCGGCGACCGGTTGAACACGGGGCTGGCGCTCACCCTGTGGTCGGTGCCGTCGTTCTGGCTGGGCCTGCTGCTGATCATCACCTTCGCCGTGGGGATCGGACCGGTCCCCGGGCTGTTCCCGACCGGCGGCATGGAGTCCGGTGACGAGACGGGGCTGGCGTACGTGTTGGACGTGGCCCACCACATGGTGCTGCCGGTGCTGACGCTGGTCGCGGTCGGATACGCGCAGACGCTGCTGGTGATGCGGTCCTCGCTGCTCGACGAGATGGGCGGGGACTACCTCACGACGGCGCGGGCGAAGGGGCTGCGGGACGCCGCGGTGCGCCGTCGGCACGCGGTGCCGAACGCCCTGCTGCCCACCGTGACCATGGTCTTCATCAATCTGGGCCATGTGGCGGCCGGATCGATCCTGGTGGAGACCGTGTTCTCCTGGCCCGGGCTCGGCGGCCTGTTCTACCAGGCGCTCAGCGTTCCGGACCTACCGCTGGTGCAAGGGCTGTTCGTCGTCTTCGCGGGAGCGATGATCGTGATGAACCTACTGGCTGACCTGGTGTACCCGTTGCTCGACCCCCGGGTGACCCGATGAGCACGGCATCCCTGACCTGGGCCCGTCGGCGGGCGTCGGCGGGCCGCCTCTGGCGCTCGTACCGCACCCATCGGGCCGGGCTGTTGGGCCTCGGCGTGCTGGGGCTGATCGCCCTGCTCGCGCTCGCCGCCCCGCTGCTGGTCGACGGCGACGTACGGAGCGTGACCCGGGCGCCGGGCGCGCCGCTGGAGTCGCCGAGCGCGCAGTTCCCGCTGGGTACGGACCAGTTCGGCCGCTCCCTGCTGGGGCTGCTGGTGTGGGGGGCGCGGATCTCGCTGACCGTGGGGCTGCTGGCGGCTGCGCTGTCGGTGGCGATCGGCACCCTGGTCGGCATCGTCGCGGGCCACTACGGCGGCTGGTTCTCCACGGTGCTGATGAGGATCACGGACTGGTTCCTCGTCATGCCCGCGCTGGTGCTGGCGATCGTGCTGGCGACGGTGATGTCCCGCAGCGTGTGGACCGTGGTCCTCGCGATCGGGGTGACCAGTTGGCCCACCACGGCCCGGCTGGTGCGGGCGCAGACCATCGCGGTCGAGTCCCGCCCCTACATCGAGCGCGCGCAGGCGCTCGGCGGTGGACACGGCCACGTCATGGGCCGGCACGTGATGCCCAACGTGATGCCGCTGGTGCTGGCGCAGACCACCCTCGGGATCTCCACCGCCATCCTCACCGAGGCCACCCTCGCCTTCCTCGGGCTCGGCGACCCCTCGGTCGTCTCCTGGGGCGGCATGCTCCAGGACGCCCGGGAGGCGGGCGCGGTCTCCTCCGGCCACTGGTGGTACCTGGCTCCGCCCGGGCTGGCGATCGCCCTGGTGGCGCTGGCGTTCACGCTCTGCGGCCGGGCCGTCGAACGGGTCCTCAACCCGAAGCTGGGGGTGCGGTGATGGGCGGGCCGCTGCTCCAGGTGCGCGATCTGCACGTGACGTACGGCTCGGGGCCCGACGCGGTGCCGGCCGTCCGCGGCGTCGACCTCGACCTGGCCCGGGGGCAGAAGCTGGGCGTCGCCGGGGAGTCGGGGTGCGGCAAGTCGACCCTCGCGCTGGCGCTGCTGCGGCTGCTGCCGCCGTCGGCCCGGATCACCGGGCGCGTCCTCCTCGACGGCGAGGACGTGCTCACCATGCGCTGGGGCCGGCTGCGCGCGGTGCGCTGGGCGGGGGCGTCCCTGGTCTTCCAGGGCGCGATGCACTCCCTGAACGCCGTGCACCGCGTCGGCGACCAGATCGCGGAACCGATCCTGCTGCACCACAGGGTCACCCCGGCGAAGGCCCGGGCGCGCGTCGCGGAGCTGCTGCACCAGGTGGGGCTGCCCGCCGACCGCGCCCATTCGTATCCGCACGAGCTCTCCGGCGGCCAGCGCCAACGCGTGATGATCGCCATGGCGCTGGCCTGCGACCCGCGGCTGATCGTCGCCGACGAGCCGACCACCGCGCTGGACGTGATGATCCAGGCGCAGATCCTGCGCCTGGTCGAACAGCTCGTCGCCGACCAGGACATCGGCCTGCTGATGATCAGCCACGACCTGGCCGTGCTCGCCGAGACCTGTGACCGGCTCGCGGTGATGTACGCGGGCCGCGTCGTGGAGGAGGGCCCGGCGGGCGCGGTCCACGGCGCGGCCCGCCACCCCTACGGACAGGCGCTGGCCGCCGCGTTCCCCCGCGTCGGGGACCCCGCTTCGCGCCGGGCGCCGCGCGGTCTGCCCGGGGATCCCCCCGACCCGGCCGCCCTGCCACCCGGCTGTGCCTTCCACCCGCGCTGTCCCGTGTCGCTGCCCGTCTGCACGGCCGACGATCCGCTGCTCGCCGGCGCCGTCGACCACCGGGCGGCCTGTGTCCATGCGAAAGGCGGCCCCGAGTGACCACGTCCGCTCCCCTGCTGCACGCCGACGGGCTCCACGTCACCTTCCCGCCGCGGCGCGGCCGACCGGCCGCCCGCGCCGTGGACGGGGTCGACCTCGCCGTCGGAGCGGGCGAGATCGTCGCCCTCGTCGGCGAGTCCGGCTGCGGCAAGACGACCCTCGCCAGGTCGCTGCTGGGGCTGGTGCCGCCGACGTCCGGCCGGGTCAGCTTCGCCGGCCGGCCCCTGGAGTACTCCGCCGGCGCCCTGCGCGCGTACCGCCGCCGCGTGCAACTCGTCCTCCAGGACCCCAGCGGCTCCCTCAATCCGCGGCACACCGTGTACGACGCGGTCGCCGAGGGCCTGCGCATCCACGGCCACCGGGGCGACGAGCGCGCGGCGGTCGAGCGTGCGCTGGCCCGCGCCGGACTGCGTCCACCGGAACGGTTCTTCCTGCGCTATCCCCATGAGCTCTCCGGCGGTCAGCGCCAACGCGTCGTCATCGCCGGTGCGCTGGTGCTCGACCCGGAGCTGATCGTCGCGGACGAGCCCGTCGCCTCCCTCGACGCGTCCGTGCGCGGGGAGATCCTGGCGCTGCTGCTGCGGCTGCGGGACGAACTCGGGCTCTCCGCGCTCGTGGTCACCCACGACCTCGGGCTGGCCTGGAACATCGCGGACCGGGTCGCGGTGATGTACCTGGGCCGCATCGTGGAGGAGGGCCCGGTCGACACGGTCCTCACCGCGCCCCGGCACCCGTACACCCGGGCCCTGATGTCGGTTCTCCCGGACTCCTCGACGCCGCCGACGGTCCTGACGGGAGAGCCGCCGGACCCCACCCGCATCCCGCCGGGCTGCCGCTTCCATCTACGCTGCCCGGCGCTGGCGTCGGGCGAGGCGGAACGGGCGGGCGTCGCGTCCGCCTGCCGCACCCGGGACCCCCTGCTGCGCCCCGACACCGCGGTGGCCTGCCACCTATAGCCTCGGCAGACGCGGCCCCGCCGTGCGGCGAGCCGTGTTGCGGCGTCTGCGACCCGTATGTGGCTGCTCGCGCAGTTCCGCGCCCCTACGCCCCGAGGGCGTGGGGGGCGGAACTGCGCGACAAGCCCACCACCGGGCCGCGGAGACCAACGCACTCGCAGGGAGACGGCGGACCCGTCCACCCGCACACAACCTACGGCGCCGCCGTCAGCTCGCGGCACTTCTTGACGTCCTGCGCCATCGCGTCCAGCAGGTCCTCCACCGAGGCGAACTTCAACATGGGGCGGACGTACGCCAGGAACTCCACGGCCACGTGCAGCCCGTACAGGTCCAGGTCGACCCGGTCGATCGCGTACGCCTCCACGCTGCGCGCGGTCCCGTCGAACTGCGGGTTCGTCCCCACCGAGATCGCCGCCGGCATGCGCTCGCCGGCCGCGGTCAGCCAGCCCGCGTACACCCCGTCCGCGGGGACCGCGGTGTGCGGCAACGTCTCCACGTTCGCCGTCGGATAGCCCAGCTCGCGCCCGCGCTGCGCACCGCGCACCACGACGCCCTCCACCCTGTGGGGGCGGCCCAGGATCTCCCCGGCGCCCTCGACGTCGCCCGCCGCGACCAGCCGGCGCGCCAGCGTGGAGGAGAAGGGCTCCCCGCCGCCGGCCGCACCGCTGACGTGGAGGTCGATCACCTCCACGTCGTAGTCGTACGTGGCCCCCAGCTCCGCCAGGTACGCCACGTCGCCCGCGGCCTTGTGGCCGAAGCGGAAGTTCGGGCCCTCCACGACCGTACGGGCGTGCAACTTGTCGACGAGGACCTTCACGATGAAGTCCGCCGGCGAGAGCTTCGAGAACTCGGCGGTGAAGGGCAGGATGAGCACCGCGTCGACGCCCAGTTCGGCCATCAGCTCCGCGCGCCGGTGGTGCGGCGCGAGCAGCGGCGGATGGCTGCCGGGGCGCACCACTTCGCTGGGGTGGGGGTCGAAGGTGACCACGACGGACGGCACGGACAGCTCGCGCGCCCGCTCCACCGCCCGCCCGATGATCAGCTGGTGACCCCGGTGCACCCCGTCGTAGGAGCCGATGGTGACGACGCTGCGCCCCCAGTCCTGGGGGATGTCCTCCAAGCCGCGCCAGCGCTGCACTGTGACCGCTCCTCGCCGAACTTCATGTGTTCCCGACCAGTATTCGCAGCTCTAAGACTGCCATGCCCACGCCCGCCGATCCGCATCGGCCCGGGACCGGCGGGCGTGGGCGGCGTGCGTCAGCCGAAGACGGCGAGGCTCTTGGCCTTGCCCTTCTGGTCCTCGACGAGCGCCAGCAGCCGGTCGCCGGGGCCGAAGACGGCGACGGGCGACCGGTCGAAGGACGGCATGTCGAGGCGTACGCCGTTGGTCAGCAGCCGGGCCCGGCGCTCGTCCACGTCCCAGCGCTCGAACGCCGCCGCCGCTGCCTGCGCCACGGGCATCACGGTCAGCTCCTGCTGGAGCTGGTCCAGGGTGCGCGCCGCGTCGAGGCCGTAGGGTCCCACGCGGGTGCGTCGCAGCGCCGTGAGGTGGCCGCCGACGCCGAGCCCGGCGCCGAGGTCCCGGGCCAGGGCGCGGATGTAGGTGCCAGAGGAGCAGACGACGGAGACGACGAGGTCGAGGACCGGGGTGCCGTCATCGGCGACCGCCTCCCGCACGTCGTAGACGCGGAAGGAGGAGACCGTGACCGGGCGGGCCGGGATCTCGAAGTCCTCGCCCCCGCGCACCCGGGCGTAGGAGCGCTTGCCGTCGATCTTGATGGCGCTGACCTTGGACGGCACCTGCATGATGTCGCCGGTCAGGGCCGCCACGCCGGCGTCGATCGCCTCGCGGGCGATCGAGGAGGCGTCCGCGGAGGACGTGATCTCGCCCTCGGCGTCGTCCGTCACGGTCGACTGACCGAGGCGTACGGTCCCGAGGTACTCCTTCTCCGTGAGCGCGAGGTGGCCCAGCATCTTGGTCGCCCGCTCGACGCCGAGCACGAGCACTCCCGTGGCCATGGGGTCGAGGGTGCCGGCGTGACCCACCCGGCGGGTCCGGGCGATGCCGCGCATCTTGGCGACGACGTCGTGCGAAGTGAAGCCCGACGGCTTGTCGACAATGACGAGGCCGTCGGGCACGGGGGTGTGCTGGGTCATGCGGAGGTGTTGTCCTCACCGTCGGTAGAGGCCGCGGAGTCGGCGTCCCCGCCGTCGGCGTCCTCGGGCTTGCGGTACGGGTCGGCCCCGGCCGCGTAGTCGGCACCGGAGGACGCCTCGCGCACCCGGGCGTCGGAGGCCCGGGCCCGGTCCAGCAGGTCCTCGATGGTCCTGGCGTTCTCCGGGAGCGCGTCCGCCACGAAGGTCAGGGTCGGGGTGAACTTGGTGCCGGCCGCGGCCCCGACCGCGCTGCGCAGCACGCCCTTGGCGCTCTGCAGCCCGGCGGCGGCGTTGGCCCGGTCCTCGTCGTCCCCGTAGACCGTGTAGAAGACCGTGGCCTCCCGCAGGTCCCCGGTGACCCGGGTGTCGGTGATCGTCACGTGGGAGCCGAGCCGCGGGTCCTTGATGCCGCGCTGCAGCTTCTCGGCGACGACTTCCCTGATGAGGTCGGCCAGTTTCCTCGCCCGCGCGTTGTCGGCCACTGGTTCTTCTCCTTCTTACCTGCTTGCCTTGCCATCGCTTCAGTCTTCGTCACTGTGGAACCTGCGTCGAACGGACAGCAGCTCCACCTCCGGTCGGCCGGCGACGAAGCGTTCGCACCGGTCGAGCACGTCCCTGAGGTGTCCCGCGTCGCCGGACACCACGGCCAGGCCGATCTCGGCCCTGCGGTAGAGGTCCTGCTCACCGGTCTCCGCCGCGCTCACCGCGAATTTCCGTTGGAGCTCGGCGACGATCGGGCGGACCACGGAACGCTTCTCCTTCAACGACCGTACGTCGCCGAGGAGCAGGTCGAAGCAGAGGGTCCCCACATACATGGATGCATCCGGATGTCCCGCCGGTTCGGGTTCAGGTGTGTCTGCCGGTGTTCGACAGAACAGCAGAACCGTACACGCGGCGGCCGGGGCGGATCGACGGAAATTACCTCCGCAGACCCGCCCCGGCCGACCGCGTGCGGTCGCGTACCGGCCGGCGTACGGCCGGCCGGTACGCTCTCGCCGCGTCAGACGCGCGGCTTCTCGCGCATCTCGTAGGTCGCGATGACGTCGTCGACCTTGATGTCGTTGAAGTTTCCGAGGTTGATACCGCCCTCGAAGCCCTCGCGGATCTCGGTCACGTCGTCCTTGAAGCGGCGCAGGCCCTCGATGTTGAGGTTCTCCGCGATGACCTTGCCGTCCCGCAGGAGGCGGGCCTTGGTGTTCCGCTTGACCTCGCCGGAGCGGATGAGGACACCCGCGATGTTGCCCAGCTTGGACGAGCGGAAGACCTCGCGGATCTCCGCCGTGCCCAGCTCGACCTCTTCGTACTCCGGCTTGAGCATGCCCTTGAGGGCCGCCTCGATCTCCTCGATGGCCTGGTAGATCACCGAGTAGTACCGGACGTCGACGCCCTCGCGCTCCGCCATCTGCGCGGCACGGCCGGCCGCGCGGACGTTGAAGCCGATCACGATGGCGTCCGAGCCCATGGCCAGGTCGATGTCCGACTCGGTGACCGCACCGACGCCGCGGTGCAGCACCCGGATGTCGACCTCTTCGCCGACGTCCAGCTGGAGCAGCGAGGACTCCAGGGCCTCGACGGAACCGGACGCATCACCCTTGATGATGATGTTCAGGTCCTGCACGAGGCCGGCCTTGAGCACCTTGTCCAGGTCCTCCAGCGACACCCGACGGGTGCGCTTGGCGAACGCGGCGTTCCGCTCGCGGGCGGCGCGCCGCTCGGCGATCTGGCGGGCCGTGCGGTCCTCGTCGACGACGAGGAAGTTGTCGCCGGCGCCCGGGACGTTGGTGAGGCCGAGGACGAGGACCGGGGTCGAGGGACCGGCCTCCGCCACGTTCTCGCCCTTGTCGTCGAGCATGGCCCGCACGCGGCCGTAGGCGTCGCCCACGACCATCGTGTCGCCGATGCGCAGGGTGCCGCGCTGGACCAGGACGGTCGAGACGGCGCCGCGACCGCGGTCGAGGTGGGACTCGATCGCGATGCCCTGGGCGTCCTGCTCCGGGTTGGCCCGCAGGTCGAGCGAGGCGTCGGCGGTGAGGACCACGGCCTCCAGCAGCTGCTCGATGTGCAGACCCTGCTTGGCGGAGATGTCGACGAACATGGTGTCGCCGCCGTACTCCTCGGCCACCAGGCCGAACTCGGTCAGCTGACCGCGGACCTTGGTCGGGTCGGCGCCCTCCACGTCGATCTTGTTGACCGCGACCACGATCGGCACGTCGGCCGCCTTGGCGTGGTTCAGCGCCTCGATCGTCTGGGGCATCACACCGTCGTTGGCCGCCACCACGAGGATCGCGATGTCGGTCGACTTGGCACCGCGGGCACGCATGGCGGTGAACGCCTCGTGACCGGGGGTGTCGATGAAGGTGATCCTGCGGTCCTCGCCGTTGACCTCGGTCGCGACCTGGTAGGCACCGATGTGCTGGGTGATGCCACCGGCCTCGCCCGCGACCACGTTCGTCTTGCGGATCGCGTCGAGCAGACGGGTCTTTCCGTGGTCGACGTGGCCCATGACGGTGACCACCGGCGGGCGGGAGACCAGGGCCTCTTCGCCGCCCTCGTCCTCGCCGAACTCGATGTCGAAGGACTCCAGGAGCTCCCGGTCCTCCTCCTCCGGGCTGACGATCTGAACGGTGTAGTTCATCTCGCCGCCGAGCAGCTGGAGCGTCTCGTCGGAGACGGACTGCGTCGCCGTGACCATCTCGCCGAGGTTCATCATGACCGCGACCAGGGACGCCGGGTTGGCGTTGATCTTCTCGGCGAAGTCGGTGAGGGAGGCACCGCGCGACAGGCGAATGGTCTCGCCGCCGCCGCGGGGCAGCATCACGCCGCCGACCGACGGGGCCTGCATGGCCTCGTACTCCTGGCGCCGCTGCCGCTTCGACTTGCGACCGCGACGGGCCGGGCCGCCGGGACGGCCGAAGGCGCCCTGCGTGCCACCGCGACCACCGGGGCCGCCGGGACGACCGCCGAAGCCGGGACGACCGCCGAAGCCGCCGCCACCGCCACCGGGACCGCCGCCACCGGGACGACCGCCGAAGCCGCCGCCGCCACCGGGACGACCGCCGCCGCCACCGGGACCGCCGGGACGACCGGCGAAGCCGGGACGACCGCCGCCGCCACCGGGACCGCCGCCGGGACGACCGCCGGCACCGGGGCCGCGACCGCCGGGACCCGGACGGGGGCCGGCAGCGGGACGCTGCGGCATCATGCCGGGGTTCGGACGGTTGCCGCCGGGGCCGCCGCCGGGACGGGGCGCCTGCGGACGCGGCATCGCGCCGGGCGTGGGACGGGGACCGCCCTGGCCCTGCGGACGCGGAGCGCCGCCGGGGCCGCCCTGCGGGCGGGGGGCACCGGCACCGGGGCCACCCGGACGGGGGCCGCCGGGACGGGGCGCCTGCGGGCGCGCCATGCCGGTGGAGCCACCGGAGGTGAAGGGGTTGTTGCCCGGACGGGGACCGGCCGGACGGTTGCCGCCGGGGCGGGGACCGCCCTGGCCGGGCGCGGGACGCCCGGGGCGCTCGCCGCGCTCGCCGCGGTCACCACGAGCGCCGTCGCGCTGACCGCCCGACGGGCCCGGACGGGCGCCGGGGCGCGGGCCGGGAGCGGCCGGGCGCGGCGCCTGCGGGGCGGCCGGCTGGGCCGGTGCCGGGGCGGAGAACTCCGCGGCCACGGGGGCCGCCGGGGCGGGCCGTGCCGGAGCAGGCCGCGGACCCGGACGCGGGCCCGGCGCCGGGGCGCTGGAGGGGGTGCCGCCCGGCGCCTCGGACGCGGCGGGCTTGGGAGCCTGCGCGCCGGGCTTGGGTGCGGCGGGACGGGGCGCGGCCGGAGTCGGCGCGCCGGGGGTGGGGCCACCCGGACGGGGGGCGGGGGACGGCGCTGCCTTGCGGGGCGCGCCGGGCTTGGCAGCGGTCTTGCCGGCGCTCTGGCCGGACCCCTGCAATGCGTCAGTCAACTTGCGCACGACCGGCGCCTCGATCGTCGAGGACGCCGAACGGACGAATTCACCGAGTTCTTGGAGCTTGGCCATGACGACCTTGCTCTCCACACCGAACTCCTTGGCGAGTTCGTATACCCGGACCTTAGCCACTTCGCTCCTTTTAGGTCCGGTTACCGCCGGACCGTCGCTACTTCATGGGCGTACTCATCGCGTACTCATCGAGTGCTCATCGCAATCTCGACCTACTTCCGACTCGCGAGGTACCTGACCGCACGGGAATCCGTGCCGTACTTCTTCTTACACATCCTGCTCCGCCGCCCGTTCCGTCTCCTGCACGTACTGCCGTACGGCAGTCGTGTCGAGCGGCCCCTCGGCCCGCAAGGCCCTCGGGAACGCCCGGCGGCGGACCGCCAGATCGAGACAGACCACGGCGGGGTGTACGTACGCACCCCGGCCGGGCAGCGTACCGCGATCATCGGGAACGCACTCGCCCCCGACCCTCACGATGCGCAGCAGATCGCTCTTGGCCGCCCGACTCCGACAGCCCACACAGGTGCGTTCAGGGCATACGCCGACGTGCGTCCGGCCAGACACGGTTAAGTCTACCTCCCCGTAGCGACCTCACCCCTTTGGGGCAAAAATCGAACAGCCATCTGTCTTGATCGACCACCCTCGTCGACCACGGTGCGTGGCGAACCGCCGCGCACCGTGACGCTCCGAGGTCAGAAGGTAGTCAGCCGGCGGTCGGACGCCGGTCGGTCTTCGGTCAAGCTGCGGTCAGTCGGTGGGACGCCCCGGCTCGCGCTCGCCGTCGGCCTGCTCGGTGTCCGGGCGGATGTCGATGCGCCAACCGGTCAGCCGGGCGGCCAGCCGGGCGTTCTGCCCCTCCTTGCCGATCGCCAGCGACAGCTGGTAGTCGGGGACGGTCACCCGGGCCGAGCGGGCGGCGAGGTCGACGACCTCCACCTTGCTGACCCGGGCCGGGGAGAGCGCGTTCGCCACCATCTCGGCCGGGTCGTCCGACCAGTCGACGATGTCGATCTTCTCGCCGTTCAGCTCGTTCATCACGCTGCGCACCCGGCCGCCCATCTGGCCGATGCAGGCGCCCTTGGCGTTCAGCCCGGCGCGGGTGGGACGAACCGCGATCTTCGTGCGGTGGCCGGCCTCGCGGGCGATCGCCGCGATCTCGACGCTGCCGTCCGCGATCTCCGGGACCTCCAGCTCGAAGAGCTTCTTGACCAGGTTCGGATGGGTGCGCGAGAGGGTCACGGACGGGCCGCGGACCCCCTTGGCCACCCGGACGACGTACGTGCGCAGCCGCAGCCCGTGGTCGTACGTCTCGCCCGGCACCTGCTCCTGGACGGGCAGGATCGCCTCCAGCTTGTCGTCCAGCTTGACCAGGACGTTCTTCGGGTCCTTGCCCTGCTGCACCTGGCCGGAGACGATGTCGCCCTCGCGCCGGGCGTACTCGCCGAGGGTGGCGTCGTTCTCCGCGTCCCGCAGCCGCTGCTGGATGACCTGGCGGGCGGTGGTCGCCGCGATCCGGCCGAAGTCGGTGGGGGTGTCGTCGAACTCCTTGGGCTCCTGGCCCTCCGGCACCTCCGAGGGGTCCTCCTTGGCCCACACGGTGACGTGCCCGGTGTCCCGGCTGATCACCACCCGGGCGTGCCGACGGCTGTCCGGGGTGCGGTGGTACGCGATGAGGAGGGCCGACTCGATCGCCTCGACCAGCAGGTCGAAGGGGATCTCCTTCTCCTGTGCCAAGCCCTTCAGGAGCTTTACGTCGATGTCCACGGCTACGCCTCCTCTTCCTTCTTGTCCTTGCGGTTGAACTCGATCTCCACGCGGGCCTTCGCGACCTCGTCGAAGGCGAGCCGACGCGCGGTGGGCTTGCGGCCCTTGACCCCGGGCACCTCGACGTCGACCCCGTCGCCGTCGACGACGAGCACCCGGGCGATCAGTTCCCCGCCCTCGTGGAGGTGGAACTTCACCAGGCGACCGGTGGCGCGCACGTAGTGGCGGTGCTCCGTCAGGGGGCGGTCGGCGCCGGGCGAGCTGACTTCGAGGGTGTACTCCTCCTCGCCCATGGCGTCGCTCTCGTCGAGCTTCTGGGAGATCTCGCGGCTCAGCTCGGCGCACGCGTCCAGAGTGGCGCCCTCGTCGGAGTCGACGGTGATCCGGAGCTGCCGGCGACGGCCCGCGCGGCCCACTTCGACCTCTTCGAGGTCGAGTCCCGCGGCGCGCACGAGCGGCTCCAGCAGCCCGCGCAGCCTCTCGCTCTGGGTGGTGCTCATCCGGGTGACTCCTCGGCCGCGTGTGCTGTTGTGGGAACGCTGTGCTCGTCGCGTGTCTGATGGACGTCTGGGCAACGCCAGCCCACAGCCTATCCGGTCCCGCAGGGTGTTGCCGTCCACCTCAGGGGGACCCGCGGGTACGCTCGCCTGCGGCGATGATCACCGAGAGGCCGAGGGAGACACCCGTGGGGCGCACCGGAACGACACGAAGACGGGCCCTCCTGGTGACGGGCGCGGTGGCCGGCTCCGCGGCTGCGGGAGTGTTGTCGGGCTGCTCGGGCGAGCGGTCCGAGCCGGGCGCGCGCTCCAGCGCGCGGGGCGTCCAGGGGGCGCCCGAAGGGGCGGGAGCCACCGAGGCTGCCTTGCGGAAACGGTTGGCCGCCGGCAGCGGGGCGCTACGGGACCACTACGACGCGGTGATCGCCGCGCATCCGGCGCTGGCCGCCAAGCTCACCGCGCTGCGCACCTCGGTCGCCGCGCACGTCGCGGCGCTGGGCGGGACGGCGAAGTCGGCCGGCTCGCACCCGGTGCCCACCGAGCCCGCCGCCGCGCTCAAGGAGCTGGCGGCGGCGGAGCGCCGGACCTCGGACGCGCTGGCCGCGGCCCTCGGCGGCGCCCGGCCCGAGTTGGCGCGTCTGTTGGCCTCCGTCGCCGCGGCCGGCGCCGCCCACGCGTACCTGCTGACGGCGAGCGGCGACGGAGGTGCCCGGTGAGCGCGCGGGAGCCGGCGGACGCACCGGACCCCAAGGAGCTGCTGGCGGCGGTGCAGGCGGCGCTCGCCGCCCGGCACGCGGCGGTGTACGGCTACGGGGTGGTCGGGGCGCGCGTCGACGCCGCCCGGGAGACGGAGGCCAGGGCCGCGTACGCCGCCCACCGGGCCCGTCGTGACACGCTGGCCGGCACCGTGCGCGACCTCGGCGGTGCGCCGGTGACCGCGGCGCCCGGGTACGCGCTGCCGTTCCCGGTGCCCGACGCCGCCGCTGCCCTGCTGCTGGCGGCGCACCTGGAGGACCGGGTGGCCGGGGCGTGTGCGGATCTCGTACGGGCGGCGGAGGGGCGGTTGCGCAAGGAGGCGGCGGTGGCGCTGCGCGAGGCCGCCGTGCGCGCGGTGCGCTGGCGCGGCAGCGGCGTAGCCTTTCCTGGGCTCGCCGAGCGGGCCGCCCGGAGCTGACCGTCCGGGACGCCGTCCGGAGCCGACCGCCCGGACGGCCGCGTCCGCGGGGGCGCGCCGTTGTCGAGTGGAGCGAGAGGAAGTCGCGTACGCATGGATCTGCAAGCGCCTGGGCGTCTGGTGCGGGCGCTCGGCGAGCGCGGCGAAGGTGACGGCGACGGCAACGGTGCGTGGCTGGGCCGGCTGACGGAGCTCGTGAAGGAGACCGCGGCCCGGGCGCACCTGGACGTCGAACGCGTCGTGGTCCCCGGTGGGCGCAGCGGCCTGGTCCTCCTGGTGCGGCTCGCCGACGGGACCCCGGCCGCGCTGAAGCTGGCGCCGCCGTCGGCCGCGCCCGAGCGGGAGCGGGCGGCGCTGGAACTGTGGGACGGCTTCGGCGCGGTGCGGGTGCTGGGCGAGGTGGCCGGAGGGCTGCTGCTGGAGCGGCTGCGTCCCGAGGTGTCCCTGCGGTCGCTGCCGGAGGCGAAGGCGCTGCTGGAGGCGGCGGGGACGGTGCGGCGCCTGTGGGTGCCGCCGCCGCCCGGGCACGGCTTCGAGTCCGTCGCCGACCGTACGGAGGTACGGGCCCGGCTGCTGCGGGACGTCGCCGGGGACGAGCCGTTGGCGATGGCGGCCCTGAGCGCGCGGGACGCGTTGGTGGGCTCCGCGCCGGGCGACGACCACTTCGTGCTGCACGGCCGCTTCCGGCAGGGCAAGGTGCTGGCCGGTGAGCGCGCGCCCTGGCTGACGGTGGGCCCCGAGCCGCTGGTCGGCGAGCGCGCCTACGACCTGTCGCGGCTGGCCCGCGACCGGGCCGAGGACCTGGTGGCCGCCGCGTCGGGGGCGTCCGCGACCCGCCGCCGGGTGAACAAGCTGGCGGACTCGTTGGACCTGGACGCGGAGCGGCTGCGGGGCTGGACGCTGTTCGGGGCGGTCGAGTCCGCGGTGCGGGCGGTGCGGGCGGGCCGCCGGCAGCAGGGGGAAGGGCTGTTGGAGTTCGCGTCCTGGCTGTAACGCTCCTGAACGCCGAAAGGCCGCGTCCCGATGCGGGGACGCGGCCTTTCGGCCGTCAGGGCAGGTGGGGCGTCAGGACACGCTGAGCTTGGCGACGGCCTCGGCCAGCGGCAGTTCCTCGCGCTCCCCGGTGCGGCGGTCCTTCAGCTCGACGATCCCGTCCCCGGACCGACGGCCCGCGACCAGGATCTTCGGCACGCCGATCAGCTCGGCGTCGGTGAACTTCACGCCGGGCGAGACGCCGGGGCGCTCGTCGACCAGCACGCGCAGCCCGGCCGCGGCCAACTGCTCGGCGGCGGTGAGGGCGAACTCGGTCTGCAGGGCCTTGCCGGCGGCGACGACGTGCACGTCCGCGGGGGCGATCTCGGCGGGCCAGCACAGGCCCTGCTCGTCGGCGGTCTGCTCGGCGAGGGCGGCCACCGCGCGGGAGACGCCGACGCCGTACGACCCCATCGTGACGCGCTCGGGCTTGCCGGTCTGGCCGAGGACGTCGAGCTGGAAGGTGTCGGCGTACTTGCGGCCGAGCTGGAAGATGTGGCCGATCTCGATGGCGCGGTCCAGCTTCAGGCCGGTGCCGCACTTGGGGCAGGGGTCACCCTCCTGGACGACGACCACGTCGACGTAGGCGTCGACCTCGAAGTCCCGGCCGACGACCACGTTCTTCGCGTGCACGCCTTCCTTGTTGGCGCCGGTGATCCAGGCGGTGCCGGCGGCCACCCGCGGGTCGGCGAGGTAGCGCACCTTGTCCAGGCCCTGCGGTCCGACGTAGCCGCGGACCAGGTCGGGGCGGCCGGTGAAGTCCTCCGCGGTGACCAGCTCCACCTCGGCGGGGGCGAAGTGGTCGCCGAGCTTGCCGAGGTCGACCTCGCGGTCACCGGGGACGCCGACGGCGACGATCTCGCCGTCGACCTTCACGAGGAGGTTCTTCAAGGTGGCGGACGCGGGCACGCCGAGGTGTGCGGCCAGGGTCTCGATGGTGGGGGTGTCGGGGGTGTCCAGCTCCTCGACGGGTCCGGCGGCACCGTCCTCGACGGACAGGGCGACCTCGGCGGTGAAGGTGACGGCCTCCGTGTTCGCCGCGTAGTCGCAGGCGGGACAGTCCACGAAGGTGTCCTCGCCGGCCGCGGCGGGCGCCAGGAACTCCTCGGACGCCGAGCCGCCCATCGCGCCGGAGACCGCGGAGACGATCCGGTGCTCCAGCCCCAGGCGCTCGAAGATCCGGATGTACGCCTCGCGGTGCAGCGCGTACGACTGCGCCAGGCCCTCGTCCGTGGTGTCGAAGGAGTACGAGTCCTTCATCAGGAACTCGCGGCTGCGCAGGATGCCCGACCGGGGGCGGGCCTCGTCGCGGTACTTCGTCTGGACCTGGTAGAGGATCACCGGCAGGTCCTTGTAGGACGTGCACTGGTCCTTGACGAGGAGGGTGAAGATCTCCTCGTGGGTGGGGCCGAGGAGGTAGTCCCCGCCCTTGCGGTCCTTGAGCCGGAACAGCTCCGCGCCGTACTCCTCCCAGCGGCCGGACGCCTCGTACGGCTCCTTGGGCAGCAGCGCGGGCAGCGTCACCTCCTGGGCGCCGATGGCGTCCATCTCCTCCCGCACCACGCGGGTGATGTTCTCCAGGACCTGCTTGCCGAGCGGCAGCCAGGACCAGATGCCGGCCGCGTTGCGACGCACGTAGCCGGCGCGGACCAGGAGTTTGTGGCTCAGGGTCTCGGCGTCCGCCGGGTCGTCGCGCAGTGTCTTGACCATCAGACGGGACATGCGCTGGACCTGGGCTGCCATGGGGAATCTCCTGCGTGAAGAACCTGAAGGTGATGTGCAGGAGGTTAGCCCCCTGGCGGCGGGGGGCGGTAATCAGTTGTCGCGCAGCAGCGGCAGCGGGGCGCCCATCACGGCGTAGGGACGGGGGGCGCTCGGGAAGTGGACCTGGCGCGCGAGGTCGGTGTAGCCCAGGCGCCGGTACAGGCCGCGGGCGGGGGACTCGACGTCGATGGCGGAGAGGATGGACCGGGGTTCGACGGCGGCGTCGGTGATCGTGGTGATCAGCGCGCGGCCGATGCCGCGCCCCTGGAAGCGGGGGTGGACGTGCAGCTCGGTGATGACGAACGCGTCGTCGAGCCAGCCCTCGCTGCCGGTGCGGCGCAGATGGGGCTCGACGACGGTGGACCACCAGTGCCGGCGGTCGTTGGGCATTCCGTAGACGAAGCCGACGAGGCGGTCGGTGTCGGTGAGCGCGCCGAGGGCGCGGGCGCCCGGCTGCTGGAGGTGGCGGTGCACGATGTGGCGCCGTACGTCGATCTCGCCCTGGGTGAGTCCGAAGGCGAGGGCCTGCACCATCAGCGCCTCGTCGAGCCGGGAGGCGAGGTCGACGGTGGCGACCGTGACGTGGGGGAACGGGGGCGGGCCACCGGGGACTGATGCCATGCGCGCACCCTACTGGCCGGGGCGTCGGCGCTGAACGGCCGGCCCGCCCGTCCCAGAAGGGCCGATCCGCCCGCAGCGGACAGGCCGGCCTGCTCGTCCAAAGAAACGGCCGGCCCGCTCTTTTCAGAACAGCACGCTCATGAACGCGCCGACCTCGCGGAAGCCGACGCGGCGGTAGGACGCCCGGGCGGGGGCGTTGTAGTCGTTGACGTACAGGCTCACCACGGGCGCGACGTCGGCGAGGGCGTAGCGCAGCACGGCGGCCATCCCGGTCTCGGACAGGCGTCTGCCGCGGAACTCGGGGTCGACCCAGACGCCCTGGATCTGGCACGCCTGGGTGGTGGCGGCGCCGATCTCGGCTTTGAAGACCACCCGTCCGTCCTCGATCCGGGCGAAGGAGCGGCCGGAGCCGACGAGTTCGGCGACGCGGGCCTGGTAGAGCAGCCCGCCGTCGCCCGCCATCGGCGAGACGCCGACCTCCTCGGTGAACATGGCCACGCACGCGGGCATGATCACTTCCATCTCGTCCTTGCGGATGCGCCGGACGTACGGGTCGGGCTCGACGTCGGCGGAGGGGCCGTCGGCCACCATCAGCGGCTGGTGGGGCCGGACGTCCCGGGCGGGGCCCCAGCTCGGCTCCAGCAGCCGCCACAGCTGGGCGGTGGGCTCGGCCGGGCCCACGATCGAGGAGCAGCGGCGGCCGGTCCTGCGGGCCCGGTCGGCGAAGGCGCGCACGGCCTCGGGGGTGGCACAGACGGGCACCAGGTTGGCGCCGGAGTAGCAGAGCGAGCGGAGCCGTCCGCCGGCGTACCAGCCCCACATCTCGCCGCCGAGGCGCCAGGGGTCGAGCCCGGCGACCTGCACCCGGGAGGTGACGAAAGCATTCGCCACGGGCTCGCTCTCCAGGACCGCGAGCGCGGCGCCGAGGTCCCCGGGTTCGAGGACCCGGGTGGTGGTCTGCGTCAACACGTGGGGGGCCTCACCGTACGGTCTGCTGATCTCCGCACTGTACCCGGCGGGTGCGTCGAGTGCCGAGCGCGAAGACGGGCCCTCGGACCCCCCGTTTCCAGGGGTTCGAGGGCCCGTACGACGGGTGGGGCGTCAGGCGCCGATCGAGACGGTGGGCTCGCCGGAGGCGATGCCGTCCTTCTCCATCTGCTCGGCGATCTTCATCGCCTCGTCGATCAGGGTCTCGACGATCTTCGACTCGGGGACGGTCTTGATCACCTCGCCCTTGACGAAGATCTGGCCCTTGCCGTTGCCGGAGGCCACGCCGAGGTCGGCCTCGCGCGCCTCGCCGGGGCCGTTCACCACGCAGCCCATCACGGCGACGCGCAGCGGCACCTCCATGCCCTCCAGACCGGCCGTGACCTCGTCCGCGAGCTTGTACACGTCCACCTGAGCCCGACCGCAGGACGGGCAGGAGACGATCTCCAGCCGGCGCTGGCGGAGGTTGAGCGACTCCAGGATCTGGATGCCGACCTTGACCTCTTCGGCGGGCGGCGCGGACAGGGAGACCCGGATGGTGTCGCCGATGCCCTCGCTCAGCAGTGCGCCGAAGGCCACCGCGGACTTGATCGTGCCCTGGAAGGCGGGGCCCGCTTCGGTGACGCCGAGGTGCAGCGGGTAGTCGCACTGGGCGGCGAGTTGGCGGTAGGCGTTCACCATCACGACGGGGTCGTTGTGCTTCACGGAGATCTTGATGTCGGTGAAGCCGTGCTCCTCGAAGAGGGACGCCTCCCACAGCGCCGACTCGACGAGGGCTTCGGGGGTGGCCTTGCCGTACTTCTGGAGCAGGCGACGGTCCAGGGAGCCGGCGTTCACGCCGATCCGGATCGGGGTGCCCGAGGCGGACGCCGCCGCCGCGATCTCCTTGACCTTGTCGTCGAACTGCTTGATGTTCCCGGGGTTGACGCGGACCGCCGCACAGCCGGCGTCGATCGCCGCGAAGACGTACTTGGGCTGGAAGTGGATGTCGGCGATCACCGGGATCTGGGACTTGCGCGCGATGGTGGCCAGGGCGTCGGCGTCGTCCTGCGTCGGACAGGCGACCCGCACGATCTGGCAGCCGGAGGCGGTGAGCTCCGCGATCTGCTGGAGCGTGGCCCCGATGTCGGAGGTCCGCGTGGTGGTCATGGACTGGACCGACACGGGGGCGTCGCCGCCCACCGCCACGGTGCCGACCTGGATCTTGCGGCTGACCCGGCGGTCGGCGAGCTTGGTCGGAACGGACGGCATGCCGAGAGAAATCGCGGTCATCTGCTGTGCAACCCCAAGGTGTGGATCGTGGCCCCGGAAATCGGGGGGCTCAGGTTTTCGAGGTTACGTCACGGGGGTTACGAGGGGCACCTCGCGCGCCCGAACCGTGCGCAATTGTCACGGCGACCGAGCACATGTGCGCCCGGTCGCCGTAGCCCCGGAGGTGCCGACGGTGGCTAGGTGATCTTGACGGGGTTGACGATGTCGGCGACGAGGACGAGCAGGGTGAAGCAGATGAAGACGCCGGCGACGACGTACGCGACCGGCATCAGCTTCGCCACGTCGAAGGGGCCGGGGTCGGGTCGCCGGAAGAGCCGGGCCACCTTGCGCCGCACCGACTCCCACAGCGCGCCCGCCATGTGACCGCCGTCCAGCGGCAGCAGCGGGAGCATGTTGAAGAGGAAGAGCGAGAGGTTGAAGCCCGCGAGCAGCATCAGGAACATCGCGAACAGGTTCTGCGCCGGTGCGTCCAGCGTCATGACCTCGCCGCTGATGCGGGCCGCGCCGACGACGCCGACCGGGGAGTCGTCCTTGCGCTCCCCTTCGCCGAAGGCCGCGTTCCACAGGTCGGGGACCTTGGACGGCAGGGCGATCATCGACTCCACGCCGTTCTCGATCATGCCGCCCATGCGGTCGACGGAGTCGCCGAAGGAGAGCGGCAGGATCTCGGTCCTGGCGGCGAAGCCGAGGTAGCCGGCGGGGACGAACTCACCGGGGACGACCTCGCCGTCCGAGTCCTTCTTCGCCACCATGTTCTTTTCGAGCGTGGCGTTCAGGACGACTTCCTGGCCGTCGCGCTCGACGGTGAGGGTGGCGGGACCGATGGTGTCGCGGATGCGGTCGGAGAGGGTGGACCAGTCGTCGACGGGCTTGCCGTCGAAGGCGACGATCTTGTCGCCCTCCTTCAGCCCGGCCGCCTTGGCCGGGGAGACCGGGTCGCTCGCGACGCAGGCGTCCCGGTTGCTGCTCTGGGAGATCACGCACTGCTGGACGCCGGCGACCTCGGTGGTCTGGGTGGAGAAGCCGAAGCTCATCGCCACCCCGAGGAAGATCGCGACGGCCAGCACCAGGTTCATGAACGGCCCGGCGAACATCACGATCAGGCGCTTCCACGGCCGGCGCGTGTAGAAGAGGCGGGTCTCGTCGCCGGGCTCCAGCTCCTCGTACGCGGCCGAGCGGGCGTCCTCGATCATGCCGCGCCAGGGAGAGGTGGAGCGGGCCTCGATCCGGCCGTCCGCGCCGGGCGGGAACATCCCGATCATGCGGATGTAGCCGCCGAGGGGGATGGCCTTGACGCCGTACTCCGTCTCGCCCTTCTTCTTCGACCACAGGGTGGGGCCGAAGCCGACCATGAACTGCGGCACGCGGATGCCGAACATCCGGGCGGTGGTGAAGTGGCCCAGTTCGTGCCAGGCGATGGAGAACAGCAGCCCGACGGCGAACATCACGATGCCCAGCACCGTCAACAACATCGTCATGCGCGCGCCTCCGCGGTGGCCTTCGCCGCCAGTTCACGGGCCCGGGCCCGCGCCCAGGTCTCCGCCTCCAGAACGTCGTCGACCGTGAGGAGGGTTCCCCCGGCGGGGGTGCCGTGTTCGGCGACGACATCCGTGACCGTATCCATGATTCCGTTGAACGGCAGCCCGCCGGCCAAGAACGCGTCAACGCACTCCTCGTTCGCCGCGTTGAAGACCGCCGGGGCCGTGCCGCCCAGCTCGCCCACCTGTCGGGCGAGCGAGACGGAGGGGAAGGCCACGGTGTCGAGGGGGAAGAACTCCCAGGTGGAGGCGGTGGTCCAGTCGAAGGCGGGGGCCGCGTCCGGGATGCGCTCGGGCCAGCCCAGGCCGATGGCGATGGGGCCGCGCATGTCGGGCGGGGTGGCCTGGGCGATGGTCGATCCGTCCGTGAACTCCACCATCGAGTGGACGTAGGACTGCGGGTGGACGACGACCTCGATCCGGTCGAAGGGGATGTCGTACAGCAGATGGGCCTCGATCACCTCCAGGCCCTTGTTGACCAGGGTGGCGCTGTTGACCGTGATCACCGGGCCCATGGCCCAGGTGGGGTGGGCGAGGGCGTCGGTGGGGGTGACGTGGGCGAGGTCGGCGCGGGTACGGCCGCGGAAGGGCCCGCCGGACGCGGTCACGACCAGCTTGCGCACGTCGGCGCGGGTGCCGGCGGCCAGGGCCTGGAAGAGGGCGGCGTGCTCGGAGTCCACCGGGATGATCTGTCCGGGCGCCGCCAGCTCCCGCACCAGCGGCCCGCCGACGATGAGCGACTCCTTGTTGGCGAGGGCGAGGGTGCGGCCGGCCCGGAGCGCGGCGAGGGTCGGCGCGAGGCCGATGGAGCCGGTGATGCCGTTGAGGACGGTGTGGCAGTCGGAGGCCGCGAGGTCGGTGGCGGCGTCCGGGCCGGCCAGGATCTCGGGTTTGGGCTCGCTCCCGTACTGGGCGGCCAGCGCCTCGCGCAGCGCGGGCACGGTGTCCTCGCGGGCCACGGCGACCGTCGCCACGCGCAGCCGGCGCGCCTGCTCGGCCAGCAGTTCGGCCCGGGTGCCCGCGGCGGACAGCGCGGTGATGCGGAACCGGTCGGGGTTGCGCAGCACGAGGTCGATGGCCTGGGTGCCGATGGAGCCGGTGGAGCCGAGGACGACGACGTCCCGGGGGCCCGTGCCCGTGTCCGGGGCGAAGACGACGTGCGGATCGGCAAGAGGGGATGGGCGGTCGCTCATCCCCCCATTGTGTCCGCCCGCGACGCCCGGGGCGTGGGGGGACCCCCGGACGCGGCCGGGCGGTGCAGCGCGGCCCCCGGCCGCGGCGCGCGAGCGCGGTGCGGGTGCCGCGCCCGGGGGCCGCGGCCGTTCGGCGCTCAGCGGATCTGCCGGTGGACGTTCTCCCGCTCCGAGGGGCCGGGAGCGGCGTCCGCGATCCAGGGCGCGTCGCCGCTGGGGTCGACGACGCCCTCCTCCAGCCAGGCGTACGCGCCGGAGAGCACCTTGGCGACCACCTTGCGGTCGAGGTCGTCGGTGTTGCGCCAGAGCCGGTCGAAGAGCTCTTCCACCCGGATCCTGGACTGCCGGCAGAAGGCGTCCGCGAGTTGGTAAGCCTCCCGGCCGTGGCCGTCACCGGCGCGCAGCAGCTCCGCCCGGACGCAGGCGGCGCTCATCGCGAACAGCTCGGCGCCGATGTCCACGATCCGGCCCAGGAAGCCCTGCTTCGTCTCCATCCGGCCCTGCCAGCGCGCCATGCCGAGGAAGGTGGCGCGGGCGAGCCGGCGGGAGGCGCGCTCCACGTACCGCAGGTGGGTGGCGAGGTCGGCGTGGCCGGTGGGGTGGAACTCCTGGTACGAGGTGGGGAGCCGGCCGGGCCCGGCGACCAGCTTCGGCAGCCAGCGCGCGTAGAACGCGCCGGCCTGGGCGCCCGCCTTCGCCTTGTCGCCCAGGGACTTGTCCGGGTCGATCAGATCGCCGGCGACCTTGAGGTGGGCGTCGACGGCCTCCCGGGCGATCAGCAGGTGCATGATCTCGGTGGAGCCCTCGAAGATCCGGTTGATGCGCAGGTCGCGGAGCAGCTGTTCGGCGGCGACGGCCCGTTCGCCGCGGTCGGCGAGGGAAGCGGCCGTCTCGTAGCCGCGTCCGCCGCGGATCTGGACGAGTTCGTCGGCCATCAGCCAGGCCATTTCGGAGCCGTACAACTTGGCGAGCGCCGCTTCGATGCGGATGTCGTTGCGGTCCTCGTCGGCCATCTGGGAGGCGAGGTCGACCACGGCCTCCAGGGCGAAGGTGGTGGCGGCGATGAAGGAGATCTTCGCGCCGACGGCCTCGTGGCGGGCGACCGGCCGGCCCCACTGCTCGCGCACGGCGGACCACTCGCGGGCGATCTTCAGGCTCCACTTGCCGGCGCCGACGCACATCGCGGGCAGCGAGAGCCGGCCCGTGTTCAGCGTGGTGAGCGCGATCTTGAGGCCGGCGCCTTCGGGGCCGATGCGGTGCGCGGCGGGGACCCGGACGCGGTGGAAGCGGGTGACGCCGTTCTCCAGCCCGCGCAGGCCCATGAAGGCGTTGCGGTGCTCGACGGTGACGCCCTCGCTGTCGGCCTCGACGACGAAGGCGGTGATGCCGCCCTTGTGCCCTTCGGACGCGGGCACGCGGGCCATCACGACGAGCAGGTCGGCGACGACGCCGTTGGTCGTCCACAGCTTGACGCCGTCGATGACGTAGTCGTCCCCGTCGGGCACGGCGGTGGTGGCCAGCCGCGCCGGGTCCGAGCCGACGTCCGGTTCGGTCAGCAAGAACGCGGAGACGTCGGTGCGGGCGAGCCGCGGCAGGAAGGCGTCCTTCTGCTCCTGGGTGCCGAAGAGCTTCAGCGGCTGCGGCACGCCGATGGACTGGTGCGCCGAGAGCAGCGCCCCGATCGCCGGGCTGACGGAGCCGATCAGCATCAGGGCCTTGTTGTAGTAGACCTGGGTGAGGCCGAGCCCGCCGTACTTGGGGTCGATCTTCATGCCGAGCGCGCCGAGTTCCTTGAGGCCGCGGATGACCTCGTCGGGGATGCGGGCCTCGCGCTCGATCAGGGCGCCGTCGACGTCGTTCTCGCAGAACGTGCGGAGCCGGGAGAGGAACTCCTCGCCGCGCCGGACGTCCTCGCCCGACGGCAGGGGGTGGGGGTGGATCAGGTCGAGCCGGAAGCGGCCGAGGAAGAGTTCCTTGGCGAAGCTCGGCTTGCGCCAGTCCTGTTCCCGAGCGGCCTCGGCGACCTGCCGGGCCTCGCGCTCGGTGACCTTGGGGGGTCGGTCCTTCTCCAGTGGTGCGGTCATGAGGTCCACCTCGCCGCGGTTCGGTTGAGCGGGCGTTTGGGGCGGCCGGGGGGGGTGTGGCTACCGACCGGTTCTCCTCATTGGTACTACCCGATGGTAGGCGGCTGCACCAGCTCTCCGGCGCCGGTGGAGGGACGCGTCGGGGCCGTCGGGATGCGGGAACGGCGACGGCCGGAGCCCCCGCACAGTAGGGCTCCGGCCGTCTGGTCCGGTGAGGACCGGGGGCAAAAGGTCAGAGGGCGAGACCGGTGAGGACCAGCACGCGCTCGTAGGTGTAGTCGTCCATCGCGTAGGCGACGCCCTCGCGTCCGACGCCGGACTGCTTGGCCCCGCCGTACGGCATCTGGTCGGCGCGGTACGAGGGTACGTCGCCGATGATCACGCCGCCCACCTCCAGGGCGCGGTGGGCGCGGAAGGCGGTCTGGACGTCGTGGGTGAAGACGCCGGCCTGGAGGCCGTACTTGGAGTCGTTGACCGCGGCGAAGGCGGCGGCCTCGCCGTCCACCTTGGTGACGGTCAGGACGGGTCCGAAGACCTCCTCGCTGGCGATGGTGACGTCCGCGGGGACGTCGGCGAGGACGGTCGGCGCGTAGCTGGCGCCGTCCCGCTTGCCGCCGGTGAGCAGCGTGGCGCCGGCGGTGACGGCCTCGTCCACCCAGGACTCGACGCGCCGGGCGGCGTCCTCGCTGACCAGCGGGCCGACGTCGGTGGTCTCGTCGGAGGGGTCGCCGGTGACCTGCGCCTCGACCGCCGCGACGAGCTTGGGCAGGAGCCGGTCGTACACGGCGGCGTCCGCGATCACCCGCTGGACGGAGATGCAGGACTGGCCGCCCTGGTAGTTGGAGAAGGTGGCCATCCGGCTCGCCGCCCAGTCCAGGTCGGCCTCGCTGGACCAGTCGCCGAGGACGACGGCGGCGCCGTTGCCGCCGAGCTCCAGGGTGGTGTGCTTGCGCGGCACCGAATCCATGATCGCGTAGCCGACCGGGCCGGAGCCGGTGAAGGAGATCACGGGCAGCCGCTCGTCCTGGACGAGGGCGGGCATGCGCTCGTTGGGCACCGTCAGCACGGACCAGGAGCCGGCCGGCAGGTCCGTCTCGGCCAGCAGCTCGCCGAGGACCAGGGAGGACAGCGGGGTGGCCGGGGCGGGCTTGAGGATGATCGGCGCGCCGACGGCGATGGCCGGGGCGACCTTGTGCGCGCTGAGGTTCAGCGGGAAGTTGAAGGGCGCGATGCCGAGGACGACGCCGCGCGGGACGCGGCGGGTCAGCGCGAGGCGGCCGACGCCGCCGGCGTCGGTGTCCAGGCGCTGGGCGTCGCCGCCGTTGTAGCGCCGGGCCTCCTCGGCCGCGAAGCGGAACACGGAGACGGCCCGGCCGACTTCGCCGCGGGCCCACTTGATCGGCTTGCCGTTCTCCGCGGAGATCAGCGCCGCGATCTCCTCGGTGCGCTCGGCGAGCCGGCGCGAGACGTGGTCGAGCGCGGCGGCGCGGACGTGCGCCGGGGTGGCGGCGAACTCGTCCCGTACCGCGTGCGCGGCGGCCACGGCCTCCTCGACCTGCGCCTCGGTGGGCACCGAGACGGTGCCGACGAGGCGTCCGTCCCACGAGTTGGTGACGTCGAACGTGGTCTCGCCGGTGGCCTGGCGGCCGGCGAGCCAGAAGGCGTGGGTGGAAGTCATGTCCCGACCCTTCCGAGGTAGAGGTGGCGCGTGCGTGCTCCCACGTTAGGTGTGCGGGGAGCGTAGGGGGTTTGTCCGAGGTGGAGTGATCGGTGCGCGGTACGCGACGCTTTGGCGGGTGAGGCGCCCGACGCGGGCCGGTGGCGGCGCCGGCCGGGGGCTCAGCCGCGGCGTTCGGTGCTCACGATCAGACAGACCGCGGCGACCACGATCCCGCCGCCCAGCACGATCGGCCAGGTCACCGGCTCGCTCAGGACGACGGCGCCGAGGAGGACGGCGACGACCGGGTTGACGTACGCGTAGGTCGCGACGAGCGACAGGGGCGCGGAGTGCAGCAGCCAGGCGTACGCGGTGAAGGCGACGAGGGAGCCGAAGACGATCAGGTACGCGAGGGCGATCCAGGAGCGGGGGGAGACGTCGGAGACGGCGAAGTCGAGGTGTTCGCCGCGACCGAGGCCGACCAGGGCGCAGCCGATGCCGCCGGCGACCATCTCGTATGCGCTGGCGGCGAACGGGTTCGCCGGCATGGGTATGCGGGAGGAGATGAAGGAGCCCACCGACCAGCTGACGGTGGCGGCGATGACGATGAGGACGCCCCAGAGGCGGACGTCGCCGCTGAGGCCGGGGAGGGTGAGGACCGCGAGGCCGGCGAGGCCGATGGCGACGCCGGTGTACGCGCTGAGGCCCGGGCGCTCGCCGGTGGCCCGGCGCAGCACGACGACCCAGGCGGGCACGATGGCGACGAGGAGGGCGGCGAGGCCGGAGGGGATGGCGGTCTCGGCAAGGACGACGAGGCTGTTGCCGCCGAGCAGGAGCAGCAGTCCGACGGCGGCGGCGGAGGCGAGTTGCGCCCGGTTCACCCTGAGGGCGGCCGGGCCCTGGCGCCAGGCGACGATGGCCGCGAGCAGCAGGCCGGCGAAGGCGAAGCGGGCGCCGGCGGAGAGGAAGGGCGGCATCGTCTCGACGGTGATCGCGATGCCGAGGTAGGTGGAGCCCCAGACGACGTACACGATGGCGAGCGCGGCCCAGACGGTGCCGGTGATCTTGCGGGTGGGGGTGGCGCCGGGAACGGCGGCGGGGGCCTGCGGTGCGCCCGTGACAGAGGGAGCGGGACGGGTCATCGGGTCCTTCTCGATTCACCCGGACGAAGCCGGACGTCAGCAACGACGAGACTTTAGGTACTGACACGCTCGGCTGCCAAGATATTTGCCCGACTCCGGGCACGGCTGGCGGTTTCCGGTCGTCGTGTTCGTGGAACGTCGGTATGCCGATACGCCGATACGCCGGCATGCCTGGTACGTCGGCCGTCGGCCGCCAGTCGTCAGTCGTCAGTCGTCAGTCGTCGGGAGCAGGAGAAGGCAGGGCTGGGCGGGGCGGGTCAGCCGGCGGCGGGGCCCGCCGTCGTCTTCAGCGCCAACCACAGCTCCATGCGGACGTCCGGGTCGTCCAGCGAGCGCCCCAGGATCTCCTCCACGCGCCGCATCCGGTAGCGCAGCGTGTGCCGGTGCACCCCGAGGTCGGCGGCGGCGGCGTCCCACTGGCCGTGCCGTGACAGCCAGGCGCGCAGGGAGGCCACGAGGTCGCCGCGGCCCGTTGCGTCGTGCTCGTACAGCGGACGCAGCAGCCCGTCCGCGAAGGCGCGCACCGCGTCGTCCGCGAGCAGCGGAAGGACGGAGTCCGCGGCCAGTTCCCCATGCTCGACGAGCGCTCGGCCGCGGCGCCTGGCCACCGACAGCGCCTGCTCGGCCTGTTGCTGGGCGCCGGCCGCCTGCGCCGGGCCCGCGACGGCGGACACCCCCATGTAGAGCGCGGCGTCTTCGGCGTCCCGACCGGTGTACGCGGCGAGGGCGGCGGCCAGCACCGCTCCCCCGTCGACGGCGAGGACCACGAGTCGACCGTCGCCCTCGGCGCCGTCCACCCCGTCGGCGTCCTCCGGTGCGTCCACCACGACCAGCACGGGCTCACCGGCCCGGGACGCCGCCGCCTCCAGCGTCTCGACGAGTTCGCCGACGGCCTCGCCCCGCCCGCCGACCGGCTCGACGACCAGCAGCCGGAAGGGGGCGTCGAGCAGCGTCCCGTACAGCTCGCCGGCGACCGCGCGCGCATGCTCGGGCGCGCCTGCGAGCAGCATCCGCAACACCGCGGCGCCGAGCCGCCGTTCGGCCCGCTGGAGCGAGCGGGTGCGCTCGGTCGCCAGGGTCAGCAGGGCGACGGCGGAGTGCACCGCGTACCGCTCGGCGGTGCCCAGCGGCGCTCCGGTGCCCACCGCGAGCGCTCCCCCGACCCTGCGCCCGGTGCCGAGCGACTGGATCTCGACCCGGTCGTCCCCGGTGCCGGTGTCCGCGACGACGGCGCCGGCGGGCGCGGCGCGCTCGCGCATCCGCTCCACCTCGGCGGCGAGCTTGGCCGCCCGGCGCGCGGCCCACTCGGGAGAGGCGGTGACGACCGCGCCGGACGCGTCGTACAGCGCGGCCCAGCCGTCGACGTAGCCGGCGAGCCTGGCCACCACCGCGCCAGGACCTTCGGCGAGCGCGGCGCGCGTCAGCTCGCGCTGGGCCTCGAAGCCGGCGGTCACGGCCCGGTACTGATCGGCCGCGATCGCCGCCGACACCGCCTTGCTGATGGCGAGGAAGGGGGTGCGGCGGGGCACGGCCAGCAGCGGGAAGTCCGCCTCGCGGGCCGCCTGGAGCAGCGCTTCGGGCACGTCCTCGTGGTGCACGCCGACGCCGAAGCCGAGCCCGACGACGCCCGCGCCGCTCAGGCGGCGCACGTAGCGGCGCATGGCCTCCGGGTCGTCGACGGGGAGGGTGATGGCGGTGACGAGGAGCAGTTCGCCGCCCTCCAGGTACGGGACGGGGTCGGCCAGTTCGCTGACGTGCGCCCAGCGCACCGGTCGCTCCAGCCGGTCCTCGCCGGTGCGCACCGTGAGCTTGAGCGCGGAGTGCTGGGCGAGGCTGGCGAGGGTGGGGGGCATGGACCGTAGGCCCTTCGGACGGTGCACCGGAGACCGGACGGCGCGGCTGGGAATGCGCCGTCCCGTATGAACGGCCTGGCTCGATTCTGCCAGCCCGTAGCAGTCCCGGCCGGCTGGAGCCGCGCCGTGCGGCCCAGCCCCGCCCCCGTCAGGTTCGCAGGTCGACCAGGACCGGCGGCGCGTGCTCCCCGCGCACGGTCGTCAGGGACAGCACCGCGTGCCCCGCCGGCACCTGGTGCGCCAGGTCGGACGCCGACCAGCGGGCCCGCTCGACCTCCCGCACGGTGACCGCCTCGGCGGTGGTCGCCCGCCCGGTGACCAGCCGGCGCATCATGTGCAGCGCCTTGGTCAGCGGCTCGTCCGAGATGATCTGGCGGTTGGTGACGTCACGGGTCTGCACCCACTCGGTGCCCCAGGTCTCCGCGAAGCGGTTGCCGTCCCACGGCGCGAGCCCGGAGAACGCCATCCGGCAGCCCACCGCGCCCAGCAGCGGCCCGCGCAGCGGCTCCGGCACGTCCTCCAGGGTGCGCAGCGCGAGCACGACGCCCGCGTTGGCGGAGCGCAGCCGCTGGACGGCGCGGACCGAGTCGCCGGTCACGGTGTACGCGGCGTCGTCGAGGACGAGCGCGGCGAACAGGGAGCGGTCGGTACGGGCCAGGGCCGCCTCCGTGAACTGGGCGAGCACCAGCCGGGCCACGATCCGCGACGCCTCGGCGTGCCCGCGCTCCGGCAGGTCGATGCGGACCCGCAGCGGGTGCTCGATGGCGCGCAGCGAGAACTGCCGGCCGCCGCCGTCGGTGCGGAAGAAGTCCGTGAAGGCGGGGCGGTCCAAGAAGGCCACCCGCTCCGCCAGCAGCACGCCGACGTCGTCCGCGCGCGTCGACTGCCGCTCCCGGGCGTCCAGCTCCCGCAGCTGTGCGGCTGCCGCGGGCCCGCCCTGCGCCTGGAGCGCCGTGCGCAGCCCGTCGAGCGCGGCCGGGGTGCCGCCGAGCAGCTCGCGCAGCTCTGGGACGGCCGGGAAGCGGCCGTGTACGCACCGGAACGGGCCGATGAGCTGGGCGAGGGCGGTCGCGGCGCGTCGGCTGTCGCCGCCGGGGAGGGTCACCGCGAGATCGCCGACCAGCGCCTCGGCGAGGCTTCGGGCGGCTTCGTCGGGGTCCTCGGCCCCGCCGTACAGGTCCAGGTCGTGGCTGGCCTCGGGCCGTCCCACTCCGATGACCAGGTCGAAGGCGTCGTCGGGCGCGATTCCGGAGCCGTGCGCGGTGACCGCGACGACGGCGCTGCGGCCCGCCAGCGCGAGCAGGCACAGCGACTCCACGACGGGCCGCACCAGGCGCACGCTCTTGCCCGAGCCGGAGGGGCCGACGGCGAGCAGGGACGTGCCGAGCAGGGCCGGGTCGAGCGCGACGCCGGTGGTGCGGCGGGGGTACGGGTTGCGCGCGCTGTCGACGGCCGTCCCGATCCGCACCTGCCCCGTGGCCAGGTCGTGGATGGCGCTGCGCACCGGGAGGTCCCGCACGCCTGAGGGGTGCGCACAGGCGGCGGCGCCGTGCGCGCGTACGGTCTCGGTGAACGCGGCCAGCCGGTCCGGGCGGGCGCCGACGCCCTGCCAGGCCCGTCGGATGCGGGCGTAGTCCACGTCCCCGAGCGCCCCGCTGCGGGCCGCCTCGGTCAGCCGGTCGGCGGCATCGCCGAGTCCGGCGCCGCGCAGTTCGGGCCAGGTGGCGGGGTCGGTGGTACCGGCCTCGGGGGCGACGGGTTCGGCGGAGTTGCCCGGGAGCCGGCGCCGGACCGCGGGCCACTTCCCGGCGCAGCCGACCGCGGCGACGACGGAGGCCACCAGCAGGACGTAGTAGAGGTTCGACGCCCAGGTCAGCCAGGTGGTGGCGCGCGGCATGTCGCGCCAGACGCTCGGTACGACGACGAACAGCGGCCACAGCGGGACGCCGAAGCGCTGCCACACCTCGGACCAGTTGCCCACCCGTCCCATGCCGACGGAGATGAGGCCGATGACCACGCCGTAGTACAGGTACGTCACGGCCACGAAGAGTTCGAACCTGGGGTGCGCCGGGGTCTTCCAGGAGTCGGGGACGAGCCACTCCATCGGCAGCAGCCACCAGTTGTCGATGAAGATCCACCACCCCTCCAGGTACCCGTTCCAGAGCAGGGACCACAGCAGCCAGCCCGCGAGGAACGCGATCAGCGCGCCGCTGAACAGTTGGCGGCCGGGGACCAGGTCCGGCTCCTCGTCGGGGCGGGGCACGTGGCCGAGGCGCCACACGCCCGGGTCGGCGGGCGGGCGCGGGGTGCGCAGCCAGTCGACGACAGCGGGGCGGGTCACCGGCGCGTGTCCGGGCACGGCCGGTACGGCGGGGTGCGCCGCAGCCGCGTCGGTCCACTCGCCCGCGGGCCGGGGCACGGCCGCCGCCGGGACCCCGGGCGGCGTCTGCGGAGGGGGCGGCGCTGCGGCCGGCGGGCGCTGCGGCGGGGGCGGCGGCGACGGCACCGGTGGTGCGGGGTGCGCACCGCCCGCGCCGAAAGCGTCGAACGTACCCGCGGAATCCTTCTCCATCTGAACCGCTGCCCCCTGACCAGCCAGGCCCGCCTCTTGTGCACCGTCAATCTAGTGCGTCCGTACGGCCTATGTCCGGCGCGGACAAGGAGCCGGCCCCCAACACTCCCGATCGGCGCATGCCCGCGCCCCGGTGCCGCGCCTAACCTGCCGATGAGGAACCGTCCGAACCCGTCCCCCAGGAGTCCCCATGACCGCGATCCCGCAGGAGCGCCGCATCGTCACCGCCATCCCCGGACCGAAGTCGGTGGAGCTCCAGGCCCGCCGCTCGGCCGCGGTCGCCGCGGGCGTGGGCTCCGTGCTGCCCGTCTTCACCGCGCGCGCCGGCGGCGGCATCATCGAGGACGTCGACGGGAACCGTCTGATCGACTTCGGCTCCGGCATCGCCGTGACCAGCGTCGGCGCCAGCGCCGAGGCCGTGGTGCGCCGGGCGTCGGCGCAGCTCGCCGACTTCACCCACACCTGCTTCATGGTCACGCCCTACGAGGGGTACGTGGCGGTCGCCGAGGCGCTCTCCGAGCTCACCCCGGGTGACCACGCCAAGAAGTCGGCGCTGTTCAACTCGGGCGCCGAGGCCGTCGAGAACGCCGTGAAGATCGCCCGCGCCTACACCAAGCGGCAGGCGGTCGTGGTCTTCGACCACGGCTACCACGGCCGCACCAACCTCACGATGGCGCTGACGGCGAAGAACATGCCGTACAAGCAGGGCTTCGGACCGTTCGCGCCCGAGGTCTACCGGGTGCCGGTGGCGTACGGCTACCGCTGGCCGACCGGGGCCGAGAACGCCGGCGCCGAGGCGTCCGCGCAGGCCATCGACCAGATCACCAAGCAGATCGGGGCCGAGAACGTCGCCGCGATCATCATCGAGCCGGTGCTCGGCGAGGGCGGCTTCATCGAGCCCGCGAAGGGCTTCCTGCCGGCCATCGCGCAGTTCGCCAAGGACAACGGCATCGTCTTCGTCGCGGACGAGATCCAGTCCGGCTTCTGCCGCACCGGCCAGTGGTTCGCCTGTGAGGACGAGGGCATCGTCCCGGACCTGATCACCACCGCCAAGGGCATCGCGGGCGGGCTGCCGCTGGCCGCCGTGACGGGCCGCGCCGAGATCATGGACGCCGCGCACGCGGGCGGCCTCGGCGGCACCTACGGCGGCAACCCGGTCGCCTGCGCCGGTGCGCTGGGCTCGATCGAGACGATGAAGGAGCTGGACCTCAACGGCAAGGCCCGGCGCATCGAGGAGGTCATGAAGGCCCGTCTCGCGGCGATGGCGGAGAAGTTCGACTCCATCGGTGACATCCGCGGCCGGGGCGCCATGATCGCCATCGAGCTGGTGAAGGACCGCGGCACCAAGGAGCCGGACGCCGCCGCCGCTGCGGCGCTCGCCAAGGCGTGCCACGCCGAGGGGCTGCTGGTGCTGACCTGCGGCACGTACGGCAACGTGCTGCGCTTCCTGCCGCCGCTGGTGATCGGCGAGGACCTGCTGAACGAGGGCCTGGACATCATCGAGCAGGCGTTCGCCGCCATCTGAGCCGAACCGCGCCCGAACGGGCCGCAAGGGCCCGGTTCGGGCGCTCGCCCGGGGCCCTTCCACCGGCTGAAAACGGCCTCCGCGCATCCGTTCGCGGGGGCCGTTTGTCCAACCGGCGGGGCCTGTGAAGAAGTCGTGGCGGGATGGCGGTCCGACTGTCCGCCGCCCCGGCCCCTGCCGTACGGTTTTCGCAGATGAGAGAAACACCCCGCCCGCAGGACTCTGCGGGCGACCCCAAGTCAGAGCCTCCCCAGCCCTGCCTTGGTCGTGCCCTTGCGCACAGCACCGGAGCTTCGGGCTCCGGAACTCCTCACAGATCGGATGGCCGCTCGCCCCAAACCCCCCGGGGCGCGCGGTGGTCCGATCCGGCCGGCTGTTTCGGAACTGTCCCCCCTGTTCCGAGGCAGCCGGCACTCGCCGTTTTCGGCCTCCGCGCCCGATTGTTCGCGGCCCTGGGCCTTCTCCTCCTCTTCGCGGTGCTGACCTGGCAGGTCGTCGTCGACGGACCACTTCGGTCGCTGGACGAGCGCGTGGAGTCGGCGATCGTGGGCCGCGGGCCGCGTCCGCTCACCGAGTTCCTGGCCGACCTGGGCAATCTGGCCGTGGCCCTGCCGGTGCTGGCCGCGGCGGTGGCGTACGTGCTGTGGCGGGGCGGCCGGGCGCGCCGCGCGGACGCCCTGTGCGCGGTGCTCGCGATGGCGGCCGTACCGGCGCTGGTGGTGCCCCTCAAAGCGCTCACCGACCGGCCGGGGCCGCTCACGGAGGCGACCGGCTACTTCCCGTCGGGCCACGCGGCGACCGCGCTCGTCGCCTACGGCGGCGCCGCCCTGCTGCTGGGGCGGGTCCGCTGGGCGATGCCCGCCGCCCTGGTCCTGACCCTGGCGACGGGCATCGGTCTGGTGCTGCGCGGCTACCACTGGCCGCTGGACGTGCTCGGCAGCTGGCTGCTGTGCGGTGCGCTGCTCCTGGTCCTTTCGGTGGCCGGTCCCGCCGTCAGCTCCAGCGGTAGGCGTCGAAGTTCCGGGAGAACTCGAACTGGTTGAAGCGGTCCCAGTTGATCGACCAGGACATCAGCCCGCGCAACGCGGGCCAGGTGCCGTGGGTCTGGTACGAACCGCAGTTGACCTTCTTCGTCAGGCAGTCGAGCGTCTTGGTGACCTCGGCCGGCGACGTGTGGCCGTTGCCGGCCTGCGTGGAGGCCGGCATGCCGATGGCGACCTGCTCGGGCCGCAGCGGCGGGAACATCCGCGCGGTGTTGCCGGCCACCGGGAAGCCGGTGAGCATCATGTCCGCCATGGAGATGTGGAAGTCCGCGTTCCCCATGGTGTGGTACTGGTTGTCCAGGCCCATGATCGGGCCGGAGTTGTAGTGCTGGACGTGGAGCAGGGTCAGGTCGTCCCGCAGGGCGTGGATGACCGGCAGGTACGAGCCGGCGCGCGGGTCCTGGCCGCCCCAGGGCCCCGATCCGTAGAACTGGTAGCCGAGCTGGACGAAGAACGTCTCCGGCGCCATCGTGAGCACGAACTTCGCGCCGTACTTCGCCTTGAGGGTCTTGACCGCCGAGATCAGGTTGACGATCACCGGGGTGGTCGGGGACCGGAAGTCGGTGTCACCGGTGTTCAGGGAGAGCGAGTGCCCCTCGAAGTCGATGTCGAGGCCGTCGAGCCCGTACTCGTCGATGATCCGCGACACGGAGGCGACGAAGGCGTCCCGCGCGCCCGTGGAGGCGAGTTGGACCTGCCCGTTCTGGCCGCCGATGGAGATCAGCACCTTCTTGCCGGCGGCCTGCTTCGCCTTGATCGCCGTCTTGAAGTCGGTGACGGACTCCACGTTCGGGCACTCGGTCACCGGGCAGAGGCTGAAGCGGATGTCGCCGGAGGTGACGGAGGTCGGTTCGCCGAAGGCCAGGTTGATCACGTCCCAGGAGTCGGGGACGTCGGCGAGGCGGGTGTAGCCGGAGCCGTTGGCGAAGCTGGTGTGCAGATAGCCGACGAGGGCGTGCGGCGGCAGTCCGCCGTCACCGCCTCCGCCGCTGGTCGTGGTGGCCGAGACCGCAGCCGACTTGGGTGACTCGCCGGCGCTGTTGCTGGCGGTGACCTGGAAGGAGTACGGGGTCGAGGGCGCGAGGCCGGTCACGGTCGCGGAGGTGCCGGTGGTCGACAGGACCCGGTCGGCGCCCCGGTAGACGTGGTAGTCGGTCGCGCCGGGCACGGCGCTCCAGTTCAACGGTACGGACGTGGAGCCGGGCGAGCCCGCGGCGAGGCCGGTGGGGGCGGCCGGGATCGTGACGGGGCCGCCGCCCGGCCCGAACAGGGAGATGTCGTCGGCGTGGTAGGCCGGAGTGCCGTACCAGCCGTGGGTGTAGAGGGTGACCGACGTGGTGCTCGCGCCGGTGCGGAAGGTGGTGCTCAGCTTCTGGTAGCTGGGCGCCGAGGGGGTCCAGGTGGCGACGTCGGTGGTGCCGGTGCCGGTGACGCCGAGGTAGGCGTAACCGCCCTGGACCCAACCGCTGAGCGTGTACGCGGAGTTGGGCTGGACGGTGACGGTCTGGCTGCACCGGGCGTTGTCGCCGCCGCTGGGGGTGGCCTTGAGCGCGGAGGCGCCGGTGCGGACCGGGGAGCTGACGGCGGCGCCGCTCCCGCCCGAACAGGTCCAGCCGGTGAGGCCGGCCTCGAAGCCGCCGTTGACGGCCAGTTCGGCGTCGGCCGCCCGGGCGGTGGTGGCGGTGGCGACGAGGCCGGCCAGGGTGAGTGCGCTCGCCGCGGTGACGGCGAGCAGGGTGGTGAGGCGTTCTCTGGTGCGGCGCGTTCTGGTGCGTACCACAACTGCCTCCAAGAGGTGGGGGGATGGAAGCGGAGCGGGGGAGGCACAATTTGGTCCAGACCAATAGGGTTGTCAAGACCTGTGGCACGTGCCGACCGCGACGCCCGCCCCCTCCCCCCCGCCGGGTCTCGCCGTCACCCCGCCCCGTTCCCTCCTGCCGCAGGCCCCTGACGGCGCGCCAGCCCCGCGGCTGCCTCGTGCATCGCCAGTTCGAGGAGCGCCGGGTCGGACAGGGTCCCCGAGCCGTCGGGGGCGACGAGCCAGCGGATCCCGCCGCCACCGGCCCGACCGGGGTACGGGACGACGATCCAGGTCCCCCGGCCGGCGCTGCGGACCCCGGTGCCGACCCAGCGCGCAGCCGTGCCCGGGGGCACGAAGAAGCCCATCCGGGCGTCGCCGAAGTCGGTGAGGACGGGGCCGGGCCGGTCGACGAGCCGGTGCAGTACGTCGAGCGTGGGGTAACCGAGGTCGCCGGGGACGATCAGTACGTCCCAGCGCCGGCCCGCCGGCAGCAGGGCGACCCCCAGGGGGTTGCGCTCCCACTCCCAGCGGGTGGCGTCGGGGTCCGGCGCCACCGACACCAGCCACTCCACCGCGGTCTTCGCTGTCGAGCCTGTCATTTCGCTGTCTCCCTCTCGTGCACGCGACGTGCCGTCACAAGGGAGAGGGCGCAGGTGGCCAACTATGACGCGGGTTTGGCTACCAATCGGTAGTGAACTGCGTCACGCAAGATCGCCGGCGGCTGCCGGCCGCTGGCGGTGTCGTTTCGAGGGGGCGCTGGCGGTGTCGTTTCGAGGGGGCCGCTGATCCGTCAGAAGCCCCCTCGGAGTCTCAGCTGTCGAATCCGAGGCCGAGCCGGTCCATCGTGCGCAGCCAGAGGTTGCGCCGACCGCCGTCGGCGTCGGCCCGCGCGAGCGACCACTTGGTGAGCCCGATGCCGGCCCAGGCGATCGGCTCGGGCGGGAACGGCAGCGGCTTGCTGCGCACCATCTCCAACTCCGTGCGCTCGGTGCGCCGCCCGGCCAGCAGGTCGAGCATCACCTCGGCGCCGAACCGGGTGGCGCCCACCCCGAGGCCGGTGTAGCCCGCCGCGTACGCCACCCGGTCCTCGTGCGCGGTGCCGAAGAAGGCGGAGAAGCGGGAGCAGGTGTCGATGGCCCCGCCCCAGGCGTGGCTGAAGCGCACCCCTTCCAGCTGCGGGAAGTACCGGAAGAAGTGGCCGGCCAGTTTGAGGTACGTCTCGGGCCGGTGGTCCATCTCGGCGCTCACCCGGCCGCCGAAGGGGTAGATCGCGTCGTAGCCGCCCCACAGGATGCGCCGGTCGGCGGTGATCCGGAAGTAGTGGAACTGGTTGGCGACGTCGCCGAGCCCCTGCCGGCCGCGCCAGCCGACGGAGGCGAGCTGTTCGTCGGTCAGCGGCTCGGTCGTCAGGGCGTAGTCGTACACCGGGACGGTGTACGGGCGCACCCGCTTGACCAGGGACGGGAAGACGTTGGTGCCGAGCGCCACGCGGCGGGCGAAGATCCGGCCGTAGGAGGTGCGGACGGCCATGCGGGGGCCGGGGCGGGCGGGGGCGAGTTCGAGGCCGGCGGTGTTCTCGTAGATCCGTACGCCGGCGTCGACGCAGGCCCGCTTGAGGCCCCACGCCAGCTTGGCGGGGTGCAGCATGGCGGTGCCGCGCCGGTCCCACAGGCCGCCGAGGAAGAGCGGCGAGTCCACCTCGGCGCGCATGGCGTCCCGGTCGAGGAGTTCGAGCCCGTCCAGCCCCAGCTCGCGGGCCTGCTCGTACTCCTCCGCGAGCCCGGCGACCTGGTACGGCTCGGTGGCGACGTCGATGGCTCCGGTGCGCTCGAAGTCGCAGTCGACGGCGTACTTCTCGACCGTCTCCTCGATGGCGTCGAGGTTGCGTGCGCCGAGCTCCTCCAGGGTGGTGATCTCCTCGGGCCAGCGGGCGACGCCGTTGCCGAGGCCGTGGGTGAGGGAGGCGGCGCAGAACCCGCCGTTGCGCCCCGAGGCCGCCCAGCCCACCTCCTGGCCCTCGATCAGCACCACGTCCCACTCGGGGTCGCGCTCCTTGGCCAGCAGCGCGGTCCACAGCCCGCTGTAGCCGCCGCCCACCACCAGCAGGTCGCAGTGTTCGTCCCCGGTCAGCGCCGGGAGGGCGACGGGCCGGGCCGGGTCGTCCAGCCAGAAGGAGACGGGCCGGGCGTCGGCGAGGGACGGGGCGACGTTCATGGCTGCTGGGGCCATGGTTTCCACTTCCTTAGCGGTGCCCGCCGGGCGGGCCGCGGTCGTACGGGTCCTGGGCTGGTCACGCGGTCTTCCTGCGCCGGTTGCTGACGAGCTGTCCGGCCACGACGATCAGCACGGCGAGGGCGAACATGGCCGTGCCGATCACGTTGATCTGGACGGGCGTACCGCGCTGTGCCGAGCCCCAGACGAACATGGGGAAGGTGACGGTGTTGCCCGAGTTGAAGTTGGTGATGATGAAGTCGTCGAAGGAGAGGGCGAAGGCGAGCAGCGCGCCGGCCGCGATCCCGGGCGCGGCGATCGGCAGCGTCACCCGCAGGAAGGTCTGCACCGGTCCGGCGTACAGGTCGCGCGCCGCCTCCTCCAGCCGCGGGTCCATCGACAGCACCCGCGCCTTGACCGCGACGACGACGAAGCTGAGGCAGAACATGGTGTGGGCGATCAGGACGGTCGTCGGTCCCAGTTCGGCGCCGAGGTTGAGGAAGAGCGTGAGCAGGGACGCGGCCATGACGACCTCGGGCATCGCCATCGGCAGGAAGATCAGCGCGTTGACCGCGCCGCGGGCCCGGAAGCGGTAGCGCACCAGCGCGAAGGCGATCATCGTGCCGAGCACGGTGGCGCCGACGGTGGCGAAGAACGCGATCCGCAGCGAGAGGCCGAGCGAGCCGCACAGGTCGGCGACTCCGCACGGGTCCTGCCAGGCGTCGGTGGAGAACTCCCGCCAGGTGTAGTTGAACTTGCCCGCGGGCTTGTTGAACGAGAACACCATCACGACGACGTTGGGCAGGATCAGATACGCGAGGGTCAGCAGGCCGGCGATGACGACGACGTTGCGCCGGAGCCAGCCGCCGAGCGACTTGGTAGCGGTCATCACAGCAGATCCTCCGTTCCGGCGCGCCGGATGTAGACCGAGACCATGATCAGCACAACGGCCATCAGAAGGAACGACAACGCGGCGGCGGTGGGGTAGTCGAGCACCCGAAGGAACTGCGACTGGATGACGTTGCCGACCATCTTGGTGTCGGTGGAGCCCAGGAGCTCGGCGTTGACGTAGTCGCCGCTGGCCGGGATGAAGGTCAGCAGCGTGCCGGAGACGACCCCCGGCAGGGAGAGCGGGAAGGTCACCTTCCGGAAGGTGGTCGACGGGGAGGCGTACAGGTCGCCGGCGGCCTCGTGCAGCCGTGGGTCGATCCGCTCCAGCGAGGTGTACAGCGGCAGGATCATGAACGGCAGGAAGTTGTACGTCAGACCGGTGACGACGGCGAGCGGGGTGGCGAGCACCCGGTTCCCGTCGGTCATCCCGAGCCAGTTGGTGACGTCGAGGAAGCCGACCGTGCCGAGCACCTCCACCACCGGGCCGCCGTCGGCGAGGATCGTCTTCCAGGCCAGCGTGCGGATCAGGAAGCTGGTGAAGAAGGGCGCGATGACGAGGACGAGCAGCAGGTTGCGCCAGCGGCCGGCCTTGAAGGCGATGAGGTACGCCAGCGGGTAGCCGAGCAGCAGGCACAGCAGGGTGGCGGTGCCGGCGTACAGCACCGAGCGCACGAAGTGGGGCCAGTACTCGGTCAGCGCGTCCCAGTAGGTGGCGAAGTGCCAGGTGACCGTGAAGCCCTCTTCGAGGGAGCCGGTCTGCACGGAGGTCGACGCCTGATAGATGAGCGGCAGGGCGAAGAAGACGAGGAGCCACAGGATGCCGGGGAGCAGCAGCCAGTACGGCACCAGCTTGCGGCGCACCGGCGGCTTGCGCAGGACGCCGGGTTCGGCCGCCTCGGGCACCCGGTCCCGCGGGGGCGCGGTGGCGGTGCTCATGCCGCCTCCGCCGTGCCGTCCGTGACGCCGGCGGCGATGTCCTGGGCGGCGTCCAGGCCGAAGGTGTGGGCGGGGTTCCAGTCCAGGGCGACCTCGGCGCCGGGGACGAGGCGGGGGTCGCGCTCGATGTTCTGCACGTACACCTGGAGCTCGCCCGAGCCGGGGCTGTCGATGACGTACTGGGTGGAGACGCCGATGAAGCTGGCGGCGACGATCGTGCCGGTGAGGCGGTTCCTCGCGGTGGTGCCGCCGGAGGCGGGGGACCCGTCGGCGGCGTCTTCGGCGTGGGTGAGGGAGATCTTCTCGGGTCGTACGCCGACCAGCAGCCGGCCGCCGACGGCGGGCGCGGTGGCGCAGCGGTCCGCCGGCAGCCGCAGCGTCGCGCCTCCGGCGGCGACCTCCACCTCTCCCCCGCCGGTGGCCGTGACCTTCGCCTCGATCAGGTTCGAGGTGCCGAGGAAGTTGGCGACGAAGGTGGTCCGCGGCGCCTCGTAGAGCTCGGCGGGGGCGCCCAGCTGCTCGACCCGGCCGCCGTTCATCACCGCGACGGTGTCGGCCATCGTCATGGCCTCCTCCTGGTCGTGGGTGACGTGCACGAAGGTGATGCCGACCTCGGTCTGGATGCGCTTGAGCTCCAGTTGCATCTGGCGGCGCAGCTTGAGGTCGAGGGCGCCCAGCGGCTCGTCCAGGAGCAGCACCTGGGGGTGGTTGATCAGCGCCCGGGCGACGGCGACGCGCTGCTGCTGGCCGCCGGAGAGCTGGTGCGGCTTGCGCTGGGCGAGGTCACCGAGCTGGACGAGGTCGAGCATCTCGCCGACCTGCTTCCGCACCGAGCGGATGCCGCGGCGGCGCAGCCCGAAGGCGACGTTCTCGTGGATGGTCAGGTGCGGGAAGAGGGCGTAGCTCTGGAAGACGGTGTTCACCGGGCGCTTGTGCGGCGGCAGGTCGGTGACGTCCCGGTCCCCGAGGAGGACGGTCCCGGTGGTGGGGTCCTCCAGGCCGGCGATCATGCGCAGGGTGGTGGTCTTGCCGCAGCCGGAGGCGCCGAGCAGGGCGAAGAAGGAGCCTTGGGGGACGGTGAGGTCCAGCGGGTGGACGGCGGTGAAGGAGCCGTAGGTCTTGCTGATCCCGGTGAGGCGGACGTCGCCGCTCGCTGAGGTGTCTGTCATGGGTCGCGGTCCCAGGGGTCGGGAGCAGAGCTCGAAGGAGGAACGGGCGAAGGCCGGGGTCCCGGCGCACCGGGGCGGGGTGGGCGGGGTCCTGGCGCGCCGGGGCGGAGTGCGCGGGGTTCTGGCGTACCGGGGCGGAGTGCGCGGGGTTCCGTGGAAGGAGTCAGGCGCCGATGAGCTTGGCGAACTTCTCCTCGTACGCCCTCTCCTCCTCGCTGGTGAGGGAGCGGAAGGCGTGCGACTTCGCTGCCATCGCCTTGTCCGGGACGATCAGGGTGTTGCCGGCCAGCGCGGGGTCGATCTTGGCGAGCTCCTCGGCGACGCCCTCCACCGGACAGACGTAGTTGATGTACGCGGCGAGCCGGGCGGCCACCGGGCGTTCGTAGTAGTAGTCGATCAGCCGGGTCGCGTTGCGCTGGTGCCTGGCCTGCGCCGGCACCAGCAGGTTGTCCGAGGAGGTGATGTAGCCGGGGGCGGGGATGGCGTACCGGATGTCGGGGTTGTCGGCCTGGAGCTGGATGACGTCGCCGGCCCAGGCGAGACAGGCCGCGAGGTCCCCCTTGGACAGGTCCGAGGTGTAGTCGTTGCCGTGGAAGCGTCGGATCTGCTTCTTGTCGACGCCCTTTTGGAGCCGGCCGATCGCCGCGTCGAAGTCGGCGTCCGTGAACCGTCCGGGCGTCTTCCCCAGGTCGAGCAGGGTCATCCCGACGGTGTCGCGCATCTCGGTGAGGAAGCCGACGCGCCCTTTGAGGGAGGGGTCGTCCAGCAGTTGGCTGACCGAGTCGACCTTCTTCCCGCCGGTCGCCTTCGCGTTGTAGGCGATGACGGTGGAGATGCCGGTCCAGGGGTAGGAGTGGGCGCGGCCGGGGTCCCAGTCGGGGCGGCGGAACTGCGGGGCGAGGTTGGCGTAGGCGTTCGGCAGCAGGGACGGGTCCAGCCGCTGCACCCAGCCCAGCCTGATCATCCGGGCGGCCAGCCAGTCGGTGACGTTGATCAGGTCCCGTCCGGCGTCCTGACCGGCGGCCAGCTGGGGTTGGATCTTCCCGAAGAACTCGACGTTGTCGTTGATGTCCTCGGTGTACTTGACCTTGATCCCGGTGCGCTTGGTGAACTCGGCGAGGGTCGGCCGGCTCTTGTTGTCCTCGCTGATGTCCATGTACTCGGTCCAGTTGGAGAAGACGATCTGCTTCTCCTTCTCCGAGTGGTCGTCGGAGGCCGCGGCCCCGCCCTCCCGCTTGGCCGGCGGTATGCCGCAGCCGGTCAGCGCCGCCGCGCCGCCGACGGCGAGCGCACCGACGCCGAAGGCGCGCAGCGCGGTCCGTCGGGACAGGGCGCCCCGCCCGTTCGTCAGGCTGCGGCGTATCGCGGCCAGCTGTACGGCGGACAGGCCGTCGGGCTCGTGGTGGTCCATGCGCTGTGCCCTTTCTCAGTGCGTGCGCCGCCGGTGGCGGCAGCCCGGTTATCTGTCCCCGAAGACCGTGCGGTGCCAGTCCTTGCGGACCACCGCGGTGTTGTCGTACATGACATGTTTGACCTGCGTGTATTCCTCGAAGGAGTACGTCGACATGTCCTTTCCGAAGCCCGAGGCCCGATAGCCGCCGTGCGGCATCTCGCTGATGATCGGAATGTGGTCGTTGATCCACACGCACCCGGACCGGATCTCCCGGGTGGCGCGCCCCGCCCGGTACACGTCCCGGGTCCAGGCGGAGGCGGCGAGGCCGTAGGGGGTGTCGTTGGCCAGCGCGATGCCCTCGTCGTCGGAGTCGAACGGCAGGATCGCCAGCACCGGCCCGAAGATCTCGGCCTGGACGACCTCGCTCTCCTGCGGCGCGTCGGCGATCAGCGTCGGCAGGTAGTACGCGCCGTCGCTCTGCGGCGCCGCGCCCCCGGTGACCACGGTGGCGTACGCCCTGGCCCGCTCGACGAAGCCCGCGACGCGGTCGCGCTGGGCGTGCGAGACGAGCGGGCCGAGGTCGGTGCAGGGGTCGAAGGGGTCGCCGACGCGCACGGTCGCCATCGCGTCCGCGATGCCGTCGCGCAGCTGCTCGTACAGGGGGCGCTGGACGTACACCCGGGTCGCGGCGGTGCAGTCCTGCCCCGAGTTGATCAGGGAGCCGGCGACGGCGCCCTGGATCGCGGCCTCGGCGTCGGCGTCGTCGAAGACGACGAAGGGGGCCTTGCCGCCGAGTTCGAGGTGGAGCCGCTTGACCGTGGCGGTGGCGAGTTCGGCGACCCGCCGGCCGACGGCGGTGGAGCCGGTGAAGGAGGTCATGGCCACGTCGGGGTGGCCCACCAGGTGTTCGCCGGCGTCCCGGCCGGCGCCGGAGACCACGTTGACCACACCGGCCGGAATGCCCGCGTCCGTGGCCGCCTGCGCGAACATCAGCGAGGTCAGCGGGGTGATCTCGGCCGGCTTCAGCACGATCGTGTTCCCCGCCGCGATCGCCGGGAGCACCTTCCAGGCGGCCATCTGGAGCGGGTAGTTCCAGGGGGCGATGGAGCCGACGACCCCGATCGGCTCCCGCCGTACGTACGAGGTGTGGTCGGCGCTGTACTCGCCGGCCGACTGGCCCTGCAGGTGGCGGGCGGCGCCGGCGAAGAAGGCGGTGTTGTCGACGGTGCCGGGCACGTCGAACTCGGTCGACAGCTTGATCGGCTTGCCGCACTGGAGGGACTCGACCCGGGCGAAGTCGCCGGCCCGCTCGGCGAGGACGGCGGCGAAGCGGTGCAGTGCGTCCGAGCGTTCGCCGGGCGTCGCCCCCGCCCACTCGGGCAGCGCCGCGCGCGCGGCGGCGACGGCCGCGTCCACGTCGTCGGTCCCGGCCAGTTCGTAGCGGTGGACGGTGTCACCGCTCGCCGGGTCGACGATGTCCTGCGTACGTCCCGAGCTGCCGGGCCGCAGCTGCCCACCGATGTACTGCGCGCCGTCCGCGAAGCGGTCCAGCACGGGGAATCGGTTACCCATGACGCTCTCCGTAGTCCCGGCCCGAAAGCCGTCGCATGAAATGCCGTCGTGGGCGTGCAATTGCACGCCGCGTCCGCCGCCGTTCCCACTTTCACCGATTGAATGTGGAACGAGCGGTGAGTGATTGCCGATCCTGGCAGAGCGGCAGTTCGCCAACAAGTGATTCCGTAGTTGCCTTTTGGTTACGCAACGGAATCGGTCGACCATGTGTCGCGTCGGCGGGCAAATACCGATACGGAATGTCCGTGGTGGATGGGACACTCGCATGCATGTCCAGGGAAGAGTTGATCCAGCAGGTCAGACGTGGTGAGCAGCTGAAGTACGTGTTCTTCTGGGGCGCCGCCCCCCGCCCCGACGGCCGGGTGGCGGCGAGCTGTCTGAGTCAGTGGTGGCCGTCACCCTTCGCGGTCGACGGAGTGCACTACGCCACCGCCGAGCACTGGATGATGGCGTCGAAGGCGCGACTGTTCGAGGACACGGAGGCCGAGCGGATGGCGCTGGAGGCGTCGCACCCGGCCGAGGCCAAGCGCGCGGGCGGGCTGGTGCGCGGCTTCGACGAGGCGATCTGGCGGCGGGAGCGCTCCGGGATCGTCCGCGCGGGCAATGTGCACAAGTTCGAGCACCATCCGGACCTGCGGGACTTCCTGCTGGGGACGGGCGAGCGGGTCCTGGTGGAGGCGAGCCCGCTGGACCGCATATGGGGCATCGGGCTGGCGGCGGACGACGAGCGTGCCGCGGATCCGCGAGCCTGGCGCGGGCTGAATCTGCTCGGGTTCGCGCTGATGGAGGCCCGGGAAGAGCTGCGCGCCCGCGGTCGGGGGACCACGGGCGCGCGAGGTTAGGGCGCTCTGCTAGGGCCTGTCTTACGGATCAGGCTGGGTGAGGGGGGTCCCTCCCACGCCCTCCGGGCGTAGGAGGCGGGTTCTGGTGCCGTGCATCTCAAGGCGGAGGAGGGAGTCAATGCGGAGTATTGGCGACCGACGACACCGCGGAGTGGGGGCACCTCCCGGGCCGAAGGCCCAGGGGGAGCGGCACCAGGGCACGCGAGCCCAGCAAGATCCGTAAGACAGGCCCTGGGACGGGGGCTGCGGCTCAGCGGCTCCCGGCGGTCGCCGCCGCGTCAGGGGCGGCGAGCGACAGCGAGTAGGTGGTGCCGTCGTAGGGGCTCTCGTACTCAGACTCGTCGTCGGTGATGTCGGAGGTCACCAGCCAGATGAGGAAGGCGAGGAAGGCCGCGCCGAGCACGATGCCGATGGCGCCGGTGATGATGCCCGCGAGCGCTTGGCCGGCGTTGTTCGCCTCGCCCCGGGCCGCCCGTCGCCGGCCGAGGATGCCGAGGATCACCGCGATCACGCCGAGGATGAAGCCGAAGATCCCGTACACGTAGAACGTCGCCAACGAGCAGATGCCGAGCACCATCGCGGCGATGCCCATGCCGTTCTGCGGCTCCCGGGGCGGCTGCCAGCCGCCCTGCGGGTAGCCCTGGTAACCCGGGTATCCGGGGTGGCCCGGGTAGCCGGGGTGGCCGGACTGGCCCGGGTACGAGGCGCCCGGGGTGAAGGCGCCGTACGCCTGCGCACCGGGGCCGGGACCGCCGGGCCCCTGGTTCGGCTGCGCGGGGCCGGCGGGGCCGCCCGCCGCCCCGGGGTATCCGTACGGCGGCGGTTGCGTGGGACCGCCGGGGGCGGTCGGCGGCGGCGGTACGGCCCCGTCCCCGGGCATGGAGGTCATCGTCGGCATGTCGTGCACCGGCGGGGCCGCCGCCCCGGCGGACGCCTCGGCTGCGGCCCCGGCCGGTTCCTTCGACAGACCGACGCGCTGCGCCTCGTCCCGGGCCGCCGCGTCCCGCGCGATGCCGTCCTGGGCCGCGCTGCTCTCCGGCGGCGCCCAGGGATCGCGGTCGCGCGGCTCGGCCCCTTCGTTCGGTTGTGCCATGGAAGTTCTCCCCCCGATCGTGGTCCGGCCATGCTACGGCGTCACCCGGTAACGCCCCCTAGGGCCTGTCCGTGGAGTCCGGCGTGGCCCGTCCGGCGGTACCGGTGTCTTGGCAGGCGCGGTGGCTCCGTGGTGCGTGTGCGGTCATGGCGCCTGCGGCCCGTCTGTGGCTTGTTCGCGCAGTTCCGCCCCCTACGTCTTAGGCATGGGGGGACCTCTAGCGCCCCAAACACCTCCACCTCCAGCCCGCAGACAAATGACGGGGGAAGCGAATCAGGTGGCGCTGGGGGTACCACCACGCCCTTCGGGTGTGCCGGGGGTACCACCACGCCCTTCGGGTGTGCCGGGGGTACCACCACGCCCTTCGGGCGTAGGGGGCGGAACTGCGCGACAAGCCCACCACCGGCCAGCGGAGACCAACGCTCCCCCAGGGAAGCGGCGGCTACGTCCAAAGGCGCAGGAGCACGCGCGGGACTTCGCGGACGCGACCTAGCCCTACGATGATCGAGCCCCTCGGGGCCGATCAGCCGATCACACGAGAAGGAATCCCGATGGCCGACCTCAACCCGTTCATCGCGGGGCTCCCCAAGGCCGAGCTCCACGTGCACCACGTGGGATCCGCGTCACCGCGCATCGTCGCCGAACTGGCCACGCGGCACCCGGACTCCAGGGTCCCCAGCGACCCGCAGGCCCTCGCCGAGTACTTCACCTTCACCGACTTCGCCCACTTCATCGACATATACCTCTCGGTCGTGGACCTGATCCGCACCCCCGAGGACGTACGGCTGCTGACCTTCGAGGTCGCCCGGGACATGGCGCGGCAGAACGTCCGCTACGCCGAGCTGACGATCACCCCCTTCAGCTCGACCCGCCGCGGCATCGACGAGAAGGCGTTCATGGACGCCATCGAGGACGCCCGCAGGGCCGCCGAGGCCGAGTTGGACGTCGTGCTGCGCTGGTGCTTCGACATCCCCGGCGAGGCCGGTCTTGAGGCCGCCGAGGAGACCACCCGGCTCGCGCTGGACCTGCGCCCCGAGGGCCTGGTCTCGTTCGGGCTCGGCGGCCCCGAGATCGGGGTGGCCAGGGAGCAGTTCAAGCCGTTCTTCGACCGGGCGATCGCCGCGGGGCTGCGGTCGGTGCCGCACGCCGGCGAGACCACCGGCCCGCAGACGATCTGGGACGCGCTCACGCACCTGCGCGCCGAGCGCATCGGCCACGGCACCAGCGCCGTGCAGGACCCTGCGCTCGTGGCGCACCTGGCCGAGCACCGGATCCCGCTGGAGGTCTGCCCCACCTCGAACATCGCCACCCAGGCCGTCGCCGACCTCGACGCCCACCCCATCAAGGAGATGGTGGCGGGCGGCGTCCTGGTCACCGTGAACAGCGACGACCCGCCGATGTTCGGCACGGACCTGAACAACGAGTACGCGGTGGCCGCGCGGCTGCTGGAACTCGACGAGCGCGGAGTCGCGGAACTCGCCAAGAACGCGGTGGAGGCGAGCTTCCTGGACGCGCCCGGCAAGACGCGGCTGACGCAGGAGATCGACGCGTACACGACGGAGTGGCTCGCCCGGGCGTAAGGCGCGCGGATACGAGCCGGCGCACGCTGCGACGCACGGCGTGCAGCATGCAGCGTGCGCCGGCTCGTACGCCGACGGCCGGTGGGGGCGTCCCCGCCGGCGCGGGGCGGTGTCCCCGCTGGCGTACGGGGTGCCCCGCCGCCGTACGGGGCCGTCCCCACCGGCGACAATGCCCCCATGCGACACGTCACCGCCGTCGCGCACCGGGGCGACCCCTACCTCGTGCGCGAGAACACGCTGCCCTCGCTCCGCTCGGCCGTCGCCCGCGGCGCGGACGCCGTGGAGATCGACGTACGGCTGACCGCGGACGGCGTGCCCGTACTGCTGCACGACGCCGCCTTAAAGCGGATGTGGCGGCACGACCGGCCGCTCAAGGACCTCACGCACGCCGAACTGACAGAGGCCACCGGGGGCGGAGTGCCCACCTTGCAGCGGGCGTTGGAGGTGCTCGCCGAACACCGGGTGATGGTCGACCTGCCGGGGGCGACGCCGGAGGCGGTGCGCACCGTGGTGGGCACCGTCCACGAGTGCGGCGCGGCGGAGCGGGCGTACTACTGCGCCGGCCCTTCGACCATGCTCGCGGTGCGCGCCGTCGACCCGGCCGCGGAGATCGCCCTCACCTGGACCACCCTGGCCCCGCCGCGGCCCGTGCTGCTCGACGCGGTGCGCCCCAGGGCCCTCAACTACCGTTTCGGGCTGGTCAGCAAGGCGCTCGCGGAGCGGGTGCACCGGGACGGCCTGCTCGTCTCCGCGTGGACCGTGGACACCCGGCGCACGATGCGACGGCTGGTCGACGCGGGCGTCGACTCCATCACCACCAACCGGATCGGCACGCTCCGTTCCGTTCTCGGCCCGGTCGCGTGAACGTGTCGCCCCGCCTGACCGCGTCGTCGCCGCGTGATCACCTCGTACCTGCGTGACCGCGTCGTGACCGCGTCGTGGCCGCGTGATCGTGTTGCGCGATCACGTCCGGCATGATGTTCGAAACACCGGTCGCGACGTCGAGGAGCCCCGATGAGCAACGACAGGATCCGCACCGACGTGGCGCACAACGCCCGCGTGTGGAACCACTGGTTGGGCGGCAAGGACAACTACCCCGTGGACCGGGCCGTCGGCGACCACGTCACGAACCTGTACCCGAGCATCGGCGAAGTCGCCCGGGCCGACCGCGCGTTCCTGGGCCGCGCGGTGACGCACCTGACCGCAGAGGCCGGCGTACGGCAGTTCCTCGACATCGGAACGGGCCTGCCCACCGCCGAGAACACCCACGAGGTGGCCCAGCGCATCGCCCCGGACTCGAAGGTCGTCTACGTCGACAACGACCCCATCGTGCTGGCGCACGCCCGCGCCCTGCTCACCTCCTCGCCCGAGGGCCGCACGGAGTACCTGGACGCGGACGCCCACGACGCCGCAGCGATCGTCGCTGCCGTGGAACCCCCGCTCGACCTGCGGGAACCCATCGCCGTGATCATGCTCGGGATCCTGAACTTCATCATGGACACCGACCACGCCCGGGGCATCGTCCGCACCCTCATGGACGCCGTGCCGTCCGGGAGCTACCTGGTGCTGACGCACCCCACGCTGGAGCTGGGCGGCGAGGGGAACGCGGAGGCCATGGCGTTCTGGAACGAGAACGCGACCCCGCCGATCACCGCGCGCACCGGAGCGGAGGTGGCCTCGTTCTTCGACGGCCTGGAGGTCCTGGAGCCGGGTGTCGTCTCGTGCTCCCGCTGGCGCCCCGACCCGGCGGCCGGCGAGCCGCCGCTGGTGGCCCAGTTCGGCGCGGTGGGCCGCAAGCCGTAGCCGACGGACAGACAGGCGGACGGACAGACGGACAGACGGACGGTGTGGGCACGTGGTCACTCGCTGAGCGGTCACCGAGGCGCGGACGTCGGCCTGACGCTGCTGGTGCAGGCGGCGATGACGATCCCCTTCGTGGTCCCGCGCGCGCCGGAGCTGCCGGCCGCGACCTGGACCGCGTACCTGCTCACCCTGGCGGGCGCGGTCCCACTGGTGTGGCGGCGCCGCGCCCCGGTGGCGGTCCTGGTGGGCGTGCTGCTGGCCACGGGTCTGTACGGCGCCCTGGCCGACGGCCCGGGGCAACCGCTGCCGTACGCCGGGCTCGTCGCCCTCTACACCGTCGCCGTGCTGTCCCCGCCCCGCAGACGGCTGACGACCGCGGCGGCGACGGCCGCGGTCGTCGTCGGCTCGGTGCTCTGGCGCACGGGTGACGCGCGGGAACTCCTCTTCTCGCTCTTCGTGTTCGGCGCCGCGTACGCGCTCGGACGGCTCACGGACACCCGACAGGCTTACCTCGCGGCCGTGGAGGACCGGGCGGCGCAGTTGGAGCGGGCCAACCGCATCGAGGCGGAGCAGGCCGCCGCCCGGGAGCGGGCGCGGATCGCCCGGGAGATGCACGACGTCCTCTCGCACGCTGTGAGCTTGATGGTGGTGCAGGCGGAGGCGGGCCCGGTCGCGGTGCGCACCGCGCCGGAGCGCGCCGAGGCGGCGTTCGACGCGATATCGGACGCGGGGCGCGACGCGATGGTGCAGTTGCGGAGCATGCTGGGCGTCCTGCGCGAGGAGCCCGAAGGGGGCGCCGACGCACTGCCCGCCCTGGTGGCCCGGGTGCGGGAGAGCGGACTCGCCGTCTCCTACACGGCGGAGGGGCCCGTGGCCGCGCTCGCGCCGGCGGTGGCGGCCACGGTCCACCGCGTGGTGCAGGAAGCGCTGACGAACGTGGTCAAGCACGCCGGGGCCGGCGCGGTCGAGATCCGGCTGACCGTGGCCGAGACGGTGACGGTGCGGATCGTGGACGACGGGCGCGGACGACGTGGTGAGGGCGAAGGCGTGCGCGGGCGCGCGGGCAGCGGGCTCGGACTGGTCGGCGTGCGCGAGCGCGCGGCGGCGCACGGCGGCACCGTGTACGCGGGGCCCGGCCCAGGAGGGCGGGGCTTCGAGGTGCGGATGGAGCTTCCGGGCTCGACGAGGAGTAGCTCCACGAGGATTGGCTCCACGAGGAATAGGGAGGCGGACGGGTGACGATCCGGGTGGTGGTCGCCGATGACCAGGAGCTGGTGCGCAGCGGGTTCGCGATGATCCTCGACGCCCAGCCGGACGTCGAGGTCGTGGCGGAGGCGGGCGACGGCGCGGCGGCGGTGGCGGCCGTCTCGGACCTGCGGCCCGACGTGGTGCTGCTCGACATCAGGATGCCGGTCGTGGACGGCATCGAGGCGTGCCGTCGGATCGCGGCGGGGAGCGACTGCCGTGCGGTGATGCTCACGACGTTCGACTCGGACGAGTACGTGTACGAGGCACTGCACGCGGGCGCCAGCGGGTTCCTGCTGAAGGACGTGCGCCGGGACGACCTGGTGCACGCGGTGCGGGTGGTGCGGCGGGGCGAGGCGCTGCTGGCGCCGTCGGTGGCGCGTCGGTTGGTTGAGGAGTACACGCGCAGGCCGCGGTCGCCCCGCCCCGATCCGCGGCTGGACGCATTGACGGCGCGCGAGCGCGAGACGCTGCTGGTGGTGGCGCGCGGGCTGTCGAACGCGGAGATCGCGAGGGCGATGGGCGTCAGCGACCACACGGTGAAGACGCACGTGGGGAACGTGCTCGCCAAGCTGGGGCTGCGGGACCGGATCCAGGCGGTGATCTGCGCGTATGAATCGGGGCTGGTCGCGGCGGGTGGCGACTGGGCCGTGACGTCTCCCCCTGCCGGGTGAGGCGGCGGCGGTGCACCTCCCTCGGGTGAGGGAGCCGAAGGGGTCGAAAAGATCGCTCATGACGGGGATCCGCGGGCGGGCGCTGGTCAACAGGATGGAGGGGTGACGGAGTTCGTCCGTCTTCGCCTCCTTCTCTCGTCTCCTTCTCTCGTCTCCAGGGAGTCCATCATGATCAGCAGTGGGTGCAGTGGGTACGGGTTCAGCAGCAGCGCGCGGCGCGCGGTCATCGCGACGGCGATGGTGCTCGCGGTCGTGGGGGGTTCGTTGGCCGCAGCGCCCGTCGCGTCCGCCGTCGCGGCGCCGGCGCCAGCGCCGCGCGCGGTGCCGGAAGCCACGCCTGCGCCGCCCTCGTGCCGTCCCCCGTCCGATGCGGACGCTCGGACGGGGGGCCGTACGGGCCGGGTCGCGCCACCGGACGGCGCCGCGCTCTCCGCGGCGATCGCCGGGCTACCCGCGCCGCACACGACCGCGGCGCTGGCGCGGGTCGGGGGCGGCGGCAGTTGGCAGGGCAGTGCGGGCGTGCGCGACCTGCGCAGCGGTCGACCGGCCCTGCCCGAGGGCCGCTTCCGGGCCGGTTCGACGACGAAGGTGTTCGTGGCCGCGGTGGTCCTTCAACTGGCCGCGGAGGGCAAGATCTCCTTGGACGCCACCGCCCGCTCGTACCTGCCCGAGCTGATCCCGCCGGCGTACGGCGCGGTCACCGTCCGGCAGTTGCTCAACCACACCCACGGCATCCCCGCCGCGGGCCTGCCGGGCGCCACCCCGGAGGAGGCGTACGCCCATCGTTTCGACCGGCACGACCCGCGCGAGCTGGTCCGCAGGGCGACCGCACGACCCCCCGAGTTCCGCCCCGGCACCTGCCAGCGCTATCACAACACCGGGTACACGATCGCCGGCCTGCTGATCGAGCGCGTCACCGGCGAGTCGTACGAAGCGCAGGTCACCCGACGGATCCTGAAGCCGCTCGGCCTGCGCGACAGCTACCTGCCGGACGGGGAGGTCCACATACGCGGCCCGCACAACCGCGGCTATCAGTCGCTGAGGACGGGCGACGGCACGAGCATCGAGCTGAGGGACGTGACGCGATGGGATCCGACGGACGGTTGGGCAGCGGGCGATCTGATCTCCACGACCGCGGACCTGGAGCGGTTCATCACCGCGCTGTTCCAGGGGCGGGTGGTGCGCGGCCCCCTGCTGGAGGAGATGTTCACGCTCCCGAAGGTCACCGACCACCAGACCGGCGCCCCGGCCTCCTTCAGCGTCGGGCTGTCCGTGCAGCGGCTGGGCGGGCGCGACGTCTGGGGCAAGACGGGCGGGCGCTACGGCTACAACACCGTGGTGGCGGCGACCCGCGATCTGTCCCGGACCTTGGTCTACAGCGTCCATGCGACGGACGCGAAGGCGAAGGACCTGAATCCGGTCGCGGGCGCCCTCGCGGTGGCCGCGTTCGGCCGGCCGTAACGCGCCGGGGCTCCGCGTCCCCGAGGGGTGTGGAGGCCGCACCGGGTGTGGGTACGGACGGCGCGAGGGGCGCGGACAAGGCGTCCGCGCCCCTCGGGCGATCATTGCGTGACGGTCGCGGCTCAGCCGTCGAGCGACGTCATCACGTGCTTGATGCGCGTGTAGTCGTCGAAGCCGTAGGCCGACAGGTCCTTGCCGTAGCCCGACTTCTTGAAGCCGCCGTGCGGCATCTCCGCGACCAGCGGGATGTGGGTGTTGATCCAGACGCAGCCGAAGTCCAGCGCCTTGGACATCCGCATCGCCCGCGCGTGGTCCTTGGTCCACACGGAGGAGGCCAGCGCGTACTCGACGCCGTTGGCGTACGTCAGCGCCTGGGCCTCGTCCGTGAAGGACTGCACGGTGATGACCGGCCCGAAGACCTCGTTCTGGATGATCTCGTCGTCCTGCTTCAGACCGGAGACCACGGTCGGGGCGTAGAAGTAGCCCTTGTCGCCGACGCGCTGACCGCCCGCCTCGACCTTCGCGTGCGCGGGCAGCCGGTCGATGAAGCCGGTGACCTGCGCGAGTTGGTTGGCGTTGTTCAGCGGGCCGAAGGCCACGTCCTCCTCGTCCGGCGCGCCGGTCTTCGTCTCGGAGGCGACCTTGGCGAGCGCGGCGACGAACTCGTCGTGGATGGACTCGTGGACGAGCACGCGCGTGGCGGCCGTACAGTCCTGACCGGCGTTGAAGTAGCCGGCCTCGGCGATGCCCTCGACGGCCTTCGCGATGTCCGTGTCCTCGAAGACGACGACCGGAGCCTTTCCGCCGAGCTCCAGGTGGACGCGCTTGACGTCCTTGGCCGCGGACGCCGCGACCTGCATGCCGGCGCGCACGGAGCCGGTGATGGAGGCCATCGCGGGCGTCGGGTGCTCCACCATCGCGCGCCCGGACTCACGGTCGCCGCAGATGACGTTGAAGACGCCCTTGGGCACGATCGCGCCGATGATCTCGGCGATCAGCAAGGTGGAGGCGGGCGTGGTGTCCGACGGCTTGAGGACGACCGTGTTGCCCGCGGCGAGCGCCGGGGCGAACTTCCACACGGCCATCATCATCGGGTAGTTCCACGGGGCGACCTGCGCGCAGACGCCCACCGGCTCCCGGCGGATGATGGAGGTGAAGCCGTCCATGTACTCACCGGCGGAGCGGCCCTCCAGCATGCGCGCCGCACCCGCGAAGAAGCGGATCTGGTCCACCATCGGCGGAACCTCTTCGGTCCGCACCAGGTCCAGCGGCTTGCCGGTGTTCTCCGACTCGGCAGCGATCAGGTCCTCGGCCCGCTCCTCGAACGCGTCCGCGATCTTGAGCAGTACCTTCTGACGCTCGGCCGGGGTGGTGTCCCGCCAGGCCGGGAAGGCGGCCTCGGCGGCGTCCATGGCCGCGTCGACGTCAGCCTGGCCGGAGAGCGGCGACGTGGCGTACGCCTCGCCGGTTGCCGGGTTGATGACGTCGATCGTCCGCCCGTCGGCGGCGTCCCGGAACTCCCCGTTGATGTAGTTGCGCAGACGACGCAGCTCGGTGGTCACTGTTGCCACCCCTCCTGTCTGACGGCTGTTCTCCGTGGTGTGGGTGAAGGTCCGCCCTGACGTCGAGCCGGTTGTCGTGGATCTGGGTCACGACGCTCGAACTCACGGGTAAGCCTTCGCCCCCACCCTAACCGTGCAGTGACGCTTTCGTCAGCCCTGACCCACCCCACCTTCGGATTCAGTGAGATTTGAGCTCCTCAACAACGAATTTCATCGCTTAGGGCTTGCGGGACGGAGGAGTCCCGGTGCACAGTGAATTTGTGGCCAGTCGAAGCGCAGACTCCAGGAACGGGACCGCCGGGAACACTCAGTCCCCGACGATCGACGCCGTGTCCCTAGCGATCATCGAACAGCTCCAGGAGGACGGACGCCGTCCTTACGCCGCCATCGGCAAGGCCGTGGGCCTGTCGGAGGCGGCGGTGCGCCAGCGCGTGCAGAAGCTGCTCGACCAGGGCGTCATGCAGATCGTCGCCGTGACGGACCCGCTCACCGTGGGTTTCCGCCGCCAGGCCATGGTCGGCATCCGCGTCGAGGGCGACCTCGACCCCGTCGCGGACGCCCTGACCGCGATGGCCGAATGCGAGTACGTGGTGATGACCGCGGGCTCCTTCGACCTGATGGTGGAGGTCGTCTGCGAGGACGACGACCACCTGCTCGAAGTGATCAACAAGCGGATTCGTGCACTCCCCGGTGTGCGGTCCACCGAGAGCTTCGTCTACCTCAAGCTCAAGAAGCAGACCTACATGTGGGGAACCCGATAGCCGTGAGCAAGGACCGCAGCGACCTGTCCAGGACCGCCTACGACCACCTGTGGATGCACTTCACCCGCATGTCGTCGTACGAGAACGCCCCCGTCCCCACCATCGTCCGCGGTGAGGGCACCTACATCTACGACGACAAGGGCAAGCGCTACATCGACGGCCTCGCCGGCCTCTTCGTGGTGAACGCCGGACACGGCCGCGTGGAGCTCGCCGAGACCGCCTACAAGCAGGCTCAGGAGCTGGCCTTCTTCCCGGTGTGGTCCTACGCCCACCCCAAGGCCGTCGAGCTGGCCGAGCGCCTGGCGAACGAGGCCCCCGGCGACCTGAACAAGGTCTTCTTCACCACCGGCGGCGGCGAGGCCGTCGAGACCGCCTGGAAGCTGGCCAAGCAGTACTGGAAGCTGCGCGGCCAGCACACGAAGTACAAGGTCATCTCCCGCGCGGTCGCCTACCACGGCACCCCGCAGGGAGCCCTGTCCATCACCGGTCTGCCCGCGCTCAAGGCCCCCTTCGAGCCGCTGGTCCCCGGTGCCCACAAGGTGCCGAACACCAACATCTACCGCGCTCCGATCCACGGCGACGACCCCGAGGCGTTCGGCCGCTGGGCCGCCGACCAGATCGAGCAGGAGATCCTCTTCGAGGGCCCGGAGACCGTCGCCGCGGTCTTCCTGGAGCCGGTGCAGAACGCCGGCGGCTGCTTCCCGCCCCCGCCCGGATACTTCCAGCGGGTCCGCGAGATCTGCGACCAGTACGACGTCCTGCTCGTCTCCGACGAGGTCATCTGCGCCTTCGGCCGCCTCGGCACGACCTTCGCCTGCGACAAGTTCGGCTACGTCCCGGACATGATCACCTGTGCCAAGGGCATGACGTCCGGCTACTCCCCCATCGGCGCCTGCATCGTCTCGGACCGCATCGCCGAGCCGTTCTACCAGGGCGACAACACCTTCCTGCACGGCTACACCTTCGGCGGCCACCCGGTCTCCGCCGCCGTCGGCATCGCCAACCTCGACATCTTCGAGCGCGAGGGCCTCAACCAGCACGTCCTCGACAACGAGGCCGCCTTCAAGGCCACGCTGGAGAAGCTGTACGACCTGCCGATCGTCGGCGACGTCCGAGGAAACGGCTACTTCTACGGCATCGAGCTGGTGAAGGACAAGGTCACCAAGGAGACCTTCACGGACGAGGAGACGGAGCGCGTGCTCTACGGCTTCCTCTCCAAGGCCCTCTTCGACAACGGCCTGTACTGCCGTGCCGACGACCGCGGCGACCCGGTCATCCAGCTCGCGCCGCCGCTGATCGCCGACCAGTCGACGTTCGACGAGATCGAAGGCGTGCTGCGCACGGTCCTCACCGAGGCGTGGACCAAGCTCTGAGCCCGAGCGAGGGAGCGGTGAGCGGCTGACCGCTCCTTCGGCCGAGTCGTACGGCGGCCCGGGTGCGCCCATCCGAGTGGATGGCGCGCACCCGGGCCGTCGTGTTTCCCGGCACCCCGCATCCGGCTGCCTAGCCTTCCCCCTGCCCGCCCGCGGGCCTGGGAGGACCCCCAGTGACCGATCAGCCCCGAACCTCGTTCCCCCATACGGGGGATGACCGGGGGACGACGCATCTAAGACGACGCATCTGATCAGAACCGAGGTGTACGCCATGGCGGCTCCGCCGGACAACGACGTGCTCTGGGCACGTTCGCTCCACCACGCCCACCGGGGCTCCCCCGCACTCGTCGGCGTCTCGCTCGGGGTGCGGGAGGGCGAGATCCTGTCAGTCCAGGGCCCCCGCGGCTGCGGCAAGACCACCCTGCTGCGCTGTCTGTCCGGACAGCTCGTCGCCGACGAGGGCGAGGTGTGGTTCAACAGCGTCCCCGTGCACACCCTGCCCGCCCTGCACCGCGAGCGGCTGCGCCAGGAGCACTTCGCCTGGATCGGCGCCGAACCCTCCCTCGTACCGGAGCTCACGGCCTGGGAGAACGCGGCCCTGCCGCTGCTGCTGCGCGGCGTGCCCCACCGGGCCGCCAAGACCACCGCCCTGGAGTGGCTGGAACGCCTCGACGTCGGCCCCGTCGCCCGCAGCCGACCGCACGCCCTCACCCAGGCACAGCGCCAGCGGACCGCCACGGCCCGGGCCCTGGTCGCCGAGCCCGCCGTGCTCTTCGCTGACGAGCCGACGGCGACGCTGCACAGCGCCGAGGCCGCCCAACTCCTGCGCACGGTGCTGGCCGCGGCCCGCTCCCACCGCATCACGGTGCTGCTGGCCAGCTACGACCCCGACGTTGCGGCGCTCGCCGACCGCACCGTCACCCTGGTGGACGGCCGCCGCACCGGCTCCGCCAGCGTCGATGCGGAAGGCCGGGCCGAGTGCTCGCTCTCCGTCTAGCCCGAGGCGCCCACCCTCTGGTCGTGCTGCGCCGACTCCTGGTCGCAGCCGCATCCGCGGGGGTCGGCTTCCTGCTGCTGAGCGCCCTCACCCATGCGCTCGCCCACCCCGACGACCCCTCGGCGTCCGTGCTGCGGCTGTCCTGGTGCCTGGTTCCGCTCGCCGCCGCCGTGCACTTCGCCGTCGCCGTCGCCCGTACGGATCCGAGCACCCGCCCCCGCAGCGGGCTGTCCGCCGCCGGCCTCGGCCCCGGCAGGCTCGCCGCACTCGCCGCAGCCGGCACGGCCGTGTCCGCCGCACTCGGCAGCACGCTCGCCCTCCTGGTCTTCCTGCACCTACGGGGCGATCTGACGGGCCTCCCGTTCGACGGGGCCGCCGCCGACATGCTGGCCGCGGACGCGTCGCTGCCGCTCGCAGCGGCGCTCACCCTGCTGACGATCGTGCCGCTGACGGCGACGGTCACCGTCGCGCTCACGCTGCGGTCCCGCATCGGCACCGCGACGGCCGACGACGCCCCGCCCGAAGAGCCCCCCGTACCCACCGTCCCGCCCGGCGGGCTGCCGTGGGGGTGCGCCCTGACGGCGGCGGGCCTGGCGATCGGCACGTACGCGGCGCGCGCACAGTCCGAAGAGGGGCCCCGGCTGCCGGGCGATTTCGGCTCCAACCCGGCCGGCGTCCTCACGGGCTGGGCCCTCACCGCGGTGGGCCTCGCCGTCGCAGGACCCGCCCTGACCCACTTCTGCGGCCGGCTGCTGCAGATGGTGCGCCCCAGCGCGCTGCGGCTGCTCGCCGGCCGGGTCCTGATGGAGGAGGCCCGTCGGATCGGTCGCCCGGTCGGCGTGCTGTGCGCGGTCGCGTCGGCCGTGATCGCCGGCTGGACGCTGTCCGACAGCGGAGCCCGCCCCTTCGGCCCGCTCACCGGACTGGGCGCGACCCTGGTGATCGCCTGCACGACGGCCACGCTCCTGGTCTCCACGGCCGAGGCACGCGCCCTGCGCACCACCACCCGCGAGGAGCTGCGACGCCTGGGCACCCCCGCGAGCACCCTGCGCACCGCCACCGCACTGCGGGTACTGTCCCTGCTCGCCGTGTTCGCCCCCCTGACCTGGGCCGTCGCCACCCTGGCGGTGGCCCCGCTCAGGGGCTGACGACACCGTCCGGAGGACGCGGCCGGGCGCTCAGCCCAGTACGACCACGTCCTCCGGCGCGAAGACGACCCCCACCTCCGCGTGCTCCTCGGGCGCCTCGCGCAACGGCACCTCCGCCTCCAGCACGGGGCCCGTCGCCGGCCGCAGCCGTACGGCGACCCGATCGCCCCGGAAGGTCCGCGCCGCCACCGTGCAGCGCAGGCCCTCCGCCGCGTCCGTCAGCCGCACCCCCGCCGGCCGCACCAGCACCTCGCGTTCGCCGTCCGGCACCGGGTCCGCCAGCGGCAACTTGCCCCACGCCGTGTCCGCCACCGCCCCGCTGACGGTGGCGGCGACCACGTTGTCGAAGCCGAGGAACCGCGCCACGAAGGCGTCGGCGGGCCGCTGCCAGACCTCCAGCGGCGCACCCGTCTGAGCGATCCGTCCCTCCCGCATGATCACCACGCGGTCGGCGAGCGCGAACGCCTCACCCTGGTCGTGCGTGACCGCCAGCACGGTCGTCCCGAGGCGCCCGAAGAGCGCTCGCAACTCCACCACCAGCCGCTCCCGCAGCCCGCGGTCGAGCTGGCCCAGCGGCTCGTCGAGCATCAACAGCCGCGGCTCGGGGGCCAGCGCCCGCGCCAGCGCGACCCGCTGCTGCTCGCCCCCGGAGAGCGAGCTGACCGCGCGTCGCTCGGCACCGGGCAGCCCGACGAGTTCCAACAGCTCGGCGACGCGCAGCCCGCGCGCCTCCCGGCCGTCGCCCCGCATCCGCAGCCCGAAGGAGACGTTCCCGCCCACGTCGTGCTGGGGGAAGAGCTGGTGGTCCTGGAACATCAGCCCCACGCCGCGCCGGTGCACCGGTACGCCCGCCTGGTCCGCGTCGGCGAGCAACACCCGGCCGCCGTCCGCCCGCTGCAACCCAGCGACCACCCGCAGCAGGGTGGACTTCCCGCTGCCGCTGGGCCCCAGCACGCAGACCACCTCGTGGTCGGCGACGCTCAGGTCCACGCCGTCGAGCGCCGCCCGCGCCCCGAAGCGTACGGTCACGTCGTCGAGTACCAGCATCAGAACTCCCCGGTCGAGCCGTTGGTCGTGCGCAGGCGGATCCGCTCAAGCAACAGCAGCGCGCCCGCGCACACCACCATCAGGATCGTGCTCAGGGCCATCGCCTGCCCGTAGTTGAGCTCGCCGGGCCGCCCCAGGAGTCTGGCGACGGCGACCGGCAGGGTCGGGTTGTCGGGCCTGGCGATGAACACGGTCGCGCCGAACTCCCCGAGCGACACCGCGAACGCGAAGCCCGCGGCGATCAGCAGCGCCCGCCGCACCAACGGCAGGTCCACCTCCCGCCACACCCGCAGCGGCGAGGCCCCGAGGACAGCCGCCGCCTCCCGCAGCCGCCCGTCGACCGCCCGCAGCACCGGCAGCATCGTGCGCACCACGAAGGGCACGCCGACCAGCGCCTGCGCCAGCGGCACCAGGATCCACGAGGCCCGCAGGTCCAGCGGCGGCTCGTCGAGGGTGATCAGGAAGCCGAAGCCCACCGTCACCGCCGAGACCCCGAGCGGCAGCATCAGCAGCGCGTCGAAGCCGCGGATCAGCCGCCCCGCCCCGCGCTCCCGCCCCTCGGGCCCGGGCCGCCGCGCCAGCGCCGCCGCCGCGAGTCCGCCCACGACGACCGCGATCGCGGTCGCGGCCAGCGCGTACTTCAGCGAGTTCGCCACGGCGTGCACCGGTGGTACGAGGAAGGCGCCCCCGCTCGCGTCGAGCGACCCGAGCGCCCGGTAGTAGTCGAAGCCGTAGCCGTCGGGGGTGGACAGGGACCGCTCCACCAGCACGCCCAGCGGCACCAGCACCAGCAGGGCGACCGTGGTCAGCACCCCGCCGAGCAGCGCCCACTGGCGCACCCCGCGCGGCCGGCGCGCGGTGGAGGCAGGGTCCACCAGCGTCAGTGCGCTCTCCCGGCGCCGCACCGTCCACGCGTGGACGCCCAGCACAGCGCCGACCGCGGCGAACTGCACCAGGGTCAGGACGGCGGCCGTCCGCAGGTCCAGCAGCTGCGCGGTCTGCCGGTAGATCTCCACTTCCAGGGTGGCGAAGCCGGGGCCGCCCAGGATCTGGACGACGCCGAAGGAGGTGAAGGTGAAGAGGAAGACCATCAGCGCCGCGGCGGCCAGGGACGGCGCGAGCGCCGGAAGCGTGATCGTGCGCCAGGCGGCGAAGCGGCCCGCGCCCAGGACCCGCGCCGCTTCCTCCTGGCGCGGGTCGAGCTGCGCCCACAGCCCGCCCACGGTCCGCACCACCACGGCGTAGTTGAAGAAGACGTGGGCGAGCAGGATCGCCCACACGGTGGTGTCGAGCCGGATCCCCCACGCCTCGTCGAGCAGTCCGCCGCGGCCCAGCAGCGCCAGGAAGGCGGTGCCGACGACGACGGTCGGCAACACGAACGGCACGGTCACCGCGGCCCGCAGCAGCCCCTTGCCCGGGAAGTCGTAGCGGGCCGTGACGTACGCCCCCGGCAACGCGACGAGCAGGGTGAGCGCGGTCGAGGCGAGCGCCTGCCAGGTGGTGAACCACAGGACGTCGAGGACGTCCGGGCGGCCCAGCACCTCGCCGATGCGCCCGAACTGCCAACTCCCGCCGTCCCGCAGCCCGCGGCCGACGATCGCGGCCACGGGGTACGCGAAGAAGACGCCGAAGAACGCGACGGGCAGCGCCATCAGGGCGAGCCGTGTCGCGTTCCCCGTGCGGGGTGCCCGGCCGCGGCGCCCCGCCGCGGGCCCGGCTACTTCACCACGAGCGAGGACCACGTCTGAACCCACTGCTCACGGTTCTTGGAGATGGTGTCGGGCGCCAGCGTCGCCGGCTTCTCGACCACCGCGCCGTGCCGGGTGAACAGCTCGGGCAGCTTCGCCCCGCTGACCACCGGATTGACGAACATGTTCAGCGGCATGTCCTCCTGGAACGTCTTGGAGACCATGAAGTCCAGCAGCGCCTTTCCGCCGGCCTCGTTCTTCGCGCCCTTGAGCAGCCCGGCGAACTCGACCTGCCGGAAGCAGGTTCCGGTGGCGACGCCGGTGGGCGCCTCCGCCGGCTGCGGCTCGGCGAACAGCACCTCGACGGGCGGGCTGGAGGCGTACGAGACCACCAACGGCCGGTCGGCCTTGGCCTTCTTGCCACCGGCGGACCCGGAGAACTCCTCGTTGTACGCCTGCTCCCAGCCGTCGACGACCTTGACGCCGTTGCCCTTGAGCTGCTTCCAGTAGTCCTGCCAGCCGTCCTCGCCGAAGTGCGCGACGGTGCCGAGGACGAAGCCGAGGCCCGGGGACGACGTGGCCGCGTTCTCCACGACGAGCAGGTTCTTGTACTCGGGCTTGGCCAGGTCCTCGAAGGTCTGCGGCGGCGCGAGCTTCTTGTCGGCGAAGTACTTCTTGTCGTAGTTGACACAGATGTCGCCGGTGTCGATCGGGGTGACCCGGTGCTCGCCCTTGTCGAGCTGCACCGCCGCCGGTACCTGGTCGAGGCCCTTGGCCTGGTGGGGGGTGAAGATGCCGTTGTCGAGTGCGCGGGACAGCAGGGTGTTGTCGACGCCGAAGAACACGTCGCCCTGCGGGGAACCCTTCGTCAGGATCTCCTTGTTGAGCGCGACGGCGGTGTCCCCGCTCTTGAGCACCTTGACGGTGTAGCCGGTCTGCCGGGTGAACTCCTTGAGCACGGCTTCGGAGGCGGCGAACGAGTCGTGGCTCACCAGCGTGACCGTCTTCGAGCCCTTGCCGTCGCCGTCCTTGGCGCCGGAGTCACCGGAGGACTCCCCGCCGCAGGCGGCGAGCACGCTCACGCCGAGCGCCGCGGCCAGCGCGGCGGCCGTCTTCTTCCTGATACTGCTCACGGATCGATTCCTCCTGGGGGTGGCCAGGAAGAGACGCGGCCCGGCCCGGTGTCGTCGAGGACCCGGGCAGGGCGCAACAGCTTGAGTGGTGACCGAACTTCCTACCCAGAATGACCTGGGCGAGGTTCAGAGGGTCTGCGGTCTGATGGGTACCGCACTCTCAGCGCTGTGGCGCTCCCCTGTCGGATTTATGTAGATGTACGGGTCAGACTACAAGGTCAGCAGCGGTGGGCGGCAGGGGTGGGTGCCCATCCCCCATCCCCCGTCCACCCGGCCCCACCGCGACCCGCGGCCCGCCCGCGTACTGCTCCGCCGTCAGCGCTCGGACGCGGCGAGCTGTCCGCACGCGCCGTCGATCTCCTGCCCCCGGGTGTCCCGCACCGTGACCGGGACCCCGTGCGCCGCGATCGCCGCCACGAACGCCCGCTCGTCCTCCGGCCGCGACGCGGTCCACTTCGACCCCGGCGTCGGGTTCAGCGGAATCAGGTTCACATGGACGCGCCGGCCCTTGAGTAGCCGACCCAGCAGGTCACCGCGCCAGGCGTGGTCATTGATGTCGCGGATCAGCGCGTACTCGATGGAGACGCGCCGGCCCGACTTCTCCGCGTACTCCCAGGCGGCGTCCAGGACCTCGCGGACCTTCCAGCGGGTGTTCACCGGGACGAGGGTGTCGCGCAGCTCGTCGTCCGGGGCGTGCAGCGACACCGCGAGCCGGCACTTGAAGCCCTCGTCCGCAAAGCGCAGCATGGCCGGCACCAGACCGACGGTGGAGACCGTGATCCCGCGCTGGGACAGTCCGAGGCCGTCGGGCTCGGGGTCGGTGAGCCGACGGATCGCGCCCACCACCCGCTTGTAGTTCGCCAGCGGCTCGCCCATGCCCATGAAGACGATGTTCGACAGCCGGGCGGGGCCGCCGGGCACCTCGCCGTCGCGCAGCGCCCGCATCCCGTCCACGATCTGGTGCACGATCTCCGCGGTCGACAGGTTGCGGTCGAGCCCGGCCTGGCCGGTGGCGCAGAACGGGCAGTTCATCCCGCAGCCGGCCTGGGACGAGATGCACATCGTCACCCGGTCGGGATAGCGCATCAGCACGGACTCCACGAGCGTGCCGTCGTGCAGCCGCCACAGGGTCTTGCGGGTGGTGTCCTCGTCGCAGGAGATGTGCCGCACCACCGACATCAGATCGGGCAGCAGCTCCGAGGCCAGCTTCTCCCGCGCGGCGGCGGGGATGTCCGTCCACTGCGCCGGGTCGTGCGCGTACCGGGCGAAGTAGTGCTGCGAGAGCTGCTTGGCGCGGAAGGGCTTCTCGCCGATCGCGGCGACGGCGTCCTTCCGCTCGGCGGGCGAGAGGTCGGCGAGGTGCCTCGGGGGCTTCTTGGCTCCGCGGGGCGCGATGAATGTGAGTTCTCCGGGCTTGGGCATGGTCCATCCAGTGTCGCAGAGATACGACGAAGGGCTCGCCATCCTGTGGATAGCAAGCCCTTCACCGTGAAGCCGCAGGTCAGCCGCTTCCTACGAACACCACGAACAACAACCACACCACCGGCGCGGTCGGCAACAGCGAGTCCAGCCGGTCCATGATGCCGCCGTGTCCCGGCAGCAGCGTGCCCATGTCCTTGATGCCGAGGTCACGCTTGATCATCGACTCGCCGAGGTCTCCCAGCGTCGCGCTGACCGCCACCGCGAGACCCAGCAGCAGGCCCTGCCACCAGGTGCCGTCGTCGATCATGAACTGCATGCACAGCGCGCCCGCCACCATGGCGAAGCCCACCGCCCCGAACAGCCCCTCGCGGGTCTTCCCCGGGCTGATCCGCGGAGCGAGCTTGCGCTTGCCGAAGCGCCAGCCGACCGCGTACGCGCCGGTGTCGCTGACCACCGTGAGCAGCAGGAACGTGAGCACGCGCCAGGCGCCGTCGTCGGCCGTGAGCATCATGGTGACGAAGGTCGCCAGGAAGGGCACGTAGAACACGGCGAAGACCCCCGCCGTGACGTCCTTCAGATACCCCTCGGGCGGTTCCGTCATCCGCCACACCAGCACGGCGAGGGCCGTGAGCGCCGTGGCGACCCAGGCGCCCTCCGCGCCGCGCACGTACCCGGCCACCACCATCGCCGCACCGCCGACGGCGAGCGGCACCAGCGGGGCCTTGATCTCCTTGCGCTCCGCCAGCCGTGAGGTGAGCTCCCACAGGCCGACCACGACCGCGATCACGACCACGCCGACGAAGACGGCCTTGACGAAGAAGAGCGAAGCGATGATCACCGCACCGAGGCCGACGCCGACCCCTATGGCCGCCCGCAGGTCGCGGCCGGCGCGCTTCTTCCCACCGCTCTCCGCCGTTTGCCGGGCAGCTTGACGCGCCGCCGACCGGCCGGAGGGCTGCTGGTGCTCGGCGGAGTGCGCGGCCGGCTCCGTCGAGCCCGCAGCCGAAGACCCCCCGTGCCCCGCGCGTCCGTCCCGCCCCTTCGGGTCCTTCGGACCGGAAGGGCCGCCCGAACGGCGTCTGTGCGACGACTCCGGTGCCGGAGGCGGTCCACCGGCGCCGGGCGCCGGCTCCCGCGGAACCTCGTCACGGAACAGCGGACCGCTCAGTCGGGGGGGCTCCCGATCGCTGTCGTCCCTGTGGTCGCGGTCGCCGGGACCGCCTGCGTCTCTACCTGCGTCGGGGAAGTCCGGCACGATGGGCATGGGCCGAGTCTGCTGTGCCTCATGCCCATCGTAGGCGGGACCCGCCGAGGCAGGGCCCTGGTCGTGCGGACGCCACCCTCCGACGTAGTTGGCCCTCTGCGGGGCCCCCCAGGAAGCGTCGTTCATCAGACTTCGAGCAGCTCGGCTTCCTTGTGCTTGAGCAGCTCGTCGACCTGCGCCACGTACTTGGCGGTGGTGTCGTCGAGCTCCTTCTCGGCGCGGCGTCCCTCGTCCTCGCCGACCTCGCCGTCCTTGACGAACTTGTCGATGGTCTCCTTGGCCTTGCGGCGCACGGCGCGGATCGAGATCTTGGCGTCCTCAGTCTTGCCCTTGGCGACCTTGATGTACTCCCGGCGGCGCTCCTCGGTCAGCTCCGGGAAGACCACACGGATGATGTTGCCGTCGTTGCTCGGGTTGACCCCGAGGTCGGAGTCGCGGATCGCCTGCTCGATGTTGCGCAGCGCGGACTTGTCGAACGGCGTGACCACGGCCATGCGCGGCTCGGGCACCGAGAACGAGGCCAGCTGGTTGATCGGGGTCAGCGCACCGTAGTAGTCGGCCACGATCTTGTTGAACATCGCCGGGTGCGCACGCCCGGTGCGGATCGCGGCGAAGTCATCCTTGGCGACCAGGACAGCCTTCTCCATTTTCTCCTCTGCTTCGAGGAGGGTCTCTTCGATCACCACTTGCTCCTGCGTGTCTTGAGTAGGCCCGGCTGACAACTGCCCGGTCGGGCGGAACCTGTGTCGCGTCTTCCCTGCACGGTGTCCGACCGGCAGGGCTTTGTCTATCCCCGGACATCCTCGGGCATCCGTTTCACCGGACGCCCGGGACACCCCCCGGTTCAGGACCGGGTGCCCTTGTCGCTCACGAGCGTGCCGATCTTCTCACCCCGTACGGCCCGCGCGATATTGCCCTCGGCCAACAGCTCGAAGACGAGGATCGGCAGGGCGTTGTCACGGCAGAGGGTGATGGCCGTGGCGTCGGCGACCTTGAGGTCCTTGGCGATGACCTCGCCGTACTCGAGCGCGTCGTACTTCACTGCGGCCGGGTTGGTCCTGGGGTCGGAGTCGTACACCCCGTCCACGCCGTTCTTGCCCATCAACAGGGCCTCGGCGTCGATCTCCAGTGCGCGCTGGGCCGCGGTGGTGTCGGTGGAGAAGTACGGCATGCCCATGCCGGCGCCGAAGATGACGACGCGGCCCTTCTCCAGATGGCGCACGGCCCGCAGCGGAATGTAGGGCTCCGCGACCTGGCTCATGGTGATGGCGGTCTGGACGCGCGAGTCGATGCCCTCCTTCTCCAGGAAGTCCTGGAGGGCGAGGCAGTTCATCACCGTTCCGAGCATGCCCATGTAGTCGGAGCGGGCCCGGTCCATGCCGCGCACCTGGAGCTCCGCCCCGCGGAAGAAGTTGCCGCCGCCGATGACGATCGCGATCTGCGCGCCGTTGCGGACGACCGCGGCGATCTCACGGGCGATGGCGTGCACGACGTCGGGGTCCACGCCGAGGCCCCCGCCGCCGGAGAACGCCTCTCCCGAGAGCTTCAGCATGAAGCGTCCGGCACCGGCCTTGGCGTTGGGCTTGGTCACGTCGTGCTTCCCGTCGTGGTCTGTGTTGTCGCCGGCTGCCAGATTGGCGTCCACGCCCTTGTTCATGGAGTTCTCCTCGTGCACATACGAGGAAGGCCATCGCCGTGGGTACTGGTGTCCCTGTCGGCAATGGCCTCCTCGTCACATCTGCGGTCGTTCCGGCCCTCCGGGCGCGGTGGTGGCGCCCGGGGCCCACGCGGCCGATGACTGCGTGGGAAACCCTAGCGGGCTCCCGGATCGATCGCGTACTCGGCGTACCCGCGCAGCCGTCCTCTCGGCCCGCGTACGCGAGTACTCGCGTTCCCTGGGTGGCTGATCAGGCGCCGACGCGGATGCGCGCAAAGCGCTTCAGCTCGACACCGGCCTCGTCGAGAACCTTCTTCACGGACTTCTTGTTGTCCTTCGCGAACGGCTGGTCGAGGAGGGTGACCTCCTTGAAGAAGCCGTTGACGCGACCCTCGACGATCTTCGGGAGGGCGGCCTCGGGCTTGCCCTCCTCGCGCGAGGTGGCCTCGGCGACGCGGCGCTCGTTCTCGACGACGTCGGCCGGAACGTCGTCACGGGTGAGGTACTTCGGCGCGAAGGCGGCGATGTGCTGCGCGACGTCCTTGGCGACCTCGGCGTTCTCGGCGCTCAGCTCGACCAGGACGCCGACCTGCGGCGGCAGGTCGGGCATGGTGCGGTGCATGTAGACGCCGACGTACGCACCGGAGAACTGCGCGAAGCGGTCGAGGACGATCTTCTCGCCGAGGTTGGCGTTGGCCTCGTCGACGTACGCCTGGACGGTCTTGCCGGCCTCGATCTCGGAGGCGAGCAGGGCCTCCAGGTCGGCCGGGGAGGTCGCGGCGACGTGCGCGGCCAGGGCGTTGGCGACGGCCATGAACTTCTCGCCCTTGGCGACGAAGTCCGTCTCGCACTTCAGCTCCAGCAGGACGCCGGAGGTCTTGTCGTCCGAGATGAGGGAGACGACGGCGCCGTTCTCCGCGCTGCGGCCCTCGCGCTTGGCGACGCCCTTCTGGCCCTTGACGCGCAGCAGCTCGACGGCCTTGTCGACGTTGCCGTCGGCCTCGTCCAGCGCCTTCTTGCAGTCCATCATGCCGGCGCCGGTGAGCTCGCGGAGCTTCTTGACGTCAGCGGCGGTGTAGTTCGCCATGTCCTTGAGTCTTTTCTCGAAAGTCGGAAGTCGATCGAAGTCGAGACCGGATCCGGAGATCGTCCGTGGACCCGGTGACGATCCGGTGACGGAATCTACGGGCGGGCGGCGGGGGGCGGTGTCGGTGACACCGTCCCCCGCCGTCCTCACCCGCTCGGCTCAGCCGGGCGGTGTCAGCCCTGCTCGGCGTCCGCGGCCGGCTTCTCGGCCTCAGCCTCGGCCTCGGCGGCGGCGGGGGCCTCCGCGGGCTTCTCGCCCTCGGCGGGCTTGTCGGCCTCGGCGTCGTCGGCCTTCTTCTCGCCCTCAAGGAGGTCGCGCTCCCACTCGGCGAGCGGCTCGCCGGCGGCCTTCTCGCCCGGCTTGGAGTCACCGGTGGCGACGCCGGAGCGGGCGATGAGGCCCTCGGCGACGGCGTCGGCGATCACGCGGGTGAGCAGCGTGACGGAACGGATCGCGTCGTCGTTGCCGGGGATCTTGTAGTCGACCTCGTCCGGGTCGCAGTTGGTGTCGAGGATCGCGACGACCGGGATGTTGAGCTTGCGGGCCTCGCCGACCGCGATGTGCTCCTTCTTGGTGTCCACGATCCAGACGGCGCTGGGCACCTTCTGCATCTCGCGGATACCGCCCAGGGTCTTCTCCAGCTTGGCCTTCTCGCGGGAGAGGACCAGGAGCTCCTTCTTGGTCAGGCCGGAGGCGGCCACGTCCTCGAAGTCGATCTGCTCCAGCTCCTTGAGGCGCTGCAGCCGCTTGTAGACGGTGGAGAAGTTGGTCAGCATGCCGCCGAGCCAACGCTGGTTGACGTACGGCATGCCCACGCGCGTCGCCTGCTCGGCGATGGCCTCCTGGGCCTGCTTCTTCGTGCCGACGAACATGATGGAGCCGCCGTGCGCGACGGTCTCCTTGACGAACTCGTAGGCGCGGTCGATGTACGACAGCGACTGGAGCAGGTCGATGATGTAGATGCCGTTGCGCTCGGTGAAGATGAAGCGCTTCATCTTCGGGTTCCAGCGACGGGTCTGGTGACCGAAGTGGACGCCGCTTTCCAGCAGCTCCCGCATCGTGACGACGGCCATGGCCGTATCTCCTTGGTTTCTCGGTTGTGTCCTGACGCCCCGGCGCGCCTGCCGCGAGGGACCGAGGGGCGCGGCCACCGACCCTGACGGGTGACTGGTGGCGGGGCGTGCGAAGTCGACCCGGTGGCCCGGATCGCCAGAAGAAGTGTACGGGACCCGGACACCGACGGGTGACGGCGTTGTCCACAACGAGCCGGTCATCCACAGATCCGGGGCATGATCCACTGTGGTGCGGGGGTGTGCGGCACGGTCGTGGCATGGACCGCAGAGTGCTGGAGCCGTACGGACTGCCGGGCAAGGAGCCGTACGGGAAAGTGATCGTCGCGCTGCTGCTCGCGCTGGCGTCGGTGCTCGCCCCCGGGCCCGGGCGCTCGGGGGCGGCGGCGTGGGCGGGGGTGGCCGGATCGGTGCTGCCGCGCGGGCAGGAGGTGCAGGAGGCGTCGGAGGGGGCGCGCCGGGTGCAGCGGAGCTGGCCCGTGGGGTCGGAGGGGCCGCCCGGTGCGGCTCGGCCCCGGATCGTCCGCGGCTGGGAGCCGCCCTCGTCGCCGTACGGAGCCGGGCACCGGGGCGTGGACCTGGCTGCCGCGCCCGGCGCTCAGGTGCGGGCGGTGGGCGCAGGGCGGGTCTCGTTCGCGGGGCGGGTCGGCGGGCGGGGCGTGCTGTCACTGGTCCTCGCCGATGCGGGCGAGCCACCGCTGCGGGTGACGTACCAGCCGGTCGAGGCCCTGCTGCCGGTGGGGACGGAGGTGGTCGCGGGCGAGGTCGTCGCGCGCCTGGCGGCGGGGCCGTGGCACTGTGCGACCGGTTGTCTGCACTGGGGTTTGTTGCGGGGCTCCACGTATCTGGATCCGCTCTCGCTGCTGCCGCCCGAGATGGTGCGCCGCGGCCCCTCCCGGCTGCTCCCGCTGACCGGGGCGCCCGCGTCTGCTCCCGCGCCCGTGGCAGCTGCGGTGGCACACGCGGGCCCCGGGAGGGGCGGAGCGCTGCACGGGCTGCTGCTGGGCGCAGCAGCGGCGCTGGCGCACGGGGCGTTGCGCTACCGCGCGGGCGGCGGCCCCCGGTGGCCGGAGCGTGCGCCGGCCCGTCGCTGGCTCCGGGCGGCCCGGGGCGTCAGGCCCGTACGCCGCGCAGCGCCATCGAGACCGCCGCGTCGGCGATCACCTGGGGCTCCTCCGCCGCGCCGAGCTCGATGCGCCGCACGGCGGCGTCGACCACGCCCTGGAGCAGCATGGCTGCGAGCCTGGGCTGCTCGTGGCCCAGCTCTCCCAGCGCTTCGACGATCATGGCGATCAGCCCGCCGTGCGCCGCACGGATCTTCTCCCGGGCCCCGTCGTCCAGCTCTCCCGCGGAGATCGCGACCACGGCCCGGTGCCTGCGGTCGCCCACGAGGTCGAGCTGTCGACGGACGTACGCCTCGATCTTGTCCTCCGCCGTCTCGGCCCGCTCCATGGCGGCCTCGACCTCCGCCGCCCAGACGGGGAAGTCGACGGCGCACAGTTCCTCGACGACTGCGGCGCGGGAGCGGAAGTACTCGTACACGGACGACCTGGCCAAGCCGGTGCGTTCCGCGAGGGCGGGGAAGGTCAATGCCTCCGTGCCGCCCTCGGACAGCAGGGAGCGCGCGGCGTCGAGCAGGGCGTCGCGCTGCATGGTCCGGTGCTCGGCCACGGAGGCCGCTCGAATCCTGGGCACCCCTCCACTTTACGGATGCCGCGCAAGAGGCAGGGTCGTTTCCGACTCAACGACCCACGTCAGCGAGCTTCGCCCGCAGCTGGAGCACGGACTTGGTGTGGATCTGACTGACCCTGCTCTCGGTGACCCCGAGCACGTTGCCGATCTCCGCGAGCGTCAGCCCTTCGTAGTAGTAGAGGGTGACGACGGTCTTCTCACGTTCGGGAAGCGTGTTGATGGCGCGGGCGAGCAGTCGACGCAGCTCGCGGTCCTCGGCCACCTCGACCGGGTCGTCCGCCGCGGTGTCCTCCAGGGTGTCCATCAGACTGAGTCGGTCGCCGCCCTCGCCGCCGACGTGCAGCAGCTCTTCCAGCGCGACCACGTTCGCCAGGGACAACTGGCTGAAAACGGAGTGCAGTTCCTCGATGCTGACGTCCATCTCGGAGGCGACCTCCCCCTCGGTGGGCGTGCGTCGCAACTGCGCTTCGAGCGTGGCGTACGCCCGCTCGACGGCGCGCGCCTTCTGACGCACCGAGCGCGGGATCCAGTCCAGGGCGCGCAGTTCGTCGATCATCGCGCCCCGGATCCGGGTGATGGCGTACGTCTCGAACTTGATGGACCGCTCGATGTCGAACTTCTCGATGGCGTCGATGAGTCCGAAGATGCCGGACGAGACGAAGTCCGCCTGCTCCACGTTCGACGGCAACCCGACGCTGACCCGGCCCGCGACGTACTTCACCAACGGCGAGTAGTGCAAGATCAACTGCTCACGCAGCCGCTCGTCCCCGGTGGCCTTGTACGACTGCCACAACTCCTCAAGCGACGAGGGAGCGGGGGGCCGCGCGGTGCCACGGGCAGGGGATGGCACTGCCGCGCGATCAGACCCGGAGGTGTGCTGGGGCATGCGTTGCCTTGAGCCGTTCTGCTGAAGAGGGGGACTCGGTGCGGGTGAACTCGACGAGGGGCGGGTGTCTTGGGGCGGGAATGTGAGCGTAGCGTGACTGCGTGGTCGCGGTGGGCGAAGGTTGCGGCGGCCTCGTGCGCGGTGCGGGCCGTGATCTGCGCCGTGGAACCGTCGTCGGCTGTACACGTGCCAGTCCTTCCGGCGCGGCGGAGGACACCGCAAAGGTCGCCCCCATCACTTTTTCACCCGAATGCTCCAAATCAAGAATCGCCTCGCCGCGCTTTCGGCCCGCCCTGCACTCGATGCGCCAATCGCCAACGCCCGCCCGCCCGTTCGACGAAGCCCAGGGCGTGTAGTTCATACAGCCTGCCGAGCGTTTCATCAGTCGTGGCGCCGGCGTCGCGGGCGAGCCCCGCCGCGTCGACCTCCCCGCGCGCAGGGAAGGCTTCGAGGACCCGAGCGCTGACGGGGTCGAGGAGGTCCCGTGGGCGAACGTCACCCTGACGCTCCGGCGCCAACTCACCTATGTCTCCCACCAGTTCGACCACCTCGTCGGCGTCGGTGACCAGCGTCCCCTCACCACGAAGCAGTTCGTGCACACCGGCCGAGGGCCCGCTGGTCACGGGGCCGGGCACACCCATCACATGCCGCCCCAACTCCGCTGCGCGCCGGGCGGTGGCGAGGGCCCCACTTCGATACTCGGCCTCGACGACGACCGTGCCGCGGGTGAGTGCGGCAATGACTCTGTTCCGCAGGATGAACCGGCGCGGGGTCGGATGGCCGCCTGGAGGCAACTCACCGACGACCAAGCCCTGTTCACCGATGCGTCGGATCAGCTCGGCGTGGCCCGGCGGGTAGGCGACGTCCACCCCGCAGGCCAGTACGGCGACGGTGGCGCCGCCCGCGGACAGTGCGCCCCGATGGGCGGCGCCGTCGATCCCGAACGCCGCGCCCGACACCACGACCCAGCCGCGCTCCGCGAGCCCGCTGCCGAGGATCCCCGCCATGTGCGCCCCGTAGGGCGTGCACGCCCGGGCGCCGACGACGGCGACCGAGCGCACCGCCCAGGTCCGCAGCTGGGCACCGCCCTTGACCCAGAGCCCGATCGGGCGGGCGCCCCCGAGGTCGTCGAGCTGGGTCGGCCACTCGCCGTCGCCCGGGCACACGAACCGGCCGCCCACCTTCGCGATGGCCTCCAGGTCCCGCTGCGGGTCGGCGGCAGACGCCCGCGTCCGATAGCTGGTCAGCCGCCGCTGTGACGCACCGGGCAGCGTCGTTTCATCGACCTCCATCGCGGTCAGCCGGTCCATCAGCCCCACCGCCCCGAAGCGGCCGAGCCATCTGCCGCCGCTCTCGTCCCCGGGCTCGATCACCCGGGTCAGCGCGGCCCGGGCGATGCGCTCCCGGTCCTCGATCGCCGTCATCGCGCATCCACCCCCGGCCCCCGGCTCGAACCGGGCCGCCACCACTGACGGTGACCGACAGGAGCCGGTGGCCCGGCCGCCCGCTGGGGGCGCGGCACTTGCAGGGCGCCGCGCCTCATCGGGTGCCTCCCGCGCCAACCGGGAGGGGAGCACCGCGCGACACTCCCGTACGCAGCTCCAGGGCCAACTCGACGTCCTGCGCCCCGGGGCGGTCGCGGCCGGCCAGGTCGGCGATGGTCCAGGCGACCCGCAGGACCCGGTCCAGGCCCCGGGCGGTGAGCAGGCCGCGCTCCAAGTCCCGCTCCGGCGCGGCGAGTGCACCCGGTGCGACGGGCCAGCGGGTGCGCAACTCATGGCCGGGGACTTCGCCGTTGACCGTCCAGGGCGTGCCGTCGAGCCGGGCGCAGGTGCGCTCCCTGGCCACTCGGATCCGCTCGGCCACCTCCGCGCTCGTCTCGCCCCGACCGCCCTGTGCCAGCAGATCCCGCCGGTGCACCGGCTCGACCTCGACCCGTAGGTCGACCCGGTCGAGCAGGGGACCGGAAAGCCTGGCCGCGTACCGCCGGATCACCGAGGGCGGGCACTCGCAGCCCGCTCCCTGCGCGGTGTGCTGGCCGCAGGGACACGGATTCGCGGCGAGGACCATCAGGAACCTGGCCGGGAGCCGGACCACTCCCCCACTACGGGCCACCACCACGTGCCCCGCCTCCAACGGCTGACGCAGGGCATCCAGCACCTTGCTGGCGAACTCGGGCGCCTCGTCAAGGAAGAGCACTCCGCGATGAGCCAGGGACACCGCGCCCGGCCTCGGCAGCCCGTTGCCACCGCCGACGAGCGAGGGCATCGTCGCCGAGTGGTGCGGCGCGCAGTACGGCGGCCGGCTCACCAAGGGCTGGCCGGGCGGCAGGATCCCGGCGACCGAATGCACCGCGGTGACCTCCAACGACTCCTGGCGCGTCAGCGCCGGCAGCACGCCGACCAGCCGCTCCGCGAGCATCGTCTTGCCCGCACCGGGCGGGCCGGTCAGCAGCAGGTGATGGCCGCCCGCAGCCGCCACCTCCAGCGCCAGCCGGGCCATGCGCTGCCCGGCCACGTCCGCGAGGTCGGGTCCCTCGCCGGGCGCCGCCGCAAGCCCGGTCCCGACCCCCGCCCCGGGCACCATCAGCCCGGCCAGCATCGGGTCCGGACCTTCCGGAGCGGGCTCTTCCACCGGCACCGGTTCATCGTTCAGCACTGCGATCAACTGGCGCAGGCTCCGCACCCCGAGCACCGAGACACCCGGCACCAACGACGCCTCCCCGACGGTCTGCTCGGGGACCACCACCTGGCTGTACCCGGCCTCGGCGGCGGCCAGCACCGCCGGGAGCACCCCGCGCACCGGCCGCACCCGGCCGTCCAGCCCGAGCTCTCCGATGAGCACCAGATCCGCGATGGAGCGTGGATCGACCCGCTCGGACGCCCCGAGGACGGCACAGGCCACCGCCAGGTCGAACCCGCTGCCGCTCTTGGGCACGGACGCCGGACTGAGCCCCACGGTGAGCTTGCGCTGCGGCCATTCGGCACCGGAGTTCACCACCGCGGCCCGCACCCGGTCACGGCTCTCCACCAGGCTCTTGTCCGGCAGCCCGACCAGCGTGAACGCGGCCACGCCCGGCTCCAGGTCCGCCTGGACCTCCACCACCACGCCCTCGACGCCCACCAGCGCCACGGAACACGCACGCGCGAACGCCATCACGCCACCCCCCGAGCGTGCTCCAGCACGGGGGCGCCGCGCTGGGGGACCACCACTCCCACGAGGTCGATCCGGACCCCGCCCGGTGGCGCTTCCCCGTGCCGCTCAAGCCAGCCCTCGGCCAATCGCCTCAGCCGGTCCAGCCGGGCCGGGGTCATCGCCTCCATCGGATGCTCGAAGGGGCCCGCCCTGCGCGTCTTCACCTCGCAGACCACCACGGTGTCGCCGTCACGGGCGACGATGTCGATCTCCCCCGCGCGTCCGTACCGCCAGTTCCTCGCGAGGACCTGCATGCCGGACTCCGCCAGCAGCCGCGCAGCCAGTCCCTCGCCGTACTTCCCCAGTGCCCCGGTCGCGTTCATCTCGGCACCACCTCCTGGTACCGACGATGACGCGACCGCCACTCACAAGTGGATCTTGGTGGATGAGCCGATGTTTGTGGACAACCTCGTCACCCGAACGGGCGGTTCCACCCGCCCCTCCCCCCACCGAACCCCACCGGCCCCCGTGTCGCCCGCCCGCCGACTCAGCCGCTCGGCAGTTCGAGGTCGCTCTTGTTCAGCTCCTCGATGTTCACGTCCTTGAACGTGAGGACACGTACCTGCTTCACGAACCTGGCCGGGCGATACATGTCCCAGACCCACGCATCTGCCATCGAGACCTCGAAGAAGACCTCCCCCTGCACCGAGTGGACCTGCATCTCGTAGTCATTGGTGAGATAGAAGCGACGCTCGGTTTCGATCACGTACTTGAACAGTCCGACGACGTCCCGGTACTCCCGGTAGAGCTTCAGCTCCATCTCGGTCTCGTACTTTTCGAGGTCCTCGGCGCTCATGGCATGTTCCCCTTCAGCCGTGCGTCCCCCTATTGTGCTCCAGTCACTCCCGCCCCTAGGCGATTTCGGGGGCCAAGACCACCGGCACCGGCGGAGGACCCTCGTCGAGCAGCGTGCGCAGCAGCTCGGCGAGCCTGGTCGGGTACACCGTCTCACGCGTCGACGCCAGTTCGGCGGAGGTCCACCACCTCGACCCCGTGACGCTGCGCCGCTCCAGCTCCGTCAGGCCGAGCGGCCCGGTGCCCGTCTGGTCGGTGCGGGCCAGGAAGTACCACTCGTCCTGCTCCCAGCGGCGCCCGTCGAAGGGAAAGGAACACCTACGCAGCCACAGGACCGGACCCAGTTCGACCTCGGTGACGCCGGTCTCCTCGGCCAGTTCCCGCAGGGCGGCCTCGGCCCACGTCTCGCCCTCCTCCAGCCCGCCGCCCGGTGTGAACCACCAGTGGTCGGCCGGGTCGCCCGGCTCGTTGCCGTGCATCAGCAAGATGCGGTCCTGGGAGTCGAGCAGGACCACCCGGGCAGCCTTTCGCAGCTCTCCGCCGAAGCCCACGAAGCCCTCGAAGTCCACCAAGCCATCGCGCCCCTCAACGCCCTCGCGCCCCTCAGAGCCGTCGGCGCTCCCGGGGCGTCCCGCGCTCCCCGCGCCTCCCGTGTCACCCGACATCCGCCGCCACCTCTCCCCGCCTGCTCCCCCGCCGTCGACGTGCGCGCATCCGCGCCACCGGCCCGTAGGCCGCCCCGGCGAAGATCAGTGCGGCACCGGTGGCCACCGACACCAGGAGCAGCTTCACCGGCCCCATCTCTGAGGTCCCGCCCGACAGCGCTTCGAACCCTTCGGGGCGCTCCAGGATGTCCCCCGGCAGCGGCCACGCCACCGCGTCCAACCGCGCCTCCACCGCCGAGCGCGGCACGGATCCCTGCGCCGCGTCCTGCAGGCGGGTGCGGGAGTCCAGCGACGACGTCCGGTCGTCACCGAGCATGAAGAGCTGCCCCTCGGGAACGGTCGCGGTGAAGCGGGTGGGCGACGCCGGCCCGTCCGCCCGAAGATACGATTCCTCGATCTGCCGGCCGTTCACCGTGAGCTTGCCGTCCGCTCCGCAGCAGGAGACCGTGTCGCCGCCGACCCCGACGACGCGCTTCACCATCGGCATGTCGCCCCACTCGGACTGCCGGAAGACCACGACGTCACCGCGCCGCACCTCGGCGCCGTCGATCCGCTCCGCCAGCACCCGGTCCCCCACGTCCACGGACGGAGCCATCGAGTCCGTCGGCACGGTGTACGGCTGGTAGACCACGGCCCCCCAGACGAAACCTCCGAGGAAGAGCACACAGCCGACGGCCACGGCCAGCCCCGACAGCACGCTGCCGAGCCGACCGTGGCCGTCTTCCGAAGCTCCCTTTCCCATCCCAGGCCCCCACGTCGAAGGTCCCCGCCGATGCACGGCCCGCCCGCGCACCCGTGACCTGGGACGGCACCCTACCGGGCGGTATCCCCTGCGGTCAGCCTCCGTCGCCGCCACAGCACGATCGGCACGGCGCCCAGGGCGCCCATGACCAGCGGTGCGGACGAGGCGGCGATGGACGCCGCCTTGTCGTTGATGCCCGGCTGGTCGTACGTGTCGGGGATCGGGAGGGTCGACCAGCGGTTCACCGGCCAGGCCACCACGAAGGCACGGCCGACGACCTTGTCCACCGGCACGAACCCGCCGTTCGCGTCCTCGGTGTGGTACCGGGAGTCACGGGAGTTGGAGCGGTGGTCGCCCATCACCCAGATCTTGTCCTCGGGCACCTTGAACGGCCCGAAGGGCTGGTCGTCGCAGGGCGTGTCACCGGGGAAGACGTACGGCTCGTCGAGCGGCTTCCCGTTGACCTTGACGGGGCCGCCCTTCTTGCACTCCACGGTGTCGCCACCGATCGCGATCGTCCGCTTGATCAGGTCCTTCTCCTCGGACGACGGCATCAGACCGATGAAGCTGAGGAACTTCTGCACCGCATTCGGCTCGGGCGTCGGCTCGCCCTCCAGCCAGCCGCCCGGGTCGTGGAAGACGACGACCTCGCCGCGCTCGGGCTCGGAGCCGAACCAGGGCGTGAGCTTGTCCACCAGCACCCGGTCGCCCCGCTGCAGGGTGTTCTGCATGGAGTCCGAAGGGATGGAGAACGCCTGGACCAGGAAGGTCTTGATGATCAGCGCCAGGACCAGGGCGATGCCGATCAGGATCGGCAGCTCCTTCCAGAACGACCGCTGCGCCTTGCGTCGGGTATTGCCCGAGCCGTCGCCGTCGTCGTCCCCGAAGCCGTCACCGGACGAGGCGTCCCCGCCGGAAGCGCCCGAAGCGCCGGCGGCACCCGCGGTGCCGCCCGTACCGTCCGCCCCCGAAGCCCCCGGGGGCTTGGAGAAGGCGACGCCTCCTGACGACGGACCCGGCACCCCGGTGCCGCCGGAAGCACCCCCGTCGCCTCCGGCGGCGCCCGTGGCGCTCCCCACCGTGGCGTCCGTCACGGACGCGGAGTTCCTCGACGAGGCCGCCGACGTCGCAGACTCCGACGAAGCGGAAGACTCCGTCGGGCCCTGGGGCCTGTCTTCCGGCTGTCCTTGTCCGGACCGTGCGCCGACCGCAACGTCCCCCACATCCACTCCTCACTCTGTGCGAACCGTCTGTCTCGGAAACCCGGGAACCTCCGGAGGAGAAACAGACCCACCACTCCGATAACGAGCGAGAGTTCCGCAAGGTTTGGGACGAGGACCGTTCCTTTCCGGTCCTGGTACGACAGGGTATGCGACGCACCCAGTGCCGCGCCCTCTCCCGGACGCGCGTTCGGCACGGAGGCGTACGTCTCGGGCTCGTCGAGCCTGGTCCAGTGCTTGACCGGCCAGGCGACGACGACCGCCCGTCCCACCACCTCGTCCACGGAGACCGTCCCCTGGTCCTCCTCGTCGAGGTGGGCGCGGGAGTCCGCGGAGTTCGCCCGGTGGTCCCCCATCACGAAGATCCGCCCCGGCGGGACCTTCACCTCGAAGCTCTGCGCCGAGGGCGCGTTCCCCGCGTTCACGTAGGACTCGATCAGCGGGACGCCGTTGACCGTGACGCGACCGTCGCGGTCGCAACACTTCACCGTGTCGCCGCCGACCGCGACGACCCGTTTGATCAGGTCCTGCTCGTCGTCCGACGGCAGCAGCCCGATGAAGGTCAGCCCCTGCTTGATCTGCTTGATCCCGACCGGGTCGTCCTTCTTCTGCGCGACCTGTTCGCTCGGGAGCCAGCCGCCGGGGTCCTTGAAGACGACCACCTCTCCGCGCTCGGGCTCCGCGCCGAACCAGGGGGTGAGCTTGTCGACCAGCACGCGGTCGTCGATCCGGATCGTCTGCTCCATGGAGCCCGACGGGATCACGAACGCCTGCACCAGGAAGGTCTTGAGCACCAGGGCGATCGCCAGCGCCACACCGATCAGGAGGGGGATCTCCTTCAGGGCCGACCTGCGCCGTCTGCGCTTGACCTTGCGGGCCAGTTTGCGCCGCTCCGCCCGGCCCGGCAGCGGCTGGGCGCCGTCCGTCGACCTGGTCCCGGTGGGCAGCGGCTCGTCGGCGCGGTGGCCGGCCGGCCGCCCGCGCCTACCCATGGGGCCGCCCGCCCGGGGACGCCCCCGTGGCCGGCTGCGCCCCTACGTCCGGCACCCGTGCGAAGACGTCCGTACGCTCCAGGGACTGCCAGCGGCCGACGGGCCAGGCGATCCAGTCGGCGCGCCCGATGACCTTCTCCACGGGCACCATGCCGCCGCCGGGGTCGCCGAGGTGGTCGCGGGAGTCCCGGGAGTTCGAGCGGTGGTCCCCCATCACCCACAGGGTGCCCTCGGGGACGACGATGTCGAAGGCGACCTCGGAAGGAGCGTCGCCGGGCTTCAGGTACCCCTCGTCGAGCGCGGCGCCGTTCACCGTGATCCTGCCCCCCTTGTCACAGCAGATCACCCGGTCGCCGCCCACGCCCACGACCCGTTTGACGAAGTCCGTCTCCGCGGGCTCCGCGAGGCCCAGGGCGGCCAGCGCCTCCCGGGTCGCCGCCTGGACCGGGTTCTCCTGCGCCCCCTCTCGTACGAAGGAGCCGGTGCCGTCGAACACGATCAGGTCACCGCGTTCGGGTGCCGAATCGAAACGGTACGCCAGTTTGTTGACCAAGACCCGGTCCCCGGTCCGCAGCGTGGGTTCCATGGAGTCGCTGGGGATGTGGAAGGGCTGTACGACAAACCGACTGATCAGCAGTGTGGCGCCGAGGCAGACGACGCCCAGCAGGGCCGCGGTGCGCCAGGACGTCCACCCGGAACGCACGGAGCGCGACCCCTCTTCCTCGGCCCCGGTCTCGGGGTCCGCCCCGCCAGCGGGGGTGACCCCGGTGTCGGGGGCCTCCGCGGTGGGTTCCCCACCGTCGGGGCCGGAAGAGCGGTCGCGCTCCGTACGTGTCGATTCGGTGTCCATCAAGGGCGAAGCCTAGCCGCCCGGGCTGTGGACCCCCGTCGTCCCGGGCCGCCCGGTTGAACCGACCGGGGACCGGGGGGCGCCAGTGGCGCCGCGGGATCAGTTGTCCCGCTTCTCCTTGATCTTCGCGGCCTTGCCGCGCAGCTCACGGAGGTAGTACAGCTTGGCGCGGCGGACGTCACCACGGGTGACGAGCTCGATCTTCTCGAAGATCGGGCTGTGCACCGGGAAGGTGCGCTCGACGCCGACGGAGAAGGAGACCTTCCGGACGGTGAAGGTCTCGCTGACGCCCGCGCCCTGGCGGCGGATGACGACACCCTTGAACTGCTGGATACGGGAGCGGTTGCCCTCGATGACGCGAACGTGGACGTTCACGGTGTCACCGGGACGGAAGGCCGGGACATCGGTCCGCAGCGAGGCGGCGTTGACGGCGTCGAGCACGTGCGACATGTCGTGTCTGCTTTCTTCGCCAATGCCACAGGTCATCGGCGGGAGAGAAGGATGAGCTTCAGGTGGCCGTCCCGTCGGGGCGGGCGTCGTGTCCCCCTGTGGCAGGGGCGCGCGCCGGACGGACGGCAGCGGCCTATTCTTCCACGGCCCCGGGCCTGCGCCAAAATCGGCCCTCGGGTTCGGGGGCCCAGCCCAGGATGGACAGGACCTCGCGGTCCTTGCGGTCGAAGGCGGCCGGATCGCAGCGCTCGATGAGATCGGGGCGGTTGCGGGCGGTGCGCCGCAGCGCCTCGTCCCTGCGCCAACGGGCGATCTTGCCGTGGTGGCCGCTGGTGAGCACGTCGGGCACCGGGCGCCCGCGCCAGCTCGGCGGCTTGGTGTAGACGGGCCCTTCGAGGAGGTTCTCCATCGCCCCGGGGGCGAAGGAGTCGTCCTGGTGCGACTCGGCGTTGCCGAGGACGCCGGGGAGCAGTCGGGCGACCGCCTCGGTGATGACGAGGACGGCCGCTTCGCCGCCCGCGAGAACGTAGTCGCCGATGGACACCTCGTGGACGGGCATCCGGGTGGCGTACTCGTCCATGACGCGGCGGTCGATGCCCTCGTAACGGGCGGGGGTGAAGATCAACCAGGGTTGACGCGCGAGGGCGACGGCGACCTCTTGGGTGAAGGGGCGGCCACTGGGGGTGGGGACGACCAGGACGGGCTCGTGGGCCCCGGCCTCGTAACCGTCGGCGATCGCCGAGTCCAGCGCGTCCCCCCAGGGCTCGGTCTTCATGACCATGCCGGGGCCGCCGCCGTAGGGGGTGTCGTCGACCGTGCTGTGCCGGTCGTACGTCCAGTGGCGCAGGTCGTGCACGCGGACGTCGAGCTGGCCGCGGGCGCGGGCCTTGCCGACCAGGGAGACGTTCAGCGGCTCCAGGTACTCGGGGAAGATCGTGACGACGTCGAGCCGCATTACTTCGCATCCCCTGAAGCGCCCGCGTTCCCTGAAGCGCCATCGTTCCCCGAGGCGTCCGCGCTCCCCGAAGCACTCGCATCGCTCGCGTCGCGGGAGGCGTCCGCGTCGACGGAAGCGTCTGCGTCACGGGTCGAGGCGATCTCCGCGCGGTCGTCGATGAGCCCCGGCGGCGGCTCGACGACGGCGCGCTGCGCGTCCAGGTCGACGGAGGTGACGATCTCCGCGACGAAGGGGATCAGCACCTCGGAGCCGTCGGGCCGCTCGACGATGAAGAGGTCCTGCGACGGCAGATGGCTGACCTCGGCGATCCGACCGATCTCGGTGCCGTCGGCGAGGACGACGTCGAGGTCGACGAGCTGGTGGTCGTAGTACTCGTCGGGGTCGTCGGGGGTCTCGTCCGGGTCCACGTCGGCGATCAGCAGGACGTTGCGCAGGGCCTCCGCGCCGTTGCGGTCGCGCACGCCGGCGAACCGCAGCAGCAGCCGGCCGCTGTGCACCCGCCCCTCCTCGATCGTCAGCGGGCCCGCGCTCGCCGGATCGGTGGCCAGGACGGCGCCGGGGCCGAGTCGAAGCTCCGGCTCGTCCGTGCGCACCTCGACGGTGACCTCGCCCCTGATCCCGTGGGCGCGGCCGACCCGGGCGACTACCAACTGCACTTCGCTCTCTCCTGTCACCGTTTGTCACCGAATGTGCCACCGGATGCCGGTGGATGCCACCGAGGGCCAGGGCTCCGGGGTCCGGGCCGCCTTCGGGCCCATACGACGTCGGGCCGGGGGAGGCGGACGGCCTCCCCCGGCCCGAGCCGGTGTTCAACTGCTCAGCGGACCTGGTCCACGTCGACGAGGTCGACACGGATGCCACGGCCGCCGATGGCGCCCACGACGGTGCGCAGGGCGCGCGCGGTGCGGCCGTTGCGGCCGATCACCTTACCGAGGTCGTCGGGGTGCACCCGAACCTCCAGCACCCGCCCGCGGCGCAGGTTGCGCGAGGCGACCTGCACGTCGTCCGGGTTGTCGACGATGCCCTTGACGAGGTGTTCGAGGGCCTCTTCGAGCATGATCAGCCCTCGGTGGACTCGGCGGCACCAGCGGCGTCAGCCGCCTCGTCCGCCTTCTTGTCGGACTTCTTGGCCTTCTGGGTGATCGCCTCGCCCTTGGGCTCGCCGCCCTCCAGGGACTTGGCGAACTCGTCGAACGCGGCGCGCTTGTCGGCCTTCGGCTCAGCCACCAGCAGCGGCTTCTCCGGGGCCGGCAGACCCTTGTGCTTCTGCCAGTCGCCAGTGAGCTTCAGGATCGCGAGGACCGGCTCGGTCGGCTGGGCGCCGACGGACAGCCAGTACTGCGCACGCTCCGAGTTGACCTCGATGCGCGAGGGGTTCTGCACCGGGTGGTACAGACCGATCTCCTCGATGGCCCGGCCGTCACGGCGGGTGCGGGAGTCGGCGACGACGATGCGGTAGTGAGGCGAACGGATCTTGCCCAGACGCTTCAGCTTGATCTTGACTGCCACGGAAGTGGTGTCTCCTGGTCTTGACGTGGTTGGGCACAACGAGATGCCACGTGGGGTTGCGGTACTCGGGTGCCCGATGGACGCGTCAGCCGGAGGAGAGAGGGGTCCTGTACGGCCGTCGAGTACAGCTAGCCATTGTGCCACACGCCGATGACGCGCTTCCCCCCGGACCTGCGCCGCCCCCGTCAGGCGGCCGGCCGAGGGGTCAGCTCGCCGCGGCGACGGGTTCGGGAATGCGGAACGGCTTGCCGCAGCCGCCGCAGACGATGGGCGCCTGGGCGAGGACCGACGGCACGACGCGGACGTTGCGACCGCAGTCGCAGACGGCCTTCACCCGGACGCCCCCGCCCGAGGAGCCGTGCCGGGCGGCCGGTCCGCGGAAGGAACGCTTGGTGTCGGACGCCGTGGCGACCGTGTGCGCCTTCAGGGCGCGCTGCAGTCTCTCGATCGTGGGGCGGTAGCGGCGCTTCGCCTCAGGACTGAGCGCGACCAGCGAGAAACCGCTGCTGGGATGCGGCTCCTCGGCGTGGTCGAGGCCCATTTCCTCGGCGATGGCCAGGAATCGACGGTTGTGGTAGCGGCCGGCGCGGGAGGTGTCGCGGACACCTCGCGCGGCGGCGATGCCGTGGACTGCCTCATGGAGCAGTCGTTCGAAGGAGAGCTCACCGCCGCACGCGGACGACGACTCTCCGATCAGGGACTCTGGCGCGGCGAGATCTGGCAGTTCAGGGTGGTGCCGCTGAATGTCGGCCCACGCCTGTGCCAGCTCTGCGGCGAGAACAGGTGGTGTCGTGCTCACGTCGTGATAACGAGCCGGAAGCGCCCACGGTTCCATTCCGGGGCATCTCAAATATTTTGCACGTACCCGTCAGTTGACGTTGATGGGTTCCGACGAGGGCGGGTACGCCGATGTGCGGAGAAGCCTCACAGCTCCCACCAAGGTGGTACGTAGCACCCGGTGGGGCGAACGGTGTGGGCGCCCGCGACGGGGCACCTTCACCGTATCGAAGCGGACCGCCGAGCGAGGGCGGACGCGGGAACAAGATCGGCCAACTGCGGACGGGACCGGGCAGGCCCGGGACGCACGGGACAGCCGGGGCAGCCGGGGCACAGGATCAGGCGTCGCCGACCAGACGGCCGCGATCAGGCGTCACCCTTCGCCAGCCGCGGGATGCCCGCCGCCCGGTACGCCGCCTCCTCGTCCAGCGTCTCGTTCGCCAGCAGCGCCGCGGCCAGGGCGTCCAACCGGTCGCGGTGCTCCCTCAGCTGGTTGCAGGCGCTCTCGTAGCACTCGTCGACGATCCGCCGCATCTCGTGGTCCACCGAGTCCAGCGTCTCGGGGGCGGCGGACAGCCCGTACGGCACCTGGGCGTCGTGGGGGATCGCGGAGAGCCGCCCCACCCGCTCGCTCATCCCCCAGCGCCCGACCATGCCCCGGGCCAGCGCAGTGACCTGCTCCAGGTCGCTCTCCGCGCCGGTGGTGACCACTCCGAAGACGACGTGCTCGGCCGCCATCCCGCCGAGCGCGCCGATGATCCGGCCGCGCAGGTACGGCTCCGTGTACGCGTACTTGTCCGCCTCCGGCGTGGACAGCGTGACGCCGAGCGCCCGGCCGCGCGGCACGATCGTCACCTTGCGGACCGGGTCGGCGCCGGGCTGGAGCATGCCGAGCAAGGCGTGGCCGCTCTCGTGGTACGCGGTGCGCCGGCGCTCGTCCGGCGCCAGCACCAACGGACGCTCCGCCCCGAGCTGCACCTTCTCCAGCGCGCTGGACAGGTCCGCCTGCGACACCGCGGTCTGCTTGCGCTTCACGGCGATCAGCGCCGCCTCGTTCGCCAGGTTGGCGAGGTCGGCGCCGGTCATGCCGGGGGTGGACGCGGCGATCTGGGCGAGGTCGACGTCGGTGCCGAGCGGGATCTCGCGGGTGTGGATCCGCAAGATCGCCTCCCGTCCTGGTCGGTCCGGGGGCGAGACCTGGACGACCCGGTCGAAGCGACCGGGCCTGGTCAGCGCCGGGTCGAGGACGTCCGCGCGGTTGGTGGCGGCGAGCACGACCACGCCTTCGGAGCCGGTGAAGCCGTCCATCTCGGTGAGGATCTGATTGAGCGTCTGCTCCCGCTCGTCGTGCCCGCCCAGCCCCGCGCCGCCGCCGCGCACCCGGCCGATGGTGTCGATCTCGTCGATGAAGACGATCGCGGGGGCGACCTTGCGGGCTTCCGAGAACAGCTCCCGCACCCGCCCGGCGCCCACGCCCACGATCATCTCGATGAACTCGGACGCGGACGCGGAGAAGAACGGCACCCCCGCCTCGCCGGCCACCGCGCGGGCGAGCAGCGTCTTGCCGGTGCCGGGCGGGCCGGCCAGCAGCACGCCGCCGGGCATCCGGGCACCCATCCGGCGGTAGGCGTCGGGGTTCTTCAGGAAGTCGACGACGTCGTTGAGCTCCCCCTCGACCTCGTCGATCCCGGCGACGTCCGCGAAGGTGGTCCGCTTGCCCGGCAGCAGCGCGACGGGCTTCGGCGGCTCCTTGCGGCCGAGGACCCCGCCGCTGCCGAGTGCGGCACCCATCCGTCGGGCGGCGTACACCCAGACCGCGATCAGCAGCAGTATCGGCAGGAAGGCGATCAGCAGGCTGGGCCAGAAGCTGGTCTTCTGCACCACCGGTTCGGCGGTGACGGTGACGTTCTGCCGGCTGAGCTCGCCCCACAGGTCGTCCGTGGCGAAGGCCGGCCGCTGCGTCATGAACTTGGTGTAGTCGCCGTCGCCGTCGGGCAGCGGCGCCTTCGTCTTGAGCTCCCCCTCGATCGACTCGTCCTTGGAGTAGATCTTCGCGATGTTCCCCGCCGCTACCTGCTTGCTGAACTCCGTGTAGGAGATCGTGGGCTCCTTGGTGCCCGAGCGGATCAACGAGATGACCAGGCTGGTGATCAGATAGACCACGACGGCCATGAGGATGAGCCCCCACCAGCCGCCGGGCATCTTCTTCCGGGGCGGCGGGGGCGGGGGCGCCCCCTCGGAGCGCCACGGGTCGTCGGGGGCCCGACGCGGTGGCACAGGGTTGCTCATACGGGGACGTTAAGCGAGAAGAACGGTGTCGGCATCCGCGCGGAACGCGGCTGCCGACACCGTTCGAAACCCTGCCCGTCACCGACCGGCCCGGGGCCGGCCCGCCTCAGCGCATGAACTTCTTGAACTCGTCCGGGAGCTCGAAGTCCTGGGCCTGCGCATCGGCGGGGAGCCCGAAGGCACCGCCCTGCGCGGCCTGCTCGCGGCGGTCGGCGGCGGCCTGCTCCTCGGCCTTCCGCTTCATCGGGTTGCCGCTGCGGCGCTTGCCCTTGGCCTGCTTCTGCTGCTTCTTCTGCCGGCCCGGACCGCCACCCATGCCCGGCATCCCCGGCATACCGGGCATTCCCCCGCCCTGTGCCATCCGCGACATCATCTTCCGCGCCTCGAAGAACCGCTCCACCAGGCTCTTCACCGCACTGACCTCGACGCCCGAACCCCGGGCGATGCGGGCCCGGCGCGAGCCGTTGATGATCGTCGGCTCGGCGCGCTCGGCCGGCGTCATCGACTTGATGATCGCGGCGGTACGGTCCACGTCGCGCTCGTCGATGCTGTTGATCTGGTCCTTCATCTGGGCCATGCCCGGCAGCATCCCCAGCAGCTTGGAGATCGAGCCCATCTTCCTGACCTGCTCCATCTGGGCCAGGAAGTCGTCCAGGGTGAAGTCCTTGCCCTTGCTGCTCGCCAGCTTGGAGGCCATCTTGGCGGCCTCTTCCTGGCTGAAGGTCTGCTCGGCCTTCTCGATCAGCGAGAGCACGTCGCCCATGCCGAGGATGCGGGACGCCATGCGGTCCGGGTGGAACGCGTCGAACTCGTCCAGCTTCTCGCCGTTGGAGGCGAACATGATCTGACGGCCGGTGACGTGGGCGATGGAGAGGGCGGCGCCACCGCGGGCGTCGCCGTCCAGCTTGGACAGCACCACGCCGTCGAAGCCGACGCCGTCACGGAACGCCTCGGCGGTGTTGACCGCGTCCTGGCCGATCATGGCGTCGACGACGAAGAGGATCTCGTCCGGGGTGACCGCGTCACGGATGTCCGCGGCCTGCTGCATCAGTTCCTGGTCGATGCCCAGGCGACCGGCGGTGTCGACGACGACCACGTCGTACTGCTTGGCCCGGGCGTGCTCGATGGAGTCCTTGGCCACCTGGACGGGGTCGCCCACGCCATTGCCCGGCTGGGGGGCGTACACGGCCACGCCGGCGCGCTCGGCGACGACGGACAGCTGGTTGACCGCGTTCGGACGCTGGAGGTCACAGGCGACCAGCAGCGGGGAGTGGCCCTGGGCCTTGAGCCAGCGGCCCAGCTTGCCCGCGAGGGTGGTCTTACCGGCGCCCTGGAGACCCGCGAGCATGATCACGGTCGGGGGCTGCTTGGCGAACCGCAGACGGCGGGTCTCGCCGCCGAGGATCTGGACCAGCTCCTCGTTGACGATCTTGATGACCTGCTGCGAGGGGTTCAGCGCCTTGGAGACCTCGGCGCCGCGCGCCCGCTCCTTGACGCTGGCGATGAACGCCCGCACCACCGGGAGGGCGACGTCCGCCTCCAGCAGCGCGATGCGGATCTCGCGGGCCGCGCCGTCGATGTCCGCCTCGCTGAGACGACCCTTGCCCCGCAAGGTCTTGAAGGTGTTCGCCAAGCGGTCGGAGAGAGTATCGAACACGGCGCTCTTCGGTCCTCAGAGTCGGGGGCAAGGGGAAATCGCCCTCCAGGGTATCCGGCCGCGCGGACATGCGTGCCGCGCCGGGCTCCCGAAGGCCCGCGCGAGCACCGCGCGGGCCTTGCTCCGGCCGCCCGGATCAGGGCCCGGAGCTCCCCGGGGAGGCGTCCAGAGCGGCTTCCAGGGCGGTCTGGAGGCCGATGGCCAGCTCCGCCGCCGTGGGCTCCGGCAGCGGCTCTCCCTCGGCCGAGGTGACGTAGAAGGCGTCCACGGCGTTCGCGCCCAGCGTGCTCACCCGCGCGCTGGTGACCCGTACGCCCGCGTCCTCCAGGGCGTGGCCGATGCGGTGCAGCAGCCCGGGGGCGTCCGGGGCGCGCACTTCGATCACGGTGGCGCGACGGGAGGCGGCGGGGGCCACGGCGACTTCCGGCGGCGGGGGCCGGACCCCGCGCCGCCGCGGGTGGGCCGCGTCCCGCTCGGCGAGCTTCGCCCGGACGTTAAGGGAGCCGTCCAGGGCCCGTACGAGGTCGGCCCGCAGCCGGGCGGCCTGCGGCAGGGACCCGTACGCCGCGGCCACGCGCCAGTTCAGTACGAGGACCGGGTCCGGCCCCACCGCACCGGGCAGGTCGACCGCCCGCAGGTCGGCCGCGCGGACGGTGAGCCGGTGGAGAGCGAGCACCCCGGCGACGGCCGGCAGCACCCCGGGCTGGTCCGGCACGGCGACGACCAGCTCCACCCCCACGGGCTCGACCGCATCCGCTTCGTCGGCCCCGCGCGGCTGTTGCGGTGCGTGCAGGGCGAGGACCGGGCCGCCGGTGCGCAGGGCCTCGATCGCCAGGCGTTCCTGTTCCGCCCCGGGGACCGGGGGACGCGGCGGCTCCGCGGGCACGCCCTCCAGGGCGGCGGCCACCCGTGCGGTCAGGTCGGTCACGAGGGATGCACGCCACGTGGACCAGGCGGCGGGTCCGGTGGCGAGGGCGTCCGCCTCGCTCAACGCGTGCAGCAACTCCAGGGTTCCCGTGTTCCGTACGGCCGTTGCGACCGCGCGCACGGTCGCCGGGTCGTCCAGGTCCCGTCGGGTGGCGGTGCGCACCAGCAGCAGGTGGTGGCGTACGAGCGAGGCGACCACGGCAGCGTCCGCCCGGTCGAAGCCCATGCGGGCGACCACGTCCCGGGCGATCGTCTCTCCGGCGACGGAGTGGTCCCCGGGCCAGCCCTTGCCGATGTCGTGCAGCAGCGCGGCGACGAGCAGCAGGTCGGGGCGGCCCACGCGCCGGGTGAGGGCGGCGGCCCGCACCGCGGTCTGCACCAGGTGTCGATCGACGGTCCAGACGTGCACGGCGTTGCGCTGGGGGCGGCAGCGTACCCGCTCCCAGTCCGGCAGCAGCCGGCTGATCAGCCCTTCGGCCTCCAGCGCCTCCCAGACGGCGATGGTCGGCTCCCCGGCCCCCAGGAGGGTCACGAACTCCTCGCGGGCCTCGGCGGGCCACGGCACCGGCAGTGGTGGCGCGGCGGCGAGCCTGCGCACCGCGTGCGGGGAGAGCGGCAGCCCGTACTGAGCGGCGGCGGAGGCGGCGCGCAACGGCAGGACGGGGTCCTTCTCGGGCCGGGCGCTGCGGGCGAGCACGACCTCGCCGTCCTGTTCGACGACGCCGTCGGCGAGCGGGGTGCGTTCGGGTTCGGACCGGCGGGCGCCCCCGGTGAGCAGGGTGCGCAGCCGGGGCCGTACGGCCCGGGCCCGGAGCACCCGGTGCACCTCGCGCCACGTCACGTCCGCGGCGTACGCGATCGTGCCGGCCGCCTCGTACACCCGGCGCAGCAGGGCGTCGGCGTCGAGGAGGTCGAGCTCGGTGGCGACCTGGCCCTGCTCCTGGAGGGCGAGGCGGTCCGTGGCTCGGCCGGTGGTCAGGTGGAGGGCGTCGCGGGTGTCGAGGAGGACGCGACGGGCCTCGGCGAGGCCGGCGCGGGGGGCGTCGGCGAGCCAGGAGGCGGCGACCGCTCGTAGGGCCGTGGCGTCCCGCAGCCCGCCGCGGGCCTCTTTGAGGTCGGGTTCGAGCAGGAAGCGGAGGTCGCCCTGGCGCGCGGCCCGTTCGCGACACAGCTCGTCGAGTTCGGGGAGGCGTTTGGGCGCCCGGTTGCGCCAGTCGGCGAGCACGGCGGTGCGCAGGGCGGCGACCAGCGCGAGGTCGCCGGCGACGGGGCGGGCGTCGAGCAGTCCGAGGTGGGCCTTGAGGTCGTCGGTGGCGGTGGTGCGGGCTTCGCCGGGGGTGCGCACGGAGTGGTCGAGCGCGATGCCCAGGTCCCACACCGGGTACCAGATGCGGTCCGCGAGGGTGGCGACGGCACCGGTGCCCGCGCTGCCGTCGTGCAGGAGCAGCAGGTCGAGGTCGCTGCGCGGGGAGAGTTCGCCGCGGCCGTAGCCGCCGACGGCGACCAGGGCCGCGCGGCCGACGCCGGTGTCCCGGCACGCGGCGCCGAACAGTTCGGCCAGCCATTGGTCGGTCAGCCCGGCGAGCGCGGTGCGGCGCGGCGGGCCCAGCGGGTCCGTTCCGGTGAGCAACTGCAGCCGGGCCGCGGCGTAGCCGTCGGGGCGGGGCGGGGCGCCGTCGTCCGCGCCGCCCGTCTCCCCGTGGCCGTCGGTGCCCGTCGTCGGTGTTCTTGGACTCTGCACGACCTCGTACCTCCTCGTTCGCCCGGTCCCGGCGCCCGCCGGCCGCCGAAGCGGTCCGCGGGCGCCGGGACCGGTCTGCCGGCCCGACGGTGCCCTGGGGCCTACAGGGCGTCCGGGCCGCGTTCGCCGGTGCGCACCCGCACCGCCGTGTCGACCGGGACGCTCCAGACCTTCCCGTCACCGATCTTGCCGGTGCGGGCCGCCTTGACGACGACTTCGATGAGCTGTTCGGCGTCGTCGTCCTCGACCAGGACTTCGATGCGGACCTTGGGCACCAGGTCGACGGTGTACTCGGCGCCCCGGTAGACCTCGGTGTGCCCGCGCTGGCGGCCGTAGCCACTGGCTTCGGTGACGGTCAGGCCGTGCACTCCGAACGACTGCAGCGCCTCTTTGATCTCGTCGAGCCGGTGCGGCTTCACGACCGCGGTGATGAGTTTCATGCGTCCACCTTCTTGTTGCGAACGACCTCGGTGCGGTCCGTTTCGGTGCGGCCCGCTTCCGTACGGTCCGCATCCAAGCGGTCCGCGGCCACCGATGCGTCGGTCGACGCGGGCGCCGGCTTGCGGGTGTGCGCGCCGCCGCCCGCGCCGCTGAAGTCGTACGCGGTCTCCGCGTGCTCCTGCTGGTCGATGCCGGAGACCTCGACGTCCTCGTCCACCCGCATGCCGACGGTCTTGTCCAGGACGAAGGCGAGGAGCGCCGAGACGATCAGCGAGTAGGCGAGGACCGCGACGACGCCCACGGCCTGCTTGCCGAGTTGTTCGAAGCCGCCGCCGTAGAACAGCCCCTTGGCGTCGGACTGGACGCCTCCGGTGGCGAAGAGGCCGACGAGGAGGGAGCCTGCGACGCCGCCGACGAGGTGGACGCCGATGACGTCGAGGGAGTCGTCGTAGCCGAGCTTGAACTTCAGTCCGACGGCCATGGCGCACAGGACACCGGCGATCGCTCCGATGGCGATGGCGCCGAGCGGGGAGCAGGAGCCGCCGGCGGGGGTGATGGCGACGAGTCCGGCGACCGCGCCCGACGCCGCGCCGAGGGTGGTGAAGGCGCCGTGCCGGATCTTCTCGTAGGCCAGCCAGGCGAGCATCGCGGCGGCCGTGGCGACCTGCGTGTTCAGGAACATGACGGCGCCGACGCCGTCGTCGTTGCCGAGCCAGGACCCGGCGTTGAAGCCGAACCAGCCGAACCAGAGCAGCCCGGCGCCGAGCATCACGAGCGGCAGGCTGTGGGGCCGCATCGCGTCCTTCTTGAAGCCGATGCGCTTGCCGATGACGAGGATGACGCCGAGGGCCGCGGCGCCGGCGTTGATGTGGACGGCGGTGCCGCCGGCGAAGTCGATGACGCCCATCTCGAAGAGCCAGCCGCCGGAGCCCCAGACCCAGTGGGCGACGGGGAAGTAGACGACGGTGGCCCACAGGGCGACGAAGAGGGCCCAGGCGGTGAACTTGACGCGGTCGGCGAGCGCACCGCTGATCAGGGCCGGGGTCAGGACCGCGAACATGAGTTGGAAGACGGCGAAGACGTAGACCGGGATGGTGTAGCCGTCCCAGAGTTCGGTCAGGCCCAGTCCGCTGAGTCCGACGTACTCGGACGACCAGCCGATGAGGGAGCCGGAGTCCGTGCCGAAGGCGAGGCTGAAGCCGTAGAGCACCCACAGCACCGTGACGATGCCGAGGCTGATGAAGCTCATCATCAGCATGTTGAGGGTGGACTTGACCCGGACCATGCCTCCGTAGAAGAAGGCGAGGCCGGGCGTCATCAGCATCACCAGGGCGGAGCAGATGAGCATGAAGCCGGTGTTGGCGGCGGAAAGCGTCGGGGTCTGCGCGGCTAGCGTCGAGATGCCTGGGGGCATCGGCGTCTCCTCGTCGTCGGTACGGCCGCGTGCGGGCGGCCTGCGGAGCGGGGCTCCGCGGGCTCCGGTGGGGCCGGTGGGTACCGGGCCCAGCGGGCCGGTCGTGGGGCACGAGGTTGACGCAGCGCGGTTTCGGACGATGCCGCACGGTGTTTCGGGCCAGTGACGAAGAGGTCGGGTGTGTTACGCGGCCATGAACGAGCCGTGTCGCCGACGTGCCGCGGCACGCCCACGAGCTAAGGGTCACGCGCTACGGGGCACGGGCTGCGGGCTGCGGGCTGCGGCGAATGGGGCCGGCCGCGGCGTTCACCCGGGTTGACTTGGCACGGGGGAGCCGAGTCGGGCGGTTCGGGGTGAGCGTCGCGGCCGGGGTCGGGCGCCGTCAGACGGCTTGCGCGGTCTCGGGCAGTTGGGCGGTGAGCTTGTCGGTGAGGTCGACCACCTCGGCGACGTCGCCGTAGTCGCGGGCGGCGGTGTCGACCGTCTTGCGCAGCCGGTTGTTCACCCGCTCGGAGCGGACCTTGCGGGCCACGTCGAGGGCGCGGGAGGCCAGGACCGTGGCCTGCTCGGGCTCCTGCTTCAACAGATGGACGGTGGCCATGCCGATGAGGTTCAGGGCGTACGACCGCTGGTGGACCGCGTCGTGCTCGAAGAGCTCGACGGCGCGCTTCATCGCGGGCTCGGCGAGCGAGGCGTACGTGGGGCTGCGGCCGGCCACGTAGGCGAGGTCGCGGTACGAGTGCGCGTTCTCCGCGTTCAGCTCGGCCTCGGAGAAGAAGCGGATCCAGTCCGGCTCGGGACCGCCGTCCAGATCGGCGTCGTCGAAGGTGTCCTCCGCCATCCGCACGGCCCGCTTGCACTTGCTGGGCTGGCCCATGTTGGCGTAGGCGCGGGCCTCCATCGCGTACAGCATGGACTGGGTGCGCGCGGTGGCGCAGTCCCGGCTGCCGTACTGGGCGAGGTGGATCAGTTCGAGGGCGTCGTCGGGCCGTCCCAGGTGGATCATCTGACGGCTCATGGAGGAGAGGACGAACGAGCCCAGGGGCTTGTCACCGGCCTCCTTTGCCGCGTGCAGGGCGAGGACGAAGTACTTCTGGGCGGTGGGCTGGAGGCCCACGTCGTAACTCATCCAGCCGGCCAGCTCGGCGAGCTCGGCAGCGCAGTTGAACAGCCGCTTCGCGGTGGCCTCGGGGTGGGACTCCTGGAGGAGGTCGGTGACTTCGTGGAGTTGGCCGACGACGGCCTTTCGCCGCAGCCCTCCGCCGCACTGCGCGTCCCACTGGCGGAACATCACGGTGGTGGACTCCAGCAGTTCCAACTCGGGCGTGGAGAGCCCGCCCCGGCGCTGTCCCGCGCCGCTCGCGGCGGTGGACGCGACCCCCGGGGGCGGCTGGTCGGCGCCCGGGGTGGGGACGAGCCAGCGCTGCATGGGCTCGATGAGGGCGGGGCCGGCGGCCAGCCCGAGCGACGTCCCGAGGAAGCCGCGCCGCGCCAGCATCAGGTCGCTGCGGGAGAACTCGCTGAGCAGGGAGACCGTCTGGGGTCCGGCCCAGGGCAGGTCGACGCCGGAGGTGGACGGCGACTGGTGGGCGGTGCGCAGCCCCAGGTCCTCGATGGCGACGACGGAACCGAAGCGCTCGGAGAACAGCTCGGACAGGATGCGCGGGATCGGCTCGCGCGGCTGCTCGCCGTCGAGCCAGCGGCGCACCCGCGAGGTGTCGGTGCTGATGTGGTGGGCGCCGAGCTGCCGGGCCCTGCGGTTGACCTGGCGGGCCAACTCGCCCTTGGACCAACCGCTGCGTACGAACCAGGAACTCAGCCGTTCGTTCGGGCGCTTGCCGGTACCGGCCTTCGCACCGGCTCCGCTGCCGTCCACTGGTAGGCCCCCATCCGTGAAACCGAAGCACGATCCCTGACACGGGATGCCGTGAGCCCGGGCCGTCCCCACGGCGGCGGGAACACCGCCAACACTGCCGACGCCGCCGAAACTGCCGACACCGCCGACACTGCCGCAAAGGGGACCGCACGGGAGAGCGACCTGCCTCCGGCATGCCCAACGGTGCACACGACTCCAAGGTCCGCACACCGAAAGTAATCCTACGATCACCGCCGCGCGAGCCAGAATCCAGAAACGCCACCATTCGCCACCCCTTTGAATGAACTCCCCCGCCGCCAGGCGCGATTCACTTGACACACGACGATCAGGAGACGGCGGAACGGTGTGCGCACAGGCGTGCGCCGCCGCCCTCACTCCCCCTCGCGCCTCGGTAAGCCCCCGGACCAACACCGGCTGCGACGCTGCGTCACGAGGAGACTTCGGGTCGTAACCACCGGCGAGCACGACCCGTTGGAGGGGGCATGGGCTTCACGATCGGCGGCAGCCGGGGGATCCGGGACATCCGGTCCGCCCGATCCGGCTCTCGACGCCGCAGCAGGACGGCAGAGTGCACGGTGACGGCGGCGGCCGAGTACACGGGCCTGTGGGGCTGGGCGGTGGTGCCCGGGGCGCGGGCGGCGTCCGGCTCGTGCTCCTGCGGCGGCGCGACGTGCACGACGCCCGGGGCGCATCCGCTGCCCTTCGCCCCCGAGATCCTCGCGGGCGCGACGCTGGACGAGGTCACCGAGGTGTGGTCGCAGCTACCTGGCGCCGCGCTGCTGTTACCGGTGGGACGCGCTTTCGACGTCCTCGACGTGGCCGCCCCGGCCGGCCGTCGCGCACTGGTGCGAATGGAGCGAATGGGACTGCCGCTCGGCCCGGTGTCGGCGACTCCGGACGGGCGCTGTCAGTTCTTCGTCGCCCCGGGCGCCGCGGCGGCCCTGCCGGAGCTCCTGTACCGGATGGGCTGGGACGACGCGGACCTCGACCTGCACTGCCTGGGGCCCGGCGACCACGTCACCGCCCCGCCGTCGGACCACGCGGGGCTCGGGCCCGCCAGGTGGCTGCGGCCCCCTTCGCTCGACACCGCGGCGGCACCGCCCGAAGCCCGGCTCCTGCTCGGAACTTTGGCGTACATCTGCCATCGGTCGGTGGCGTAGCGATCCGCAGGGCATGCTCGATGGTGACGCAGGATCCGGCTTCCGGGTTCGAGCGGCCGAAAGGGGCCCGGCGCGTCACCCCCCGCGCGCCGGGCCCCTCTTTCACAACTCCACAGTGTGTTGTCAGTCGCCGATGAGCGCGTCGACGAACGCCTCCGGCTCGAAGGGCGCGAGGTCGTCGGCCCCCTCGCCCAGCCCGACGAGCTTCACCGGCACGCCCAGCTCGCGCTGTACGGCGACGACGATGCCGCCCTTGGCGGTGCCGTCCAGCTTGGTCAGCACGATGCCGGTGATGTCGACGACCTCCGCGAAGACGCGGGCCTGGACCAGCCCGTTCTGACCGGTGGTGGCGTCGAGGACCAGCAGGACCTCGTCCAGCGGGCCGTGCTTCTCAACGACCCGCTTGACCTTGCCGAGCTCGTCCATGAGGCCGGTCTTGGTGTGCAGTCGTCCCGCGGTGTCGATGAGCACCACGTCGGCGCCCTCGGCGATGCCCTCCTTGACGGCGTCGAAGGCGATCGACGCCGGGTCGCCGCCCTCCGGGCCGCGCACGGTACGGGCGCCGACCCGCTCGCCCCAGGTCTGGAGCTGGTCGGCGGCGGCGGCGCGGAAGGTGTCCGCGGCGCCGAGGACGACCGAGCGGCCGTCCGCGACCAGGACGCGGGCCAGCTTGCCGGTGGTGGTGGTCTTGCCGGTGCCGTTGACGCCGACGACCATCACGACGCCGGGGGTGTCCGTGCCGCTCTCGGTCTTGACCTCTCGGTCGAAGTCGGTGCCGACGAGCGTCAGCAGCTCCTCGCGGAGCAGGGTGCGCAGTTCCTCGGGGGTCCGGGTGCCCAGGACCTTCACCCGCTCGCGCAGCCGCTCCACCAGCTCCTGGGTGGGGGCGACGCCGACGTCGGCGGTGAGGAGGGTCTCCTCGATCTCCTCCCAGGTGTCCTCGTCGAGGTGCTCACGGGAGAGCAGGGTGAGGAGCCCCTTCCCGAGCGTGTTCTGGGAGCGGGCGAGCCGGGCGCGCAGCCGGACCAGGCGGCCGGCGGTGGGCTCCGGGATCTCGATCTCGGGTGCGGCTTCGACGGGCGCCTCGGTGACGACGTCCGTACCGGCGGAGGTGTCCGCGGACGGGAGGTCGACCTCCTCGATGGTGCGGCGCGGCTCGTCCCGCGGGGTCTCGGCCTCGTCGCCGACGTGGGGCTCGGCGGGCGGGGCGGTGATGGTCGGGGCGCTCGGCGGAGCGGTCGGCGGCAGCTGCTTCTTCTTGCGGCCACTGACCACGAGCCCGCTGACCGCCGCGACCGCGACCAGTGCGATGACTACGGCAAGGATCAGGATTTCCATAACGGTCCCAGTATCGGTCACGTCCGTCCCGGACCGGTCGGCCACGCCCCGTCGCGGCGGCGGGAAACTCGGATGACGGGCCGGATCGGGCCGGGCTAGCGTCCCGTTTCATGACCTTCTTGGAGTTTCGGACCGTTCCGGATGCACATCTGGACCGAGCCCTGGATCTGCATTACCTCGCCTTCCTGGAGAAGGACGCCGATGGAGAACTGCGCAAGATGCACCGGGAGATCCTGGAGCGCTGCGATCGGGTCGGTGCGTACGAAGGGGATCAGCTCGTCGGGCTGCTGGCGGCGCACCGCATGCAGTTGTCGGTCCCCGGCGGGGAGCTTGGCTGTGCCGGCGTGACGTTCGTCTCGGTGGCACCGACGCACCGGCGCCGCGGGGTGCTCAGCGGGATGATCGCGGAGCTGTGGCGCCGGTGCGCCGGCGCGGGACAGCCGATCGCGGCCCTGTGGGCGTCGGAGGCCGGGATCTACGGCCGGTTCGGCTTCGACCCGGCGACCCGGTCGTACAGCCTCGCCATCGACGCCGACCATCCGCTGGACCTGCGCATCGCGCCCGACGAGCGCCCGCTGCGGCTGGTGGACCCGGACGAGGCGCCCGAGGTGATCGGGGCGGTGCACGACAGGGCGCGTCAGGAGCGCGCGGGCCGGGTCTCCCGCGACGACTTCTGGTGGCGCACCCACGTCCTGCGCGAGGAGGACGAGGAGGACGACGATCTGAGCGCGCCGCGGGTTGTGACGATCGGGGACCCGGGCGCCCCGCCCGCCGGTTACGTCTTCTACCGCACGGAGAACGACGACGAGGGCCGCGGGACCCTCCACGTCCGGGAGCTGGAGGCCGAGTCGCCGGCGGTCGCGGCGGCGCTGTGGCGGTACGTGGCCTCGGTCGACCTGGTGGAGCGGGTCAAGGCGTGGGGGCGGCCGTTGGACGATCCGCTGCTGCGCTTCGCCGGCGACCGTGACCAGGTGCGGGTCACCCAGGAGTTCCCGGCGCTGTGGCTGCGGGTGGTGGACGTGCCGGGCGCGCTGAGGGGGCGTACCTGGTCAGCGCCGGTGGATCTGGTGCTGGAGGTCACCGATGCGGGCGTCGCGGCGAACGCCGGGCGGTACCGGCTGACCGTCGAGGCCGGGCAAGGGAAGGGGCCGGTCGACGGAGCGGGGCTCGCGGCGCGGGTGGAGCGGACCGAGGAGGCTCCCGACCTGTCGTTGGACGTACGGGAGCTGGCCGCCTGCTATCTGGGGGGCCACGATCCGGCCGAGCTGCTCAGGGCCGGGCTGGTCACGGAGCACAGCCCGGGGGCGGCGGCCCGGCTGGGTGCGGCGTCGCGCACCGCGCTGCTGCCGCACACCACGGACGAGTTCTAGCAGGACGCTCGCTCGTCGGCGACGGGCGCCGGCACCGCATTCCCATCTGATGCTCCGTCAGTTACGGTACGGGCGCCGTCGAGTTGGAGGAGTCGTTCCCATGGCCGTCACCACGGTCCGCTTCAACCTCGTCGCTCCCGGGGCGACGCCCGATGAACTCGCCGACCGCTACCGCACGGCGGTGGACATGGCCCGGTATGCCGACGAGCACGGCGTCGACTCGATCCAGACCGAGGAGCACCACGGCGCGGAGAACAACTGGATGCCGTCGCCGATCGCGTTCGCCGGGGCGGTGCTCGGGGCGACGCGGCGGATCGCGGTGAGCGTCTGCGCGCTGCTGGGCCCGCTGTACGACCCGTTGCGGCTGGCCGAGGACATCGCCGTGCTGGACCTCGTCGGGCGGGGACGGCTGGTCACGGTCGCCGGCATCGGCTACCGCCGCGCCGAGTACGAACAGCTCGGCGTGGACTGGGACCGGCGCGGGCTGCTCCAGGACGAGCTGTTGGAGACGCTGTTGGCCGCGTGGACGGGTGAGCCGTTCCGCTACCGGGGGCGGACCGTGCGGGTGACCCCTCGCCCGTACTCCCGGCCCCATCCGCCGCTGTTCGTCGGTGGCTCGTCCCGGGCGGCGGCGCGCCGGGCGGCCCGGCTGGGGCTGCCCTTCTCCCCCAGCGCCCACCTGCCCGAACTCGTCGCGTACTACGACGAGGAGTGCGCCCGGCGCGGCACCCCGGGCTGGACGATGATGCCCGGTCCCCGGACCCCGCTGCTGCACGTGTCGGAGGACCCGGACCGCACGTGGGCGAAGTACGGCGAGCACTTCCTGCACGAGGCACGGACGTACTCGGCCTGGCAGAACGCGGACATCACCTCCGCCGTGCACGCCCGGGCGTCGACGGTGGCCGAGTTGCGCGCCGAGGGGGTGTACCGGGTGGTGACGCCCGAGGAGTGCGCCGCGCTGGGCGCTTCCTCGGGCGAAATGCTCGTGCTGCACCCGCTGTGCGGCGGCATGCCGCCGGAGGAGGGCTGGCGTTCGCTGCGGCTGCTGTGCGAGAAGGTGCTCCCGCAGCGCGGCTGACCACCACCGACAGCGGGCGCCGGACGACCGTGGCCCCCGCGGTTGGCACGGTCGCCGGCCCTGCGGCCGATCAGCCCATCTCCTCCAGCGGTTTGCCCTTGGTCTCCTTGACGCAGAAGACCACGAAGGGGATGGAGAGCACGGCGAAGCAGGCGTAGATGATGTAGGTGGCCGAGAGGTTCCACTCCGAGAGGCTGGGGAAGCTCGCGGTGATGGCCCAGTTGGCGAGCCACTGCGCGGAGGCGGCGACGCCGAGGCCCGCCGCACGGATCTTGTTGGGGAACATCTCCCCGAGGAGCACCCACACCACCACGCCCCAGGACAGGGCGAAGAAGAGCACGAAGACGTGCGCGGCGACCAGCGCCACCGTGCCCTCCACATTGGGCAGTTTGCCGTTGACCAGCGGCGCGGAGAACGCCCACGCCTCCAGGGCCAGGGCGATCGCCATCCCGGTGGAGCCGATGAGGGCGAGCGGTTTGCGGCCGATGCGGTCGACGAAGACCATCGCGATCACGGTGCCGATGATGTTCACGATGGAGGTGGTGAAGGAGTAGAAGAAGGAGCCGGTCGGGTCGATGCCGACGGACTGCCACAGCGTCGTGGAGTAGTAGAAGGCCACGTTGATGCCGACGAGCTGTTGGAAGACCGAGAGCCCGATGCCGACCCAGACGATGGTCAGGAAGCCGAAGCGCCCGCCGAGCAGGTCCCTGAACGTCGACTTGTGCTCCCGGCGCATCGCGTGTTCGATCTCGGCCACCCGGGCGTCGAGGTCGATGTGTTCGCCCTCCACCTCGGTGAGGACCTTCTTCGCCCGCTCGACCTTGCCCACCGACAGCAGGTAGCGCGGCGACTCGGGGATGGCGAAGGAGAGCAGGCCGTACAGCAGCGCGGGGATGACCATCACGCCCAGCATCCACTGCCACGCCTCCAGGCCGCCGATCTTCCCGCGCTGCTCGCCGTCGGCGATCTGCAGGATGCCGAAGTTCACCAGCTGGGAGATGGCGATGCCGATCACGATGGCCGCCTGCTGGAAGGAGGCCAGCCGTCCGCGGTACGCCGGCGGGGAGACCTCCGCGATGTACGCGGGGCCGATCACCGAGGCCATGCCGATGGCGAAGCCGCCGATGATGCGCCACATCGCGAGGTCCCACAGCGCGAAGGGCAGGGCGGAGCCGATGGCGCTGACGGCGAACAGGAAGGCGGCGATCCGCATGCAGGCGATCCGGCCGATGCGGTCGGCGATGCGGCCGGCGGTGGCGGCGCCGATGGCACAGCCGATCAGGGCGATCGCGATGACCTGGGCGAGTTCGGCCGAGCCGATGGCGTACCGGTCGCGGATCGCCTCGACGGCGCCGTTGATGACGGAGCTGTCGTAGCCGAAGAGGAAGCCGCCCATCGCCGCGGACGCGGTGATGAAGACGACGTGCCCGAGGTGTTCGGCATGGGCGTGGGCAGGAGGTGCCCCGGAGGGGGGCGGTGGCTGCGCGCTGCTGGTCACGTCGGCTCCTGGGGACGGCTCCGGAGGAGTGCGGCCCCTTCCGGAGAAGTGATTCAAGTGGCGCACACCTCGCCGCGGCGCACCACTTGAGGTGCTGCCCGCGAAAGGGCGCTCCCGTCGTCACGAAGGAGGTGTTCACGCACCGGCGGTCGAGTGCCGGCCGGCCCGGTCAGCGCAGCCGCTGGCTGATGACCTTGGAGACCCCGTCCCCTTGCATGGAGACGCCGTACAGCGCGTCGGCGACCTCCATCGTGCGCTTCTGGTGGGTGATCACGATCAGCTGCGAGGACTCCTGGAGCTCCTGCATGATCCTGATCAGCCGCTGGAGGTTGGTGTCGTCGAGCGCCGCCTCGACCTCGTCCATCACGTAGAAGGGGCTGGGGCGCGCCTTGAAGATGGACACCAGCATCGCCACCGCGGTCAGCGAGCGCTCGCCGCCGGAGAGCAGGGAGAGCCGCTTGACCTTCTTGCCCGGGGGGCGGGCCTCCACGTCCACGCCCGTGGTGAGCATGTTGTCGGGGTCGGTGAGGATCAGCCGCCCCTCTCCACCCGGGAAGAGCCGGGAGAAGACGCCTTCGAACTCACGGGCCGTGTCGCGGTACGCCTCCGTGAACACCTGTTCTACGCGTTCGTCCACCTCCTTCACCACCCTCAGCAGGTCGGTCCTGGTCTTCTTCAGGTCCTCCAGCTGCTCGGAGAGGAACTTGTGGCGTTCCTCCAGGGCCGAGAACTCCTCCAGGGCGAGCGGATTCACCTTTCCGAGTTGCTGATACGCCCGTTCGGCCGCTTTCAGGCGCTTTTCCTGTTCGGCCCGGACGAAACGCCTCGGTTGGTTGCGGGGGTGCTCGGGGTCCTCGGGCAGCTCCTCGCCCTCGGCGGGCGGCGACGGCGGTACGGGCTGGTCGGGGCCGTACTCGGTGACCAATCCCGCCGGCTCCACCCCCAGCTCCTCCAGGGCCCGGTTCTCCAACTGTTCGATGCGCAGCCGCTTCTCGGCCCCGAGGACCTCGCCCCGGTGGACGGAGTCGGTGAGCTTGTCGAGTTCGGACTTCAGGTCGCGGCCCCGGGTGCGGGCCGCGCCGAGTTCCCGTTCCCGTTCTGCCTTCGCGGCCTCGGCGGCGGTGCGCTCGGCCTCGGCCCGTACGAGGGACACTTCCACGTGTGCCAGCAGCGTCCGGGCGCCGGTCGCGACCGCGGCGGCGACTTCGGCCTCGTGCCGCAGGCGGGCGCGGCGGCGTTCGGCCCGGGCCCGTGCCTCGCGTTCGGCGCGCGCTCCCCGGTCGAGGGAGTCGGCCCGGCCGGCGAGCGCCTTGACCCGCTCCTCGTGCGTACGGACCTGGAGTCGGGCCTCCATCTCGGTCTGCCGGGCGTTCGCGCCGTCGGCGGCGAGCCGGTCACGGACATGGGTGTCGGGCTCGTCGGCCTCGGGTCCCTGCGGGGCGCTCTCCTGGGCCGCGACCAGCCGTTCGGCCAGCTCTTCGGCCTCCTCGCGGGCGCGCTCCCAAGCCTCCTGGGCGCGGGCGACGGCCGCGTCCGTGCGCTCGGCTTCCCCGGCGGCTGCGCGCGCCTGCCCGGAGAGCCGACCGAGCCGGCCGGAGACGGCGGACTTCTCCCGGTCGGCGGCCCGACGCCGCTCCCCCAAGTCCTCGACGAGCGCGGCGCACTCGGCCCGGCGGTCCGCCGCCAGGCGTTGGGCCGCGGACAGTTCGTCGCAGCGCCCGTCCAGCGCGGTCAGCTCGGCCGCCGCCTCGTCGACGGACGCCTGGACCTCCAGCAGACTGGGCGCGCCGGCCGAGCCGCCCTGGGCGAAGTGCGCCCCGAGCAGATCGCCCTCGGCGGTCACGGCGGTCAGCCAGGGCCGGGCGTGGACCAGGTCCTCCGCCTCCTCCAGGGTGCCGACCACGACGGTGTCCCCCACCAGCCGGCGCACGGCGGGCATCAGCTCGTCCGGGCCGCGCACCAGGTCGACGACGCGCGGATGGCGGGAGGCGGCGCCCCGGTCCGGCGGGCCTCCTGCGTGCGGTGCGCGTGCGTGCGGTGCGTCCTCGGGGGCGCCGCCGAGCAGTATCGAAGCGCGTCCGGCGTCGGACTTGCGCAGCAGCCGCAGGGCCTCTGCGGCGGTGGCGGTGTTGGCGACGGCGACGGCGTCCGCCGCGGCGCCCAGTGCGGCGGCGACGGGGACCTCGTAGCCGGGGGTGACGGTCAGCAGCTCGGAGGCCGGCCCGAGCAGACCGGTCAGCCGTTCCTTCGCCGCCAGCAGCGCACCGGTGCCGTCCTTGCGGCGCAGGCCCAGGGCGAGGGCGTCACGGCGGGCGGAGACGGCGGCCCGCTCCCGTTCGGCCGCGGTGAGCGCGTCCCGGGCGGCGGTCAGGGCGCCTTCTGCGTCGGCGAGTTCCCGGCGGGCGGCGTCATGGCGTTCTGCGAGTTCGGTGTCGTCCGCGTCCAGGCCGTCGACCTCGGCCTGGAGCAGTTCGTACTCCTCCTGGGCGGCGACGGCGCGCTCCTTGGCCTCGTCCCGCGCGGAGGTCAGCCGCTCGATCTCGGCCTGTGCGGAGGCGGCCCGGCCGCGGGCCGCGGTGACCTGGCCGCCGAGCCTGGCCAGCCCTTCGCGGCGGTCGGCGATGGCCCGGGCGACGTCCTTGAGGCGGCGCTCCTCGGCGGTCAGCTGGCGTTCCAGCTCGGCGCGGTGGGCGACGGTGTCCTCCAGGGCGCGCTCGGCCGCCTCCAGCGCGGCCTCCAACTCCGCTTCCTGCTCGCGGACGCGGGCCGCCTCCCGCTCCATGTCCTCGGGGTCGCGCCCGCGGCGCTCCTCGGCGGGTCGGTCGGTGGCGCTCTTGACCCGGGCGTCGGCCAGCGAGATCGTGCCGCGGACGCGCTCGGCGAGCCGGGAGAGTTCGTACCAGGTCTGCTGGGCCCGCTCCAGGCGCGGTGCGAGCCGCCGCACCTCGTCCTCCAGTTCGGCCTCCCGGGCGAGGGCGGCCTTCAGTTCCCGCTCGGCGCCTTCCTTGCGGTCCTTGAGGGCTGCTTCGTCGGCGACCTCGGTGCGCAGCGCTTCCTGGAGGCGTACGAGGTCGTCGGCGAGCAGCCGCAGCCGGGCGTCGCGCAGGTCGGCCTGGATGACGGCGGCGCGGCGGGCGACGGCCGCCTGCCGGCCGAGCGGTTTGAGCTGGCGGCGCAGTTCGTCGGTGAGGTCCTGGACGCGGGCGAGGTTGGCCTGCATCGCGTCCAGCTTCCGCAGCGCCTTCTCCTTGCGCTTGCGGTGCTTGAGGACTCCGGCGGCCTCCTCGATGAAGGCGCGGCGCCCCATCGGGTCGGCGTGCAGGACGGAGTCGAGCTGGCCCTGTCCGACGATGACGTGCATCTCCCGGCCGATGCCGGAGTCGGAGAGCAGCTCCTGGATGTCGAGGAGTCGGCAGGTGTCACCGTTGAGCTGGTACTCGCTGCCGCCGTTGCGGAACATGATCCGCGTGATGGTGACCTCGGCGTAGTCGATGGGGAGCGCGCCGTCGGAGTTGTCGATGGTCAGGGACACCTCGGCGCGGCCGAGCGGCGGCCGGCCGGTGGTGCCGGCGAAGATGACGTCCTCCATCTTCCCGCCGCGCAGCGACTTGGCCCCCTGCTCGCCCATGACCCAGGAAAGGGCGTCCACCACGTTGGACTTGCCGGAGCCGTTGGGGCCCACCACACAGGTGATGCCCGGTTCGAACCGCAGGGTGGTGGCGGAGGCGAAGGATTTGAACCCGCGCAGGGTCAGGGCCTTGAGGTGCACGCAGCCGGACTCTACCTTTCGCGTCGCTCGATGCCTTCACGACGACCGGTGGTCATGTGCGGTTTCACCGTTCAAGGTGCAGGGCACATCTGTCATGAGGGGTGAGATCGCGCATTCGAGTGGTTCGAGTGGAGCGAAGCAGGAAAGAAAGAAGGGACGCCGAGGCGTCCCTTGCATATCTTGGTGCGATGGATCTCCGGCAGATCCGTGCTCAGGTGAGCGCGGGTTCCGCCTGGGGTACGTCGATGTCGATGCCGTCAAGCAGCGACTCTCGGGGGTGCTGGGCGACGGCAGCGTTCAGCGCGTCGTTCTCGGACTGGATCCGTACGAGCTCGGATTCGAGATCCTGGACGCGCTGCTGGAGCCGTCGCATCTCGGCGAGGAGTCGCGGGTCGGTACCGCCGACGTAACCGAGAAGCGCCTTTGCCATGATGGATGGTCCTCCACACTGAGTGACCGACCGATGCGGTGTGGGTCGTGAGGGATTCGCACCCGCGGTGCTCGACAGTGCTGTGGTTCTTGCGGTGTCACTGCGATTCCTACTGCCAAACAGCTAAGGTGCGCGGGGCTTCCAGAGTCTCACCAAAAAGTTTGACGGTCAACACGATCACACCCCGCAGGAGGGGGCGAGCCGGCGGGCGCACGGCCGCGGACGCCGCGGCGGGGCCTCTTCTCCGGGCCCCGGGGGCGTGGAGATCATCCTTACGGCCGCAGCCTGGCACGAGACGTCCTTATTGGCAACCACCAGGTCGTTTCTGCCTCCGGCAGGTGCCCGCGACAACTCTGCCGCACCTCCGTTCGGGTGCATCGGCTCAGCGGATCGCGAATCCGTCGTAGCCGCCGCGCGGCGTGTCCCAGATCTCAGTGACTCCGTCGACTCGTCCGGGTGTGTCGCCCGAGCGCAGCCACTCCAACAATCGGTGGCAATTCTCACGCGGCCCCTCCGCCACGACCTGAACTCGGCCGTCGTCGAGATTGACGGCGAATCCGCTGAGCCCTCCGATCTCCAAAGCGTTTGCCCTGGTGAACCAACGAAATCCCACTCCCTGTACTCGACCGCGCACCCAGGCGGTGAGTCGTGCCGCATCGCTCATGGCTGCACGGTAGCCGTCGGATTGCTCACGAAGGCACTTCCGTCGCTCGACCCATGGCGTACAGTCCCCTCGCAATGGACGTCACCCGTTCGGGTGAGCCGCTTGCGGTTTTGCCTGGATGGAGACCGGTAAGCGATCAGTTCGGCCAGGGGGCGGAGCGACGGCCCCTGTGCGCACGACCGTCGGAATTGGGCACGAGGAAGGCACAGCCAGATGGGACGTCACCGAAGCCCGGGCAAGCGCAGGGGCCGCCCCGTACGCACCGGCCTGCTCGGTGCATCGGCCGCCGTGGCCATGGGGGCCGTTGCGGTCGCATCCGGTCTGCTGCCCGGTGGTGACGTGCTGACCGTCGGCGGGGACAAGTCGTCCGGCGGGCCGCTCCGTTCCGACGGCCCGGCGACGTTGCAGACCCAGGGCGACTCCGGCGCGACGCCCACCACTCAGCCGCCCGCCGCGGGCCCCACCGCGCCGCACCTGCCGTCGACCTCGCCGACGGGTTCGCCCGCCGGCAAGCCGTCCGCGAAGGCCGGCACCGAGTCCCCGGGCTCCGCGGCTCCGAAGTCCTCCGCGCCCGAGTCGCCCGCGAAGTCGGGGAAGGCGGGGCAGTCGGGGGAGACGACGGAGAAGAAGACCGTGCCGCCGCAGCGCAGCGCGCCGTCCACCGCGTCCTCCTCGCCCGAGCGCTCCGCGCAGCCGCAGCAGCGCGCGGCGACCTCCTCCGAGACCAAGCTGGAGTCGCAGGTGCTGGCGCTGGTGAACCAGGAGCGCGCCAAGGTGGGTTGCAGCCCGGTGCAGTACGACGCCGCCCTCGCCAAGCTCGCCGGGAACTTCAGCAGCGACATGGCCAAGCGCGGCTTCTTCAGCCACACGGACCCCGACGGGGACACCCCGTGGGACCGCGCCGAGCAGGCCGGGGTGAAGAACCTCGCCGCGGAGAACATCGCCCGGGGCCAGACGGACGCCGCAGCGGTGATGGAGTCCTGGATGAACAGCGACGGGCACCGCGCGAACATCCTCAACTGCGACTACAAGACCCTCGGCGTCGGGGTGCACCTGGGCGACGGCGGTCCTTGGTGGACCCAGAACTTCGGCTTCTGACCCCCGTCACACCCACGGCACGACCACGGCACGACCACGCCACGACCACGGCAGACGTCTGGCGCCCGCCGGGCTCACGCCTTCGGCGGGCGCTGGCAGCGCGGGCAGAAGTAGCTGGAGCGGTTCATCCACGGGCGGCGACGGATCGGCGTGCCGCACCGCCGGCACGGCTCGTCCTCCCGACCGTAGGAGTCCAACGACCGGTCGAAGTACCCCGATTCGCCGTTCACGTTCACGTACAGGCTGTCGAAGCTGGTGCCGCCCTCCGCGAGGGCCGCGTTCATCACGTCCCGCGCGTGCTGGAGCAGTTCGGCCGCGCGGGGGCGGGTGAGCGACGCCGTCGGGCGCTCGTAGTGCAGCTTGGCGCGCCACAGCGCCTCGTCCGCGTAGATGTTGCCGACCCCGCTGATCAGCGTCTGGTCCAGCAGGGCGCGCTTGACGGTGGTACGGCGCAGACGCAGCGCCGCGATGAACGCCGCGTCGTCGAAGGCGGGGTCGAGGGGGTCGCGGGCGATGTGCGCGATGACGTCCGGGATCCCGTCGGGGGTGTTCTCGTGCAGCGACAGGCCGCCGAAGGTGCGCTGGTCGACGAAGCGCAGCTCGGTGCCGATGGTGTCGTCGAAGCGGACCCGGACGCGCAGGTGCCGCTCGTCGGGGGCGCCCTCGGGCTGGACCAGCAGCTGGCCGCTCATCCCCAGGTGGCCGAGGACGGAGGTGCCGGTGGCGCCGAGCGGCAGCCACAGGTATTTGCCCCGGCGGCGGACGATGCCCACGCTGTGCCCGTTCAACTGGGCGGCGAAGTCCTCGGCACCGGCCGGATGACGGCGGACGGCGCGCGGGTGCAGCACCCGCACCTCGGCGATCGTACGGCCGCTGATCCATCGCTGGAGTCCGCGGCGGACGACCTCGACCTCGGGCAGCTCGGGCACGGGCCTCCTTAACAGGCTTCACGGACGCACCGGGGGTCCCGGTCCGCTGAACGGGCCCCGGGCGGGAACGCCCGCAGCGTACCTCTCGCCCCGGACCCAATGGCCTCGGGCCCCCTTCCCCGCAGCGGCGGAAGGGGGCCCGATGGCGTCGTGCGCGCGGAGGGGGCGCGGGATCAGGCCGTGGCGGCCTGATCCGGGTCCCCGGTGGGCGGGGCGACAGCCGGGACGGAGGGCGCGTCGGCCTCCGCCGCGGCGGCTGCGGCGCGCTGGTCGGCGGCGGCGCGGATCTCCCGCCAGGCCGACTCGGCTGCCTGCTGCTCCGCCTCCTTCTTGCTGCGGCCGGTGCCGGTGCCGTACGAGACACCACCGACGCGGGCAGCAGCAGTGAAGGTCTTCTCGTGGTCGGGCCCCGTCTCGGTGACGAGGTACTCCGGCACACCGAGCCCTTCGGCCGCGGTCAGCTCCTGGAGACTGGTCTTCCAGTCCAGGCCCGCGCCCAGGTTCGAGGACTTCTCGATCAGCGGGTCGAAGAGCCGGTGCACCAGCTCGGACGCCGCTTCGAGTCCCTTGTCGAGATAGACCGCGCCGATCACCGCTTCTAGGGTGTCGGCGAGGATGGACGCCTTGTCCCTGCCGCCCGTGCCTTCCTCGCCCCGGCCGAGCCGGATGAAGGAGCCCAGGTCGAGCCCACGGCCGACATCGGCAAGCGCACGCGAGTTCACCACCGCGGCCCGCAACTTGGCCAGCTGGCCTTCAGGCAGGTCGGGGTGGGTGCGATAGAGGGTGTCGGTGACCACCAGGCCGAGGACGGAGTCCCCGAGGAACTCCAGCCGTTCGTTGGTGGGCAGTCCGCCGTTCTCGTACGCGTACGAGCGATGCGTCAGCGCACGCACCAGAAGGGCGGACTCGACTTGATAGCCGAGCCGCCCTTCCAGAAGCGTGTGGGACGAGGCTGCGTTGGCTGCGTTGATGTTGTCCGCCGACTTGCCGGTCTTGGACAGCTCAGACATCGGGCCTCTCACCAGCCGCTCAGACCGCGAGGACCTGGCGCTTGTTGTAGGTGCCACAGCTGGGGCACGCGATGTGCTGCAGCTTGGGCTCCTGGCAGCGCTCGCACGCAACCAGGGTGGGGACCGCAGCCTTCCACTGCGACCGGCGGTGGCGCGTGTTGCTGCGCGACATCTTCCGCTTCGGAACAGCCACGGCTACTTCTCCTGCTTCTCGTCGACGCCAGCTGCGGCGCCGCCCATGTTGTCCTTCTCGCCGTCCCTCATGGTGTCGGCGAGTCCTTGCAGTGCCGCCCAACGGATGTCGAGGGCATCGTGGTGGTGGTCCGGGTCGTCGTTCAGCCGGGCCCCGCACTGGGTGCAGAGGCCGGCACAGTCCTCCCGGCACACCGGCTGCATCGGCAGTGCGAGCACCACCGCGTCACGCAGCACCGGCTCAAGGTCGAACAGGCCGTCCTTGAGGAAGACGACGTCCTCGCCCTCGGCGTCGTCGCCGGCTTCCGCGGCTCGGCCGCGGCTCCGGTCGTCGGCGTCGGGGTACGTGAACATCTCCTGGAACTCCGCGACGACATCGAGGCGCAGCGGCTCCAGACACCTTACGCACTCCCCCTCGGCCGACGCACGGGCGGTGCCCGTGACGAGCACCCCTTCCATGACCGACTCCAGGCGGAGCTCCAGCTCGACGGCGTCTCCCTCGGGGACGCCGACGACCCCCTCGATGCCGAGGTCCTTGGGCGCGGGCACGGAGCGGGTGAGCCGCTGCAGCGCGCCAGGACGCCGACCCAGCTCGTGCGTGTCGAACACGAGGGGGTTGCGGTGGTCGAGGCGGGCGTTCAGTGCTCTTCCTGCTTTCGGATCGTGCCGACGCTTCGAGGCCGAGGCGTCAGGGAGGAGGGGCCGCCGCCCTCGGAGAGAGGGTGCCGGGCAGCCGGGATCGCGGGGGTACGCGCGACCGAAGAGCCAGGATACTGGACGGGGCGCCGTCGGCCCAATCCGGCCCCGGACGACGAGTGCCTCAGTGGCCCTGTTCGTACCGTCGCAGTTGCGCCATGTCGATCATTCCGGTGTCGAAGAAGCTGGTCTCGTCCAGGGCCGCCGGCTGCTGCTGCGGGGGCGTGCGGTCCGGATCCGGGTAGGCGTAGGGGCCCTGCGCGGCGTACGGCTGCGGCTCCTGCCGGGCGTACGCCGGCGCAGGCTCGTGCTGCGACTGCTGCTGCTCGCCGTAGGCGGCGTACGGGTCCCGGCCCGCGTACGGATCCTGGCCGGCGTACGGGTAGGGGTCCTGGCCCGCGTACGCCGCGGGCTGCGCGGCTGGGGCGTGCAGCGGGTACGGAGGGGCGGCGGGCGCCCGCGGCTCGGGCTCGGCAGCCGGGGGCGGCGGGTCGGCCAGCTCCGCGAGTCCGGCCAGGTAGTCGGCGTCGCTGGTGGCCGTGGCGGCGCCCCGCGGCGCACCCGCGGCGTCCTGGGCCGCAAGGTGCTCTTCGAGGCCGTCGCCGGCCGTACGCCCCTGGAGCTTGAGCCGGCCGCGCCCCACCGCGTCCAGGGTCTTGCCGAGCACCGCCTCGAAGGCGCCGAGCTTGGCCGCCACGTACGCGTCGGCGCGGTCGATCAGGATCTGCGGGTCCGTGGAGTACTCGGGGGCGTCGGCCTCCGGCAGCCCCTGCTCGTCCAGGCCGGGCCCGCGGCCCAACAGCTTCTCCCGGCCGCGGTCCACCGAGCCGATGGTCTTGGTGAGGACGACCTCGAAGTTGGCGAGTTTGGAGTCGACGTACTCGTCGGCCTCGGCGCGGATCTCCTCGGCCTCCCGGCGGGCCGCGGCGACGATGCGTTCGGCCTCGTCCTGGGAGTGCCGGGCGACCTGGGAGTCGGCGATCAGCGAGCCCCGCTCGGCGTGCGCGCCGTCGATGATGCGCCGGGCCTCCTCGCGCGCGCCGGCGAGCTGTCGGTCCCGGTCGCCCAGGACCTCCTGCGCCCGGGCGAGGGAGTCGGGCAGCGCCCGCCGCACCTCTTCCAGCAGGGCGAGCAGTTCGGCGCGGTTGACCACGCACGAGGCCGACATGGGCAGGGACCGGGCGCTGCCGACCGCCTCGACGATCTCGTCGAGCTTCTTGTGCACGTCCACCGTGGTTCGCCACTTCCTGCGCTGTTACGAGACGGACGGCACGACTGTACGGCCAGCGGGGCGGGCCGCGGAGCGTTTCACTTCTCGGCGAGACGCCTGACCAGGGCCTCGTGGACGGCCGGCGGCAGCAGGTGGGAGACGTCGCCGCCCCAGGCGGCGACCTCCTTGACCAGGCTGGAGGAGAGGAAGCTGTAGGTGGGGTTGGTCGGGACGAAGAGGGTCTCGACGCCCGAGAGGCCGTTGTTCATCTGGGCCATCTGCAACTCGTAGTCGAAGTCGCTGACCGCCCGCAGGCCCTTGACGATGGCGGGGATGTCCCGCTGTTTGCAGAAGTCGACCAGCAGTCCGTGGTGGGACTCCACCACGACGTTCTCGTACTCGCTGGTGACCTCGCGGATCAGGTCCATCCGCTCGTCGACGGTGAACAGTCCCTGCTTGGACTTGTTGATCATCACCGCGACGTAGACGACGTCGTACAGCTTGGAGGCGCGGGCGATGATGTCGAGGTGTCCGTTGGTGATGGGGTCGAACGACCCCGGACAGACTGCGCGGCGCACTGGAAGTCCCTCGCTCTCCGGTCCGGTCATGGGGCGTCTTCACGTGGTGGGGCCTCGTCGCAGACGGAGGCGGCGCGACCGTACCAAAACGTTCCCTCGCCGTAGCGACGGGACCTCAGGGGTTCGAAACCCCGTGGCCAGCCGAAGGTGCCGCCTCTGGTGCTGCGTTCCACGGTGACGAGCGCGTCGTCAGCAAGCCACCCCTGGGTGCGGAGTGTGAGGAGGATCTCCCGAAGATCATCGTCCGTGACGGCGTACGGCGGATCGAGGAAGACCACGTCGTACGGGACCTCGGGCGCCGGACCCGTCACGATCTGTTCCGCTCTGCCCGAGCGCACTTCGGCGCCGGGCAGCCCGAGGGCCCGGACGTTCTCCCGGACCACGCGCGCGGCCCGGGCGTCGGCCTCCACGAGCAGGGCGTGTGCGGCGCCCCGGGAGAGCGCCTCCAGGCCCACCGCGCCGGAGCCGGCGTACAGATCGGCGACCCGGGTGCCGGACAGCGTCCCGAGCAGCGACTGCCAGGTGGAGAAGAGGCCCTCGCGCGCACGGTCGGAGGTGGGGCGGGTGCCGGTGCCGGGCGGGACGGCGAGGCGGCGTCCGCCGGCCGCACCGGCGATCACGCGGGTCATCTCAGTCCTCGGGGTCGATCGGCCGAGCGCGGTGCGTCGATCGGCGCGGGCCCGGGGCGGGTCCGTGCGATCAGTCTCTCAGCCCTTGTCGAGGTATTGCTCCCGCTCCTGGTCGAGGAGGGCGTCCAGCGCCGTGCGCAGCTCGGGCAGCCGCTCCAGCTCCGGATCGTCCTGGACCACGGCGACGGCCTCTTCGCGGGCGGCCCCGATGATCTCCTCGTCGTCGATGACGGCGAGCACCCGCAGCGAGGAGCGGACGCCGGACTGGGCCTGGCCGAGGACGTCGCCCTCGCGGCGCTGCTCCAGGTCGATGCGGGAGAGCTCGAAGCCGTCGAGGGTGGCGGCGACGGCGCCGAGCCGGGCCCTGGCGGGGCTCGCCTCGGGCGCCTCGCTGACCAGCAGGCACAGCCCGGGGGCGGAGCCGCGGCCCACCCGGCCGCGCAGCTGGTGGAGCTGTGAGACGCCGAACCGGTCCGCGTCCATGATCACCATCGCGGTGGCGTTGGGGACGTTCACCCCGACCTCGATCACGGTGGTGGCGACGAGCACGTCCACCTCGCCGGCGGCGAAGCGGCGCATCACGTCGTCCTTGTCGTCCGGCGCCATCCGGCCGTGCAGCACCTCGACGCGCAGGCCGGCCAACGGGCCGCGGGCGAGTTGGTCGGCGACGTCGAGCACGGCGAGCGGGGGGCGCTTCTCCGCGTCGTCTCCCTCGGGTCCTTCGGCCGCCTTCTTCTTCTGCGCGGGCGCGTCCTCGTCGTCGCCGATGCGGGGGCAGACCACGTACGCCTGGTGGCCCTTTTCGACCTCCTCGCGGATCCGCTCCCAGGCGCGGCTCAGGAAGTGGGGCTTGTCCCGGGCGGGGACGACGTGGCTGGCGATCGGGGAGCGTCCGGCCGGGAGCTGGTCGAGTACGGAGGTCTCCAGGTCGCCGAAGACGGTCATCGCGACCGTGCGGGGAATGGGGGTGGCGGTCATGACCAGGAGGTGCGGGGGCTGCTTGCCCTTGGAGCGCAGGGCGTCCCGCTGCTCGACGCCGAAGCGGTGCTGTTCGTCGACGACGACCAGGCCGAGGTCGTGGAACTTGACCTTGTCCTCGATCAGGGCGTGGGTGCCGATCACGATCCCGGCCTCGCCGGTCACCAGGTCCAGCAGCGCGCTGCGGCGCGCGGCGGCGCCCATCGAGCCGGTGAGCAGCACGACCTTGGTGGCCTGCTCGGCGCCGCCCAGCATGCCGCCCTCGGCGAGTTCGCCCATCATCTCGACGACGGAGCGGTGGTGCTGTTGGGCGAGCACTTCGGTGGGGGCGAGCATGGCGGCCTGGCCGCCGGCGTCCACGACCGCGAGCATGGCCCGCAGCGCGACCAGGGTCTTTCCGGAGCCGACCTCGCCCTGGAGCAGTCGGTGCATGGGGTGCTCGGTCGCCAGGTCGTCGAAGATCTCGCCGGTGACCTTGCGCTGGCCGTCGGTGAGCGTGAACGGCAGCTTGGCGTCGAAGGCGTCCAGCAGCCCGCCCGCGCTGGGCCGGCGGGCGACGGCGGGCAACTGCGCGTCCGCGTGCCGGCGCCGGGCGAGGGCGACCTGGAGGACGAACGCCTCGTCCCACTTCAGCCGGGCCCGGGCGTCCTCGACGTCGGCTTTGGTGTGCGGCCGGTGGATCTTGAGCAGCGCCTCGGGCAGCGAGGGGAAGCCGCGGCCCTCGCGCAGGGCGTCGGGCAGCGGGTCGACCGCGTCCCGCGCGCGCGGCAGCACCGCGTCCACCGCCTTGGCGACCTTCCAGGACTCCATGCCCTTGCAGGCGGGGTAGATCGGGATCAGGGCGCCGGCCCAGGACTCGATCGCGGACGCGTCGGAGGCTTCGGCTCCGTCGGTGGCCGTGCCCAGCTTGGCGTACGTGGGGTGGGCGAGCTGGAGCCGGTGGTTGAACACCGACACCTTGCCGGCGAACATCGCGCGGCTGCCGGGCAGCAGCTCCTTGTGGGGCTTGTGCACCCCGCGGCCGAAGAACACCAGCTGAAGCCGGCCGCTGCCGTCCGTGATCGTGACCTCCAGCCGCTGGCCGCGCCCTCCGTTGAAGGTGTGCACCCGGGCGTCGGCGACCTGGGCGACGACGGTCACCTCCTCGTCGAGGGGGAGGTCGGAGAGGTGGGTGAGCTGGCCCCGCTCCTCGTACCGCCGTGGGTAGTGGTGCAGCAGGTCACCGACCGTGTGCAGGCCGAGCTGCTCGCCGAGCACTTTGGCGGTCGCCGGGCCGAGGGTCTTCTTGAGGGGTTCGCTCAGGACGGACACGGGGTCCATTGCACACCACGGCACTGACAAAAGCACTGACGGCGGCCCGGGCGGAGCGCAGCGCGGCGGGCGGCCCTCACTCCACGCCGATCAGCAGGGGGCTGGTGGCCGGCCCGCCCTCGTACACGACCGTGTCGACCGCGAGGTGGCGTTCGCGCACGTGGCGCTCAAGACGGGCGGCGAGCCCCGGGCCGTCGGGCAGGTCGGCCGCGAGGACCAGGGTCACCAGCTCCCCGCCGGCGGAGAGCATCCGGTCGAGGACGGCGGTCGCGGTGTTCGTCACGTCCGATCCGATGACGGCGACGTCGCCGTCGATCAGGCCGAGGACGTCACCGGCCTGGCAGACGCCCGCGGTGGTCCAGGAGCGGTGCTCGGCGACGGCGAGTTCGCCGTAGCGGGTGGCGCCCGCGGCGGCGGTCATCGCGACGACGTCCTCGTCGAAGCGGCGGCCCGGCTCGTGGACGGCGAGGGCGGCGATGCCCTGGACGGCGGCCCTGGTCGGGACGAGGGCGACGCGCACCCCTTCGCCCCTGGCCTGCTCGGCGGCTGCCGCGGCGGTGTGCCGCAGTTCGGCGGAGTTCGGCAGCAGGACGACCTCGCGGGCGTGCGCCCGGCGGATGGCCTCGACCAACTCGCCGCTGGCCGGTGGCTCGCCGGGGCGGGCGAGCACGGCCGTCGCGCCCGCATCGGCGCACAGCCGGGCGAGCCCCGTGCCGGGCACCACGGCGACGACGGCGCGCTGCGCCCGCTCCGGCACGGGCGCCGCACCGGAAGCGCCGGCCCCGATGGTGACGGCGCGGCCGGTACGGTCCTGCCCTGCCGGCGCGCGGTCGGTCAGCCGGGCCGCCTCGCCGTGCGCGGTGGCGCCGTCGTGGGTCGTGAGGTGCGTGATGCGGATGCGGTGCGGGCGGCCCGCTTCGACGCCGGCCTCCACGGCGGCGCCCGCGTCGTCGACGTGCACGTGGACGTTCCACAGCCCGTCCCCGCCGACGACGACGAGGCAGTCCCCGAGCGCGTCCAGCCTGCCGCGCAGCCGGGCGACCGCGGCGTCCTCGGCCTCCAGGAGGTAGATCACCTCGAAGGCCGGGCCTTCGGTGGCGCACGCGTCCGCGGGCAGCGCCGGGACGGGGCTCAGCGGGGTGCGGGGGCGGGCGGGCGGGGGCGGTGCCTGGCCGGTGACGGCCTCCAGCAGCGCTCCGAGTACGGCCAGCAGCCCCTGGCCGCCGGCGTCCACGACCCCGGCCCGCCCGAGCACCGCGAGCTGGGCGGGCGTCGCCTCCAGGGCCGTCCGTGCGCCTTCGTACGCGGCCCGGACGGCGCTGCGGGAATCGGCGGGCGCTTTCGCCGCGGCCTTCGCCGCCGCGGAAGCGACCGTCAAGATGGTGCCCTCCACCGGATGCGCCACCGCCTCGCGGGCCAGCTCAGCGGCCCGGTGCAGCGCGTTCGCCAGGTGGTCGCCGTCGCCCAGCCGGTCCGCCATCCCGCGCAGCAGTTGGGCCAGGATCGTGCCGGAGTTCCCGCGCGCGCCGAGCAGCGCCCCGTGGGCCATCGACCGGATGACCGTGGGCAGGTCGGGGGCGGGGTCGGCGGGTGCCAGGGCCGCCTCGTGGGCCGCGAAGACGGCCTCCACGGCCGTCGCCGCCGACTCCACCGTCAGATACAGGTTGGTGCCGGTGTCCCCGTCCGCGACGGGGTAGACGTTGATGGCGTCGATCTCCTCGCGCTCCTGCCCGAGCGCTTCCAGCGCCTTGGCGCACCAGGCCCGTACCGCCGTGGCGTCGAGGTCATGCGGCGGCTGGTTGTGCGGCACCTGGACGGCCTCCTGCATCGGGCTCCATCGAGCTCCATCGGGCTGTGGCTGTGTTCCCTGTCGGGCTCATTTCGGCGGGTCTCCCCGGCGCTCGCACCGCAGGGTAGACCCCGTGGCGGGCGCCACCGCGGGCAGGTCGGGCCGGTCGAGCGGGGAAGACGTCATGGTAGTTTCGTCAAAGGGACGCAGCCGTTGTATGCTGCTGCGGTTGCCTGATGAGAATCAGGCCGTTCCCCCGGCAAAGCCACCAATCAGCACCTACTGATTTCCGGCACGCCGGAAATTCACTGTACGTGCATCTGAAGTCTTTGGAGTGACCCGTGGCTGCCAACTGCGACGTCTGCGGCAAGGGGCCGGGCTTCGGCAACAACATTTCGCACTCGCACCGCCGTACGTCCCGTCGCTGGAACCCGAACATCCAGCGCGTGCGTGCCGTGGTCGGTCGGACGCCGAAGCGGCTCAACGTCTGCACCTCGTGCATCAAGGCCGGCAAGGTCTCGCGCTAACGCCGACGCAGGTCGCTAGCGCAGCCCCTGCGGTTGCCTTGACAGCCGGTCCACCCTCGGGTGGGCCGGCTGTTTCGCTGTGCGCTCTTGCCGTGACCGCGCATGCGCAGCGGTACGGGCCGGGGCGCACCGTCCCCGGGCCCGTACCCGTACGCGTACCTAGGTCGTCCTCCAGGCGTGCCGGACCGGGCCGATGCCGCCGCCCAGCGGGAAGCCCGCCGCGATCGCGCCGGTGACGTACTCCTTCGCCGCCGCCACCGCATCGGGCACGGCCCGCCCCTTCGCCAGCTCCGCCGCGATCGCGGACGCCAGGGTGCAGCCGGTGCCGTGGGTGTGCCGGTTGTCGTGGCGCGGGGCACGCAGCCAGTGCTCGTCGGTGCCGTCCGTGAGCAGGTCCAGCGCGTCCCCGGCGAGGTGCCCGCCCTTGATCAGCGCCCACCGCGGACCGAAGCCGAGGACCGCGTCGGCGGCCCGCCGCATCCCGTCCTCGTCGTCCGCCTCGACGCCGGTGAGCTGTCGCACCTCGTCCAGGTTGGGGGTGGCCACGGTCGCCACCGGGAGCAGCCGGTGGCGTACGGAGTCCAGCGCGGCGGTCGCCAGCAGCGCGTCCCCGTGCTTGGAGACCCCGACCGGGTCGACGACGACGGGCGCTTCGGTCGCGGCGAGCAGTTCCGCGACGGTCTCCACCAACTCGGCCGAGGCCAGCATCCCGGTCTTCACGGCCTGGACGCCGATGTCGTCGACGACGCTGCGGTACTGGGCACGCACCGCCTCGGCGGGCAGTTCCCAGTAGCCCTGCACGCCCAGCGAGTTCTGCGCGGTGACGGCGGCTATCACGCTCATGCCGTGGGTGCCGAGCGCGAGCATCGTCTTGAGGTCCGCCTGGATGCCGGCGCCGCCGCCGGAGTCCGAGCCTGCGACGGTCAGGACGCGCGGCGGCGCCTGGGCGGCGAGGGCCGTCATGTGGTTCCTCCGAAGTGGTCCCAGCCGCTCTTGGTGTGCCAGGGGGCGCCGTCCACGGTCACCTGCGGTGCGGCCGACGGGTGCAGGACCTCCCCGATCACCTTCCAGCGGGCCGGCAGCTTCGCGTCGGGCGGGAAGGTCGCCACGATCGCGTGGTCCTCCCCGCCGGTGAGCACCCACTGCACCGGGTCGACGCCGACGGCCTGCCCGATGTCGTTCATCTGCGTGGGGACGTCGATCGCGCCGGAGCGCAGGTCGATGCGGACCTTGCTGGCCTCCGCGATGTGCCCGAGGTCGGCGATGAGCCCGTCGCTGACGTCGCACATGGCGGTCGCGCCGAGGCCGGCCGCGGCCGGGCCCGCGTGGTACGGCGGCTCGGGCCTGCGGTGCGCCTCGACGAAGGCGCGCGGCGAGCGGAAGCCGCGGGAGAGCACCGCGTGGCCGGCGGCGGACCAGCCGAGCCAGCCGGTGTACGCGACCACGTCGCCGGGGCGCGCCCCGGAGCGGGTGACGGGTTCGTGGCCCCGCAGGTCGCCGAGTGCGGTGATGGCGAGGGTGATCAGGTCGCCGCGCACCACGTCCCCGCCGACCACGGCGGCGCCCGCGACCTGGCACTCGTCCCGGATGCCGTCCATCAACTCGGTCGCCCAGGTGACGGGGAGGTCGGCGGGGACGACGAGGCCGAGGAGCAGGGAGGTGGGGACGGCGCCCATGGCGGCGATATCGGCCAGGTTCTGGGCGGCGGCCTTGCGCCCCACGTCGTACGCCGTCGACCAGTCGCGCCGGAAGTGCCGTCCCTCCAGCAGGACGTCCGTGCTCGCCACGACCCTGCGGTCGGGCGCGGCGACGACCGCGGCGTCGTCCCCGGGTCCGAGCCGGACCGCCGGGGTGGCGGTCAGCCGGGAGGTGAGCTCTCTGATCAGCCCGAACTCCCCCAACTCCCCCACAGTGCCCTTCACCCGAGTCTCACCTCTCCGTCGTCCCCGCCGGACCACCCGGCCGAGCTGTCGTGCTGTGGTGTGCCGTCCGCACCCGCGGTCGCGAGCGGTCGCTGGCCGCCTTGACGGTGGATACCGTCGGAAGATGCGTCAACGTCCGCTCGACGCACGCCACACTACGGACGCCACCCCGCGCGCAGGTCTCCCCGCGACCGGTGGTGACGCGATACCGTGGCGTCCCTTTCTCCCCCCTGGGGCTCCCCCACCGCAGGCACCGAGGGCGCCGGTGGCGAGCGACCCCGGGGCCGCCCTGGAGGTTCCGTGGTACAGGCGTACATCCTGATTCAGACCGAGGTGGGCAAGGCGTCCGCGGTCGCCGAAACCATCGGGAAGATCCCGGGGGTGATCCAGGCCGAGGACGTGACCGGACCGTACGACGTGATCGTGCGCGCGCAGTCCGACACGGTGGACGAACTCGGCCGGCTGGTGGTCGCCAAGGTCCAGCAAGTGGACGGCATCACGCGAACCCTGACCTGCCCGGTCGTGCACCTGTAGCCCCCGTCTACGCTTGGCCGGTGACTTCCGTTCGCCGGCCCCGGTCCGTCTCACCGCTCACCAGTGCCGCCGCCGTGGCGGCGGTGCTGCTCGCCCTCGCCGGGTGCACCCGGCAGGACGCGTCGATCGCCGCTCCCAACCCGCCCGCCGAGGAGGCGGCCCTGTGCACGGCGTTGGACGGGGCGCTGCCGGAGTCGGTCGGCGACACGGACCGCTCCGACCCCGAGCCGGCTTCGGAGTTCACCGCGGCCTGGGGCGACGCGGCGATCGTACTGCGCTGCGGCGTCCCGCGGCCCGCGGCGATGGACGACCCCGCGTCGGACGCCGTCGAGGCGAACGGCGTGGGCTGGATGGTGGAGCGGCTGGCGGACGGCTCGCGCTTCACCACCACGTACCGCGAGACCTACGTCGAGGTGACGATGGGCGGGAAGTTCGCGGGGGACGCGACGCCGCTCGCGCAGCTGGCCGACGCGGTCGAGGAGACCGTGCCGGCCACGCTGGAGCTGCCCTGAGCCACGTCGGCCGCGTCGGTGCCGCCGTGCGGCACCGGGCCGTTCAGCGCAGCCCGGTGGTGCGGCGCAGCGCCGCCTGGACGAGCCGGTCGACCAGCTCCGGGTAGGAGACCCCGGTCTCCTGCCACATCCGCGGGTACATGGAGATCGGCGTGAAGCCGGGCATGGTGTTGATCTCGTTGATCACGAACCGGCCCTCCTCGGTGAGGAAGAAGTCGGCGCGCACCAGCCCCTCGCAGGACGTCGCCTCGAAGGCGTCCACGGCGAGCCGTCGCACCTCGGCGGTCTGCTCGGCGGTGAGCGGCGCGGGCACGATCCCGGGCGCCGCGTCGATGTACTTGGCCTCGAAGTCGTAGAAGTCGTGCGACTGGACGCCGGGGATCTCGGCCGGGACGCTGGCGCGCGGGCCGTCCTCGAACTCCAGCACTCCGCACTCGATCTCCCGGCCGCGCACCATCGCCTCCACGATGACCTTGGGGTCGTGGCGGCGGGCCTCCTCGATCGCCTCGTCCAGCTCGCCCAGGGAGTCGATCTTGGTGATGCCGAAGGAGGAGCCGGCGCGGGCGGGCTTCACGAACAGCGGCCAGCCGTGGTCACCGGCGAAGGCGACGATCTTCTTCCGGGCGGCGGCGGGGTCCTGCTCCCACTCGCGCGGGCGGATCACCTCGTACGGGCCGACGGCCAGCCCGTACGAGACGAAGATCCGCTTCATGTACTCCTTGTCCATGGCGACGGCGGAGGCGAGCACCCCGGAGCCGACGTACGGCACCCCGGCCAGCTCCAGCAGCCCCTGGATGGTGCCGTCCTCGCCGTACGGGCCGTGCAGCACCGGGAAGACGACGTCGACCTCGCCCAGCGCCTTGGGCACGGCGCCCGGTTCGCTGTAGACGACCTCGCGGTTGCCGGGCTCGACGGAGAGCACCACCGCACCCGTGGTGGACTCGGCGAGCTGGTCCACGCTCGGGGTGGCGCGTTCGCTGATCGCCATCCGGTCGGGGTCGTCGGCGGTCAGCGCCCAGCGGCCCTCGGCGGTGATGCCGATCGGGACGACGTCGTACTTCGTCCGGTCGATGGCCCGCAGCACGGCACCGGCGGTGACGACGGAGATCCCGTGTTCGGAGCTGCGCCCGCCGAAGACGACGGCCACGCGCGGCTTGCGCGACGGCTGCTGGTCGGGGCTCTGGGGGAGGTTCTCGGTGCTCATATCGCCCTGAGACTACCGTGCGAACCGTCATCCGGACGGGGCGGCACAAGGGCCTGGGGTCAGCGGCGTTCCGCCTTGGCGCTGCGCGACATCAGCTCCTTGAGCGCGACCAGCGGCGGCTTGCCGTCGTGGACGATGTCGACGACGGTCTCCGTGATCGGCATGTCGACGCCGTGCCGACGCGCCAGATCGAGCACCGACTCACAGGACTTGACGCCCTCGGCGGTCTGCTTGGTGACCGCGATGGTCTCCTGGAGCGTCATGCCCTTGCCGAGGTTCATCCCGAAGGTGTGGTTGCGCGACAGCGGCGACGAGCAGGTCGCCACCAGGTCGCCGAGGCCGGCGAGACCGGAGAAGGTGAGCGGGTCGGCGCCCATGGCGAGGCCGAGCCGGGTGGTCTCGGCCAGGCCCCGGGTGATCAGGGAGCCCTTGGCGTTGTCGCCCAGGCCCATCCCGTCCGCGATGCCGACGGCGAGACCGATGACGTTCTTCACCGCGCCGCCGAGTTCGCAGCCGATGACGTCGGTGTTGGTGTACGGGCGGAAGTACTGGGTGTGGCAGGCGGCCTGGAGCCGCTGCGCCACCCGCTCGTCCCGGCAGGCGACGACCGCGGCGGCGGGCCTGCGCTGGGCGATCTCCCGGGCGAGATTGGGTCCGGTGACCACGGCGACCCGGTCGGCCGGCACCTGGGCGACCTCCTCGACGACCTCGCTCATCCGCTTCGCGGTGCCGAGTTCGACGCCCTTCATCAGGGAGACGAGCACGGTGTCCGCGGGCAGCTCCGGCGCCCAGGCGGCGAGGTTGCCGCGCAGGGTCTGGGAGGGGACGGCGAGCACGGTGAAGTCGGCGCCGTCCAGGGCCTCGGCGGGGTCGGTGGTGGCGCGCAGCCCGGCCGGCAACTCGATGCCGGGCAGGTAGTCGGGGTTGGTGCGGGTGGTGTTGACGGCCTCCGCCAGTTCGGCGCGACGGCCCCACAGGGTGACCCGGCACCCCGCGTCCGCGAGGACCATGCCGAAGGCCGTCCCCCAGGAGCCGGTTCCGAAGACGGCGGCCCTGACCGGTCCGGCGCGGTGTGCGGAGTTCGTCACTTGGGTCCTTCCCCTGCGGCCTTGCGCCGCTGTTCTGCACGGGCCTTGCGGTGGTCCCACGGTTCGACCGGCGCCTTCTCGCCGCGGATCTCCTCCAGCAGCGCGGTGATGTCGGCCATGATCGCCTCGGTGGCCTCGCGCAGCACCTCGGGCGTGGGCTCCAGATCGTAGAACCTGTCGAGGTCGACGGGCGCTCCGGCCCGTACGATCAGGGTCTTGCGGGGGAAGAGCCGCAGCCGGTCGTGCTGCGCGTACGGCGGCATCGCGAGGTTCGCGCCCCACTGGGCGACCGGGACGACGGGGACCCTCGTCTGGAGCGCGATGCGCGCGGCGCCCGTCTTGCCGGCCATGGGCCAGGCCTCCGGGTCGCGGGTGATGGTGCCCTCGGGGTAGAAGGCGACGCACTGGCCGCGTTCGATGGCCAAGACGGCGGCGCGGTAGGCGTCCAGGGCGTTGGTGGTCTCGCGGTACACAGGGATCTGCTGGGTGCCGCGGAGCATCATGCCGACGAAGGGGGTCTTGAAGAGCCCGGCCTTCGCCAGGAATCTCGGAACGCGGCCGGTGTTGTACTGGAAGTGCGCGTACGCGAGGGGATCGAGGTGGGAGATGTGGTTGACCGCGGTGATGAATCCGCCGTCGGCCGGCATGTGTTCCATTCCGCCCCAGTCCCGTTTGAACAGAACCAACAGCGGCGGTTTGGCGATGACCGCCGCCAGGCGGTACCAGAAGCCGATTTTTCGGCGGGACACGCGGACACCCTTCCTGTGCAGACGCATACGCATAGGCATGCGAAACATGTACAGACTCGCCGGCGACCGGGTCTTTGCCCGGTTGCCGGGGGTCAAGTGTCGCCCTGGGCCCCCGGTCTGTCGAGGACACCGTACGCCCCGGTCATCGGACCGGCGCCCTGCCCCGACGCTTGCCACGCCGGGTGCGGGCCACAATGAGGACCGGCGCGCACGGACGGAGAGCTGACCTGGACACCGATGCCACGGGCCGCTGGTCACTGGTGGTCCCCCTGAAACCCCTTGCACTGGCCAAGAGCCGACTGGCGGGCGCCGCGGGCGGGATTCCGCGCCCGCAGTTGGCGCTGGCGTTCGCCCAGGACACCGTGGCAGCCGCGCTGACCTGCTCGGAGGTCCGTGATGTGGCAGTTGTCACGGACGATCCGGTGGCCGGGGCGGAGCTTTCGGCGCTGGGCGCGCGCATCGTGCCCGACCTACCGGCCGCGGGGCTCAACGCCGCGCTCGCGCACGGTGCGCGGGCGGTGCGGTCGGTGCGCGCGGACGCGGCGGTGGCCGCGCTCAATGCGGACCTCCCGGCGCTGCGGCCGTCGGAATTGGCCCGGGTCCTGTCGTATGCGAGGGGATTTTCCCGCGCCTTTCTCCCGGACGCGGCGGGTATCGGCACTACTTTGCTGACGGCGACGGAAGGGGTCGAATTGCGGCCGGCTTTCGGAGGGCCTTCCCGGCGTCGGCATTCGGCGTCGGGCGCGGTGGAAATCCCGCTGGGTGACGTCGTCTCCGTCCGGCAGGACGTCGATGCTCCGACGGACCTGACCGCGGCGCTCGCGTTGGGCGTCGGTCCGCGCACGACGGCGCTGCTCGCGCCCTGCCCGGCGGCCCCGTGCCCCTGAAGGGCCGCTCACCGGCCGCTGCGGGCGAGCCGCCGGCCCGTGCAGCGCCTACGATTTCGGGCATGCAAGCGACTTCGTACACCTACGATCCCCAGACCCGCACCGGCAGCGTCCTGCTGGACGACGGAACGCCCGTGGAGTTCGACGCCGCGGCCTTCGACGCGGGCGGGCTCAGGCTGCTGCGGCCGGGGCAGCGGGTCCGGATCGAGACCGAGGGGACGGGTGACGCGCTGCGCATCACCCTGGTGACGCTCCAAACGCTGTGACCCGCCCGGCGGTGCGCACGCCGACGGACACCAAGAGGATCGGGAACAGCCGCGGGCCGGGCTCCCTTGAGGGAGCCCGGCCCGGCGTGTGAGTGGCTGTGGCGGCAGGTGCCGCTTACCTCTTCCGCGTGGCGGTCTTCTTCGCGGTCTTGCGGGCCGTCGCCTTCTTGGCCGGGGCCTTCTTCGCGGTGGCCTTCTTCGCCGGCGCGGTCTTCTTCGCCGTGGCCTTCTTCGCCGTGGTCTTCTTCGCGGTGGTCTTCTTCGCCGCCGTGGTCTTCTTGGCGGTGGTCTTCTTCGCGGTCGCCTTCTTCGCCGTGGCCTTCTTCGCCGTGGTCTTCTTGGCCGCCGCCTTCTTCGCCGTGGCCTTCTTCGCCGCCGCCTTGGCGGTGGTCCGCGTGGAAGTGCCACCGGAGAGGCTGCCCTTGGGGGCCTTCTTCACGGAGACCTCACCGCTGCGCGGGAGCTTCTTCGACCCGCTGACCAGGTCCTTGAAGCCCTGGCCCGCCCGGAAGCGGGGCACGGAGGTCTTCTTCACCCGGACCCGCTCACCCGTCTGCGGGTTACGGGCGTACCGGGCGGGGCGTTCGACCTTCTCGAACGATCCGAAACCGGTGACCGAAACCCGGTCTCCGGCGACGACCGCCCGGACGATCGCGTCAAGCACCGCATCGACAGCGTCGGCGGCCTGCTGACGGCCGCCGAGCTTGTCGGCAATCGCTTCTACGAGCTGCGCCTTGTTCACGTCTTCCCCTTCGGAGACATTGCCGGACTGAATCTGTCCAGGCTTTTTCGCACGTTAGGCAGATATATACCGCAAATCAAACACGAAACGGGCTAATCACCCTAGTGCCGCAACGAAGTCGACCGTCGAAGTCGCTCCTTCGCGAGTGCGGACGTCAGTCGCCTTCGGGGAATCGGCCCTCGTCGAGGTCCCGCACAAAGCGGTCCAGACGACGTGCCGCATCCGGCAGATCGTGCTTCGCTGCGGCCGTGATGACCAGCAGCTTCCGGGAGAGCGCCTTCCTTACGCCTTCCGGGACTTGCAGTGCGCGCACCGCTGCGTGCGCATCCTTCAACCGGGCCGCGACCACCTCGTACATGTCGAGTTGGCTGTCGCGTTCCATGCACCGATTGTGCCATCTGGGGCGAGTTGTCGCCCGGCGGCCCCTCAACAGACGACTGCGCCCCCCGCCGAGGGGCGGGGGGCGCAGTTCATGAAAAGCGCAGATCAGACCTGATCAGACCGGAAGGGTGCGCGGTTTGAAGGCGGGCCGGGAGGTCTCGTAGGCCGCGATGTCCGCTTCGTTCTGAAGGGTGAGGCTGATGTCGTCCAGGCCGTTCAGCAGCCGCCAGCGGGCGTTCTCGTCCAGCTCGAAGGAGGCGGTGAGACCGGCCGCGCGGACCTCGCGGGCCTGGAGGTCCACGGTGATCTCGGCGGTGGGGTCGGCCTCGGTCAGCTCCCAGAGCCGATCCACCGTCTCCTGCGGCAGAACCACGGTGAGCAGGCCGTTCTTCAGCGAGTTGCCGCGGAAGATGTCGGCGAACCGGGCGGAGATGACCGTCTTGAAGCCGTAGTTCTGCAGCGCCCAGACCGCGTGCTCGCGGGAGGAGCCGGTGCCGAAGTCGGGGCCGGCGACCAGCACGGTCGCCCCCTGCCGCTCGGGCCGGTTGAGCACGAACTCGGCGTCCTTGCGCCACGCCTCGAAGAGCCCGTCCTCGAAACCGTCGCGGGTGACCTTCTTCAGCCAGTGGGCCGGGATGATCTGGTCCGTGTCCACGTTGCTGCGCCGCAGCGGGACGGCCCGGCCGGTGTGGGTGGTGAAAGCTTCCATGGTGATCAGACTCCAGCGGGCGTACGGGCGGCGTCGGCGTCGGACAGGTCCGCCGGGGAGGCGAGGTGGCCGAGCACGGCGGTGGCGGCGGCGACCTGCGGCGAGACCAGATGGGTTCGGCCGCCCTTGCCCTGCCTGCCCTCGAAGTTGCGGTTGGAGGTGGACGCGGAGCGCTCGCCGGGCGCGAGTTGGTCGGGGTTCATGCCCAGGCACATCGAGCAACCCGCGTGCCGCCATTCGGCGCCGGCGGCGGTGAAGACCTTGTCCAGACCCTCGTCGACGGCCTGGAGCGCGACCCGCACGGAGCCGGGGACGACCAGCATCCGTACCCCGTCGGCGACTTTGCGGCCGTCCAGGATCGAGGCCGCCGTGCGCAGGTCCTCGATGCGGCCGTTGGTGCACGAGCCTACGAAGACGGTGTCGACATGGATGTCGCGCAGCTCCTGCCCGGCGTTCAACCCCATGTACTCCAGGGCCTTTTCCGCGGCCAGCCGCTCCGATGCGTCCTCGTACGAAGCGGGGTCGGGGACCTTCGAGGCGAGCGGGGCGCCCTGGCCCGGGTTGGTGCCCCAGGTGACGAACGGGGAGAGCGCGGCGGCGTCGATGACGACCTCGGCGTCGAAGACGGCGTCGTCGTCCGTGCGCAGCGTCTTCCAGTACGCGACGGCGGCGTCCCACTCCTCGCCCTCAGGGGCGTGCGGGCGACCGCGCAGGTACTCGAAGGTGGTCTCGTCGGGGGCGATCATGCCGGCCCGTGCGCCCGCCTCGATGGACATGTTGCAGATGGTCATGCGGGCTTCCATCGACAGCTTCTCGATGGCCGGGCCGCGGTACTCCAGGACGTAGCCCTGGCCGCCGCCGGTGCCGATCTTGGCGATGATCGCCAGGATCAGGTCCTTGGCGCTCACGCCGTCGGGCAGCTCGCCCTCGACGGTGATGGCCATGGTCTTCGGGCGGGCCATCGGCAGCGTCTGGGTGGCCAGCACGTGCTCGACCTGCGAGGTGCCGATGCCGAAGGCCAGCGCGCCGAAGGCGCCGTGCGTGGAGGTGTGCGAGTCACCGCAGACCACGGTGGTGCCGGGCTGGGTCAGTCCCAGCTGGGGGCCCACCACGTGGACGACGCCCTGCTCGACGTCGCCGAGCGGGTGCAGCCGCACGCCGAACTCCGCGCAGTTCTTGCGCAGGGTCTCCAGCTGGGCGCGCGAGACCGGGTCGGCGATGGGCTTGTCGATGTCGAGGGTCGGGGTGTTGTGGTCCTCGGTCGCGATGGTGAGGTCCAGGCGCCGCACCCGACGGCCGCCGAGCCTGAGGCCGTCGAACGCCTGCGGGCTGGTCACCTCGTGCAGCAGGTGCAGATCGATGTAGAGGAGGTCGGGCTCGCCCTCGGCGCGCCGGACGACGTGGTCGTCCCAGACCTTCTCCGCGAGTGTCCTACCCATCGCTTTCCCTCCGGCCGGCCACGGTGCCGGCACTGCTAGAGATCGTGTGCGGCCACTCGATCCGCTGGGCCGTCCCCCGGGGTTCTCCCTGGGGCCGTGCCCCGGGCCGCCCCTACAGCCTGGCTCCTTCTCCAGAAAATTGAACTTGCGTTTCATACTGTGAGACGCGAATATCGTTTCATGGACAACTCTAGCGGCGTCGGCGTTCTCGACAAGGCGGCTCTGGTTCTGAGCGCACTGGAGTCCGGTCCGGCCACCCTCGCCGGGCTGGTCGCGGCGACCGGGCTCGCCCGACCCACGGCCCACCGGCTGGCCGTGGCACTGGAACACCACCGTATGGTGGCGAGGGACATGCAGGGGCGGTTCATCCTCGGCCCGCGGCTCGCGGAGCTCTCCGCGGCGGCCGGCGAGGACCGACTCCTGGCGACGGCCGGCCCCGTGCTGACGCATCTGCGCGACGTGACCGGCGAGAGCGCCCAGCTCTACCGTCGACAGGGCGACATGCGCATCTGCGTCGCCGCCGCGGAGCGGCTGTCCGGACTGCGGGACACCGTCCCGGTCGGCTCCACGCTCACCATGAAGGCCGGGTCGTCGGCGCAGATCCTGATGGCCTGGGAGGAGCCGGAGCGGCTGCACCGCGGGCTCCAGGGCGCCCGCTTCACGGCGACCGCCCTGTCGGGCGTACGGCGCCGGGGCTGGGCCCAGTCGATCGGCGAGCGCGAGCCGGGCGTGGCCTCGGTCTCCGCGCCCGTGCGCGGCCCGTCGAACCGCGTGGTCGCCGCCGTCTCGGTCTCCGGGCCGATCGAGCGGCTGACCCGCCACCCGGGGCGGATGCACGCGCAGGCGGTCATCGACGCGGCAGCCCGGCTGACGGAGGCCCTGCGCCGCACCAGCTAGGACGCGTACCCACCATGAAACCCTCGCGCCCCTGCGTCCCCTGCCTCGGGGGCCCGCCGTCCAACCCGGGTGCGGGCGCGGGGAGTTCACCACGAGGGCGGAAGCCGGAGACGGAACGCGAGGAAGCCCTCCGCGTCATCGCGGAGGGCTTCCTCGTTCACGTACCCCCGACCGGATTCGAACCGGCGCTACCGCCTTGAGAGGGCGGCGTGCTAGGCCGCTACACAACGGGGGCGAGAAAGTGATCCATCGGATCAGCTGGGCTACCAGGACTCGAACCTAGACTAAATGAACCAGAATCACTCGTGCTGCCAATTACACCATAGCCCATGGTGGTTTAGACCAGTACCCCCGACCGGATTCGAACCGGCGCTACCGCCTTGAGAGGGCGGCGTGCTAGGCCGCTACACAACGGGGGCCCTAGCGATCCTGCGTCGCGTTCGTCGGTTGCGATCCGGACGTACGCGCGGGAAGGATCTGTACCCCCGACCGGATTCGAACCGGCGCTACTGCCTTGAGAGGGCAGCGTGCTAGGCCGCTACACAACGGGGGCTTTGCAGATGAGCTCTGCGAGCTGGCCTACCAGGACTCGAACCTAGACTAACTGAACCAGAATCAGTCGTGCTGCCAATTACACCATAGGCCACCAAAGCGCAACCCCCGGGAGGGGGCTTGCTTGGCTTGCGCCTTCCGTCCGGGCCTTTCGGCCCTCTCGGGCGGCGCAGGAAGAACATTACCCGATGGTGGACGGCGCTCCAAAACGGGTATCGCCCGCCAACAGGCCTGGGAGCTGGTCGAGACCGGTGATCCGGATCAGCTCGGGCCGCCCGCCCCGTTCGGCGCGGTCGAGCCAGACGCCGGTCAGCCCCGCCTCCCCCGCGCCGCGTGCGTCGATGTCGGGCTCGTCGCCCACGTACAGGACCTCCTGCGGCGGCAGTCCGACGGCCGCACAGGCGGTGTGGAACGCCTCTGCGGCGGGCTTGGCGATGCCCAGGTCGGCGGCGCAGACGACGGCCTCGAAGCGGTCCCGTACGCCCAGGGTCCGCAGCTTGTGGTCCTGGACGGAGAGCGCGGAGTTGGAGAGCACCGCGTGCCGGTAGCCGGCGAGGGCGTCCAGTACGGGCACGGTGTCCGGGAAGAGGCTCCAGGCGGCCTCGTAGTGCACGACGTACCGTCCGAACCAGGCGTCGGCGTCCGCGTCGCTCAGGGCTAGCCCGGTGAAGGTCCGCACCCGGTCGCGCCGCTGCCCGAGGAAGTCGACCTCCCCGGCGGAGAAGCGCGCCCAGTGCCGTGCGGTCACCTCCTGCCAACGCCCGAGGGCCTGCTCGGCGGAGGATTCTCCGTCCAGCAGGCCCTCGGCGTGCAGGTGGTCGCGCATTCCCGCGAGATCGGCGCCCCGGTAGTCGAAGATCGTGTCGTCGATGTCCCACAGGATCGCTTTGATGACCATGGCCGAAGCCTAGGGCGCTTCTGACAGATCAGGCTGGTTAAGGGAGCGGGGTCTGGTGCCGTGGATCTCAATGCGGAGGAGGGAGTCGACGCGGTGGGGGTCCCACCGTGCCCGCAGGGCACAGGGGGCCTTCGGCGACCGACGACGACGCGGAGTGGGGGCACCTCCCGGGCCGAAGGCCCAGGGGGAACGGCGCCAGGGCACGCGAGCCCTGCAAGATCCGTCAGAAGCGCCCCAAGGCCCGGCCCCGCCCGGGCGGCGGGGTCGGGCCGGGGTCTGCCTCAGGCCGCGGCGTTCAGCTTGGTCAGGGCGGCGTCGATGCGGGCCAGGGTGCGCTCGCGGCCCAGGATCTCCAGGGACTCGAAGAGCGGCAGCCCCACCGTGCGCCCGGTGACGGCGACCCGGACCGGGGCCTGGGCCTTGCCCAGCTTGAGGCCGTGGGCCTCACCGGCGGCCAGTACCGCTTCCTTGAGGGATTCGGCGCTGTTCCAGTCGGCCGCCGCCAGCTTCTCGCGGGCCGTGGTCAGCAGCTCGGCCGCGCCCGGCTTCATCGCCTTGGCCCAGGACGCCTCGTCCTCGACGGGCTCGGCGAGGAAGAGGAAGTCGACGTTGGCCGTGATGTCGGACAGCACCGTGAGCCGGGTCTGGGCGTACGGGGCGATGGCCTCCCAGGCGGCGCGGTCGAACCGCTCCGGCGCCCAGTTCGCGTACGGCGCCCGCAGCCAGGGCTCGCACGCCTCGGCGAACGCCGCGACGTCGAGCCGGCGGATGTGGTCGGCGTTGATCGCCTCGGCCTTCTTGAGGTCGAAGCGGGCCGGGTTGGCGTTGACGTCCGCGATGTCGAACTTCTCCACCAGCTCGGCGACGGAGAAGACGTCCTGGTCGGCCGAGAAGGACCAGCCGAGCAGCGACAGGTAGTTCAGCAGCCCCTCGGGCAGGAAGCCCCGCTCGCGGTAGAGGTTGAGGGAGGACTGCGGGTCGCGCTTGGACAGCTTCTTGTTGCCCTCGCCCATGACGTACGGCAGATGGCCGAAGGAGGGGACCTCCTTGGCGACGCCGAGTTCGATCAGCGCCTTGTAGAGCGCGATCTGGCGCGGGGTGGAGGAGAGCAGGTCCTCGCCGCGCAGGACGTGGGTGATCCCCATCAGGGCGTCGTCGACCGGGTTGACCAGGGTGTAGAGGGGGGCGCCGTTGGCCCGCACGATGCCGTAGTCCGGGACGTTCTCCGGGGTGAAGGTCAGTTCGCCGCGCACCAGGTCGGTGAAGGTGATCGGCTCGTCGGGCATCCGGAAGCGGACGATGGAGGAGCGGCCCTCCGCCTCGTACGCGGCGCGCTGCTCGGCGGTCAGGTCGCGGCACTGTCCGTCGTAGCCGGAGGGGCGGCCGGCGGCGCGGGCTGCGTCGCGGCGGACCTCCAGCTCCTCCGCGGTGCAGTAGCAGTGGTAGGCGTGGCCGGCCTCCTGGAGGCGGCGCGCGACGTCGGCGTAGACGTCCATGCGCTGCGACTGGCGGTACGGCGCGTGGGGGCCACCGACCTCCGGGCCCTCGTCCCAGTCCAGGCCGAGCCAGCGCAGCGAGTCGAGGAGCTGCTCGTAGGACTCCTCGGAGTCGCGGGCCGCGTCGGTGTCCTCGATGCGCAGGACCATGGTGCCGCCGGTGTGCCGGGCGAAGGCCCAGTTGAACAGGGCGGTGCGGACCAGGCCCACGTGGGGGTTGCCGGTCGGCGAGGGACAGAAACGTACGCGCGGGGGTGCACCCTGCTCGCGCGGAGCTGGGAGCTTGGGGGAGTTGGCGTTAGCCACGCTTGATCACCTTGTTGGCGAGAGTGCCGATGCCTTGGATGGTGACGGCGACCTCGTCGCCGACGTTGAGGGGTCCGACTCCGGCCGGGGTGCCCGTGAGGATCACGTCGCCGGGGAGCAGCGTCATGGCCTCGGTGATGTTGACGACCAGGTCCTCGATGGAGTGGATCATCTGGCTCGTGCTGCCGAGCTGGCGCTGTGCGCCGTTGACGGTGCACTGGACGGCGAGGTCGCCGGCCGCTTCGAGGTCGATGCCGGTCTCCACCCAGGGGCCGAGCGGGCAGGCGGTGTCGAAGCCCTTGGCCCTGGCCCACTGCTTCTCGCGCTTCTGCACGTCACGCGCGGTGACGTCGTTGGCGCAGGTGTAGCCGAGGATGACGTCCTTGACGCGCTCGCGCGGGACGTCGCGGCACATCCGGCCGATGACCACGGCCAGTTCCGCCTCGTGGTGCAGCTCCTGGGAGAAGGAGGGGTACGCGATGGCGTCGCCGGGGCCGATGACCGAGGTGGAGGGCTTGAAGAAGGCGAACGGCTCGGTCGCGGGCTCGTTGCCGAGCTCGGCGGCGTGCTCCGCGTAGTTGCGGCCGAAGGCGACCACCTTGTTGGGCAGCACGGGCGGCAGCAGCCGGACCTTGCTCAGGGGGACCTTGGTGCCGGAGAGTTCGAAGTCCGCGAACGGGACGCCCTTGATGATGTCGAGGACGAGCCCGTCAGGGGCTTCGCCCTCGACCGCGCCGAAGGCCACGTTGCCGTCGATGGAGAACCTGGCGATGCGCACGGGATGCCGCTGCCCCTCTGTTGCTGATGACGCTGTTGGAGTCGGACGCTCCAGGCTAACGCGGCGGGGGCGCGGCCCCCGCGCACGCCTGCGCCCGGGGCGGCCGGTGGGCCGGGTCCCGGGCGCTGTGGGGTTCGGGGCGCGTTCGGCCGTCAGGCGACGGGGGCGTCCATCAGAGTGGTGCGGCGCGGGTTGGCCGTCTGGGTGGGGAGTTCGACGGAGTGCTCCGGACGGGCCGGCACCTCCAGCTCTGCGGCGTCCTTGACGTGCGCGAGGGTGGTGCGGCGGGGGTTGGCTATCGTGCGGACCGGAGTCGTCTTCATCGGGTGCCTTCAGACCTTTCAGACCTATCGGCTTATCTCGGCTGTCTCGGTTGGGCGCGCTGCGGGGCGCTTTACAAGCAGGGTGCTGCTGCCCAACGCGACAGGTTAAACATCCAGTTCCCGACAAAGTCGTGGAGAACGTGTGTGACAGGTGTGAGTTTCCTCACCAACCACCCGGCAATTCGGTCATTACGGGCCGTCAACTCGCCCCCATAAAGCGGACATTGCATAGCTGAAGCGATCATTCCTCTCCTGATCGCAACGACCGGGACAGGCCCCACCCTTTGGCAACCCCCCGACAACCCGTACTGAAAAGTCCGTTTCACCCGCTTAAGTCTTTCAACGGCTTGTGACCCAACGCTTACAACGTGTCACCCGGGTCACAGCACGGTGCGCGGCCCTTGTTGGAGATCCGGCACTGTGCTGGAATTCCACGCACCGCCGCAGAACCAGTCCGGCGCGCAAGGGGCGCAACGCAGCGCCGAGCGGCGGCGGGAAAGGGGGAAGCGCCGGTCACTCAGACCACAAAGAGGCGCGGCGCCGCGCCTCGCCAACGCCGACACCGTCCCTTCCGTTCTGCGGAGGGACGCCTGGTCCAGAGGTTGCGACGCTAGTGCAGGGACGTTTCAAGAGAGATGGCGCAGGGCGTCCCCAGGCCCACCAGGGTCGTGGGGAAGCCGCGGCGGAGCAGGAGCCGCGCGGCGGGACCGTCCGTGGCTCGTCGCCCCAGCACATCCAGAACCAGGGCCAGGGGCCGACGACCCAGGGCAACGGCGGCGACCGGAGTCCCGCGCGACCCGGCGCCCGCCCCGCCCCCGGTGGACCGAACGGTCCCGGGACGGCAGGGCCCGCAGGCCCGGGCGGACCGGGCGGACCAGGTGGTCGGAGCGGCCCCGGTGCGGGCGCCGGCGGCGGGCCCCAGGGCCCCGGCGGCGGAACTCCGACCGGTGCCGCCCCCACCGCGGGTGACGCGGCCGAGGCGGAACCCAAGCTGAAGGGCACCGGCAGCACCGGCTCGCGCCTGGCGCTGCGCAACTGGCGCATCAGTACCCGGCTGGTCTCCCTGCTGACCCTCCCCGTCGCCGCCGCGGTGACCCTGGGCGGGCTGCGGATCCAGGAGTCCATGGACCGCATGGACCAGCTGAAGCACATGGAACTGCTCACCGACATGACGCAGGAGGCGACCAAGCTCGCCGCCGCGCTCCAGCACGAGCGGGACACCACCGCCGGACCGCTGGCCAACGACGCCAACGCCGGCGACTTCAAGGTGACCGGCCCCCGCGAGGCCACCGACCGCGCGTACGCCGCGTTCCTGAAGGCGTCCGAGGGCGTCGACATCAAGAACAACGGCGAGGACGGCGCCCAGGACGACGCCCTCGACTCGATCCGCACCACCGTGAGCCAGATCTACGCGCAGCTCTTCAAGCTGCGCTCGATCCGCGAAGACGCGTACGTGAAGGAAGGCTCCAACGCCGTCACGGTCGACGCGTACCACCAGATCATCAACTCCCTGCTGAACCTCTCCTCGGACATGGCCCAGGCCACCAACAACCAGGAGATGATCAAGCGGACGCGCGCCCTGGCCGCCTTCTCGGCCGCCAAGGAGTTCTCCTCCATCCAGCAGGCGATCATCGCCGCGGCGCTGCCCGGCGGGCCCGGTCAGAAGGGCGACGCGCTGAGCGAGGGCGACCGGCTCTACGGCCAGACCGCGCTGAGCAACGCCAACAACCAGGAGACGCTGTTCGGGCCGATCTACTCGTCGCTCGGCGGCGACCCGGCGGAGCTGCTCGCCCCGCTGGACTCGGGCAACCCGGACATCAAGCACGCCAACGAGTACGCCGCCCGGGTCCTGGAGAAGCAGGGCGGCATCGACACCACGGAGAAGCAGTCCCACCTGGACTGGACCCACAAGTACAGCTCGCGCATGGAGGCCATGAAGCGCATCGAGGCCACGCTGCTGGACGAGATGGAGTCCAAGGCCCGCCAGCTGCGTGAGGACTCGAAGCAGGACGCGATCCTCAACGGTGTGCTGATCCTCTTCGTCCTCGGGGTCTCGCTGGTCGGCGCCTTCATCGTCTCCCGGTCGATGATCCGCTCGCTGCGCCGGCTCCAGGACACCGCCACCAAGGTCGCCCAGGAACGGCTGCCCGAGCTGGTCAAGCAGCTCTCGGAGACGGACCCGCAGGACGTCGACACCTCCGTGGAGTCCGTCGGCGTGCACTCCCGCGACGAGATCGGCAAGGTGGCCGCGGCCTTCGACGACGTGCACCGCGAGGCGGTCCGCCTCGCCGCCGAGCAGGCGCTGCTGCGGGGCAACGTCAACGCGATGTTCACCAACCTCTCGCGCCGCTCCCAGGGCCTCATCCAGCGCCAGCTGTCGCTGATCTCGGAACTGGAGTCCCGCGAGGCCGACCCGGACCAGCTCTCCTCGCTCTTCAAGCTGGACCACCTCGCCACCCGCATGCGCCGAAACGGCGAGAACCTCCTCGTCCTCGCGGGCGAGGAGCCCGGCCGGCGCTGGACCCGCCCGGTCCCGCTGGTCGACGTGTTGCGCGCCGCCGCGTCCGAGGTGGAGCAGTACGAGCGCATCGAGTTGGCAGCGGTGCCCGCGACCGACGTCGCCGGCCGCGTCGTCAACGACCTCGTGCACCTGCTGGCCGAGCTGCTGGAGAACGCGACGTCGTTCTCCTCGCCGCAGACGAAGGTCCGCGTCACCGGTCACGCCCTGCCCGACGGGCGGGTGCTCGTCGAGATCCACGACACCGGCATCGGCCTCTCCCCCGAGGACCTGGCCGCGATCAACGAGCGGCTCGCCTCGCCGCCCACCGTGGACGTCTCGGTCTCCCGCCGCATGGGTCTGTTCGTGGTCGGCCGGCTGTCGCTGCGCCACGGCATCCGGATCCAGCTGCGGCCCTCCGACTCCGGTGGTACGACCGCGCTGGTCATGCTGCCCGTCGACGTCGCCCAGGGCGGGCGCAAGCCGATGGGCGGGCCCGGCGGTCACGGTCCTCAGGGCCCTCAGGGTCCGCAGGGCGGGCCCGGCGGTCAGGGCACGGTGTCCGCGCCGGGCGGTGCCGCTCCCGTCGGCGCCGGCCGCCCCGGCGGCGGTCAGGGCGCGCCCGGCGGCGGGCTGCTCGGTGGCAACCCTCCGCGCGGCCAGGTCGGTGCCGGCGCGGGCGCCGGTGCCGCGTTGGGTACGGGGCCGGGCAACGGTCCACGCGCGTCACTGCCGGCCCGCGACGGCGGCCAGGGCCGCCAGGGCGGCGGTCTCGCCAGCGCCTTCAGCGGTCGCGGCGGACAGCGCAACGCTCCCGCGTCCGGACCCTCGGCACCCGCTGCGCCCGGGTTGCCGGCGCGTCCGGAGACCGCTGCACTGCCCCAGCCGGGCACACCTGCGCGGGCCGAACTGCCCGGCGCGGGCCAGCAGCGCCCGCAGGGCACCAGTTGGGGCAGCGACCAGCGGCCGGGCGGACGCGACGCGGACACCGCGCGCGGCCACGACGACCTCGGCGCCGTCCAGGGCCCCGGTGCCACGGCGGAGATCCCCCGCCAGGACTTCACGGCGCCCCCGCCCGCGGACTTCGGGGCCCCCGCGCTCCGGCCCGCTCCCACGGAGGCGTCACACGCGACGAACACGCCAAACGCATCGGACACGGGCGAGTTCCCGAGCCCGGAGGCCGTGGCGCCGGCGCAGCAGCACCGTCCGCCCAACGCGCCGAACGGCCAGTTCGTACGCTCCGACGTCTTCGGTCCGCCCGGGGGCGCCGGCGGTCCGGCCCGTCCGGTGCAGGACGGCGGCCAGTTCGCCCCGCCGCGCGACGGCGGTGCGGACGGGTTCCGGGACCGGGGGCAGCAGGACCCGGCGGCGACGGGCCAGTTCGCCCGGCCCGACATGGTGGCGCCGCAGCCGCCCGCGCCCGGTCGCGCTCCCGCGCCCCGCGGGTTCGAGGAGCAGGAGGGCCCCGTCCGGGGCGAGCTGCCCGCGCAGCCGCAGCACGAGGCGCTGCCGCCCGCGCCCGGCCCCGGTGACGGCCGCACCCCGCTGTACGACACCCTGGAGACGGACTGGTTCCGCACCCAGAGCCGGAGCGGCCAGGGCAACCAGGGCGCTGCCGCGTACGACGAGCAGCCGCGGCAGGAGGGCGAGGCGCACGACGGCGTCGACTCCACCCAGCAGTTCCAGCAGATCCGACCGCTCCAGCAGACCCCGCAGGCGCCGCAGTTCCCGCAGGTCCAGCAGGCGCCCCAGGCCCAGCAGGCACCTCCGGCCCAGCAGGTCCCGCAGGCGCCCGCGCCACAGCAGACCCAGGCGATTCCACAGATCCCGCAGGTTCCGCAGGCGCCGTTCCAGCAGGCACCTCAGGCACCTCAGTCTCCGCAGTTCCCGGAGAGCCAGCAGGGTCCGCAGGCGCCCCAGTTCCCGCAGACCTCGCAGACGCCTCAGGCCCCCCAGGGCCCCCGTGGTCCCGAGGCAGCCCGCGATCTGCCGGACGCCGGCGGCCCGCTGCCGCGCCGCAACGGCGGCGCCTTCGGCGCCATCCCCAGCGACGGCCCCGAGGGCGAAAGCTGGCGCACCTCCCCCAACGACGAGTTGGGGCGCCAGGCCGAGCGGATCCGCAAGCCCACCTCCGGGGGCGTCACCACTTCCGGACTCCCCCGCCGGGTCCCGCGGGCCAATCTGGTCGCGGGCACCGCACAGCAGCAGAGCGGTCAGAGCGGGCCGTCGGTCTCGCGCGCGCCGGACGACGTGCGCGGCCGACTGACCAAGCTCCGCCGCGGCATTCAGCAGGGGCGCGAGCAGAACAGCTCGACGACCGGCAGCTTCAACCTCGGCCCCACACACCAGCAGGAGCGTTAGTTGAGCCCGATGAGCCAGGCGGCGCAGAATCTGAACTGGTTGATCACCAACTTCGTGGACAACACCCCCGGGGTGTCCCACACGGTGGTGGTCTCCGCCGACGGTCTTCTGCTGGCCATGTCCGAAGGGTTCCCGCGGGACCGCGCGGACCAGTTGGCGGCGGTGGCCTCCGGACTGACCTCGCTGACCGCGGGGGCCTCCCGGATCTTCGAAGGCGGCACCGTGAGCCAGACGGTGGTGGAGATGGAGCGGGGCTTCCTGTTCCTGATGTCCATCTCCGACGGCTCCTCCCTCGCCGTGCTGGCGCACCCCGAGTGCGACATCGGCCTGGTGGGCTACGAGATGGCCCTCCTGGTGGACCGAGCGGGCAGCGTCCTCACCCCGGACCTGCGCGCGGAACTCCAGGGAAGCCTCTTGCACTGATCAGCACCGGCCCCGAGCCCCGTCGCCCAACACGCGCCATCGCGCCGTCGTTCTCACAGGTCGCCAACCGGCCCCCACCGGCCCGAAGAGACGGCTCGCCACCCACTTGCTGTCCCGTCCGGAGGACCCCATGACCCCGCCACCCACCTCACACGATCCATACGGTGCCCACACCGACTACGGGTTCGAGGGAGACCAGCCGCTGGTGCGGCCGTACGCCATGACCGGCGGCCGGACCCGGCCGCGGTACCAGCTCGCCATCGAGGCGCTGGTCAGCACCACGGCCGACCCGTCGCTGCTGGCCGGGCTGCTCCCCGAGCACCAGCGGATCTGCCACCTGTGCCGTGAGGTGAAGTCGGTGGCGGAGGTCTCGGCCCTGCTCTCCATGCCGCTGGGGGTGGCGCGGATCCTCGTCGCCGACCTGGCGGAGGCGGGCATGGTGGCGATCCACCAGCCGGGCAACGGCGACGCCGGCGGCACGCCGGACGTGACACTGCTCGAAAGGGTGCTCAGTGGACTTCGCAAGCTCTAGCGGCGGTGCGCCCAGGTCGACCACCAGCGCGAAGATCGTGGTGGCCGGCGGATTCGGCGTGGGCAAGACCACGTTCGTCGGCGCCGTCTCGGAGATCAACCCGCTGCGTACCGAAGCCGTCATGACCAGCGCATCCGCCGGCATCGACGACCTCACCCACACCGGCGACAAAACCACCACCACCGTCGCCATGGACTTCGGCCGCATCACCCTCGACCAGGACCTCATCCTCTACCTCTTCGGCACCCCCGGACAGGACCGCTTCTGGTTCATGTGGGACGACCTCGTCCGCGGCGCCATCGGCGCCGTCGTCCTCGTCGACACCCGCCGCCTCGCCGACTGCTTCCCCGCCGTCGACTACTTCGAAAACAGCGGCCTCCCCTTCGTCATCGCCCTCAACGGCTTCGACGGACACCAGCCCTACACCCCCGAAGAAGTCCGCGAAGCACTCCAAATCGGCCCCGACACCCCCATCATCACCACCGACGCCCGCCACCGCGCCGACGCCAAAAGCGCCCTCATCACCCTCGTCGAACACGCCCTCATGGCCCGACTCAAGTAGACGGGCGGATACGGCAGTTGTCGTATCCACACAAGTGCGGACTGTGTCCTTTGACACGGTCCGCCCCCATGTTCATAACGTTTCGACATGGAATTGCAGCAGTTCGGACACCCGATGCAGCCAAACGGTGCCGCTGCGCTCATGATCGCCCCGCCTTTTGAAGGGGCTCGCTCTTTATGCCCGTTTTATCGCTCGCCGCCACGAGCCGGAATGGCTGATTCCAACTGTTTGGATCGGACCCACTCCGCATGCTGAAATTCGACGAACTTCTGAGTAGTACGGCTCTGAACGAAACACGGCACAACGTAGGTGCCGACGCCGAGAGGTTGTTGGTCGAGTGAGGCGAAGCAACACGAGCTCCGCGGAGCAGCAGGCGCGGGGCAACTTCACCCCGCCGTCGCACGCTGCGGCGCCGCCCGTGGACGAACCCGCGCCCCCGCCGGCCGCCAGTGGCAACAAGAGCCGCCTCTCCCCGCGCAACTGGCGCGTGCCCACCCGACTGAACGCCATCCTCCTGCTGCCCGTGCTCGTCGGCCTCTTCATGGGCGGCTTCCAGGTCAAGGGTTCCATCGACACCTGGGACGAGGCCAGGGACGCCGAGAAGACCGCAACGATCGTCAGCGCCGCGGCCGAATACGGCGCGGCGCTCCTCAACGAACGCGACCTCACCGCCGAACCGCTGCTCAAGGCGACCACGCCGGAGCAACGCAAGGCCGAGCCGGTGACGAAGGCGTACGCAGCGACGGACGCGGCGAAGGCCAAGTTCGACCGCGCCGTCGCGGACATGCCGGCGGGCCAGGGCCTGGAACGCCGGCTCGAACTCTTCAAGCGCGAGGAACCGCGCCTACAGGAGCTGCGCAAGGCCGCGTACACCACCAGCCTCGACCCGGTGGGCACCGAAGAGGGCTACGTACAGGTCCAGCACTCCCTGATGGAGTTCGCCAACGAACTCGGACTCGGCACCGGCAACGTCACCAGTTACGGCCGGACCGTCTACGCCGTCCAGCTCGCCAAGGCCGCCACGTCCCTCCAGCGCTCCATCGGCGTCCACCTGCTGGTGCGCCCCAGCGACAAGCCCGACGTGCGGGCCCGGCAGACGATCGCGTTCAACTCGTACAACTACCTGGAGCAGATCGCGGTCGCCGAGTACGTCTCCGGCGGCACCCAGGAGGACGCGGACAAGCTCACCGCCGTCATGAAGCGCAAGGCCGACGAGGGCGAGAAGCGGCTCCAGTCGGCCGGGCTCGACCCGACGCCCGGCGCCGACGGCTCGATCTTCGCCGGGATGGCCCAGAAGATCGGCTCCGGCGCCTCCCCCGCGGACCTGGCGAAGCAGGACGTCACGCCCGAGACGTGGATGGCCACGGCCACCGGCAAGTTCGAGGGCTATCTGGAGGTCGAGCGCGACCTCGTCGACCAGGCCGTCAAGGAGGCCGCGTCGATCTCTTCCGACGCCAGGCGGGACGCCATCCTCACCGGTGCGGTCGTGGTCGTCGCCCTGCTGGTCGCCTTCCTCCTCGCCGCGGCCGTGGCCCGGCAGATGAGCCGCTCCATGCGCCAGCTGCGCTCCGCCGCCTTCGCCATCGCCGAGCAGCGCCTGCCGATGCTGGTCGACCAGCTCTCCCGTACGGAGCCGGGTCGGGTGGACACCCGGGTGCAGCCGATCCCGATCGACACCCGGGACGAGATCGGCGAGGTCGCCCGCGCCTTCGACCAGGTCCACCGGGAGGCCGTGCGGCTCGCCGCCGAGCAGGCCATGCTGCGGGGCAACGTCAACGCGATCTTCACCAACCTCTCGCGGCGCAACCAGTCGCTGATCGAGGGCCAGCTGACCCTGATCACCGAGCTGGAGAACAACGAGGCCGACCCGGACCAGCTGGAGAGCCTGTTCCGGCTGGACCACCTGGCGACCCGGATGCGCCGCAACGGCGAGAACCTGCTCGTCCTCGCCGGCGAGGAGCCCGGCCGCCGCTGGAACCAGCCCGTGCCGCTGGTCGACGTGTTGCGCGCGGCCTCGTCCGAGGTGGAGTCCTACGAGCGCATCGAGCTGACCGGCGTACCGGAGACGGACATCCACGGCCAGGCCGTGACCGACCTCGTCCACCTCCTCGCGGAGCTGCTGGAGAACGCCACCACCTTCTCCTCGCCGCAGACCAAGGTCCGGGTGACCGCCACCCGGCTGCCCGACGGCCGCGTGATGATCGAGATCCACGACAAGGGGATCGGGCTCACCGCGGAGGACTTCGCGGACATCAACCACAAGCTGGCCAACCCGCCGACCGTGGACGTGGCGGTCTCCCAGCGCATGGGCCTGTTCGTGGTCGGTCGGCTCGCCGACCGGCACGGCATCCGCGTGCAGCTGCGCCCGTCGGGCGAGCAGGCGGGCACCACCTCGCTGGTGATGCTCCCCGACCCGATCACCCACGGCGGCGGGGGCGAGGCGCTGCCGGAGGACGACTTCACCGTCTCGCAGATGATTCCGGAGCAGCAGGCGTACCCCCAGGGCGCCGGCAGTCCGGCGCTGACGGCCGCGGACCTCGGCTTCGACGACTCGCGCTACGGCGAGCAGCAGCAGGGTCCCGGCAACGGACGGCCGGCGACCGGCCCCGGCTCGCTGGACCCGGTGGGCCGCTCGCTGGCCCGCGGGGGACGCCGGGCCGCACTCGGCCCCTCGGTGCACGGCGGCGACCAGCCGCAGGTGTACCAGGACGCGCAGGCGCAGGGCGCCCAGCAGACGCAGCCGTACGACACCGGGCAGTGGGGCCACGACCCGCTCGCGGGCCAGGGCGGCTACCCCGCCCAGCCGTCGTACGACGGGCTCCAGGCCGGTGGATACGCCGAGCCGGCGGCGGAGCAGACCCAGCCGATGCCTCCGGTCTATCAGGACCCCCACGAGGCACAGGCTCCACAGGCATCACAGATGCCACAGGTACCGCAGGCACACCAGCTGCCGCAGGCACACCAGGATGCCCAACTACCCCCGGGCGCCGGGTATCCGGAGGCTGGCCTCTCAGATCACGGCCAGCTCGAACAGCCCTACGGCGGGCAGTACGCTCCCCAGCCGCAGCAGGGAGAGTGGCCGGATCAGGGCGGTTTCCCGGGCGCGTACGAGCCTGATTACCGTCCGGAGTCGGAATCTGCCGGCAGCGCCCCCACGAATGGCGCCGAGAGCGTAGGCTTCGAGCGTCCGGGACCTTCTCCGAGCAGTGGTCACGAGCTGACCGAGGCCGGTCTTCCGCGGCGCGGCACCAAGCAGCGGTCGCAGCCCGCGCAGGATCGGCCCCAGACCGGCCAGCAGTGGCAGCAGCCCGGGGACCAGGCCCCGCAAGCGCCGCAGGGCGCCCAGCCCGAGGCGGCGACCGAAGGCGGCGACGAGGCCGCCGGGGCCGGTGGTCCGCAGGACTGGCGCTCGGCCAACGACGAGCGCTGGCAGCGGGCGGAGAAGCTGCGCGAGCCGAAGGCGGGCGGGATCACCTCGTCCGGCCTCCCGCGGCGGGTGCCCAGGGCCAACCTCATCGAGGGCACCGCGGAGCAGACGCCGCAGCAGGGACTGCCCCAGGTCTCGCGAGCGCCCGAGGACGTGCGCGGCAGGCTGAGCAATCTGCGCCGCGGGGTCCAGCGGGGACGCGGCTTGGGAGCGGACACGAACGGACCGGCCACCTACGATCAAAGCGGTGGCCCGGGTAGTACCTACAACCAGGAGCGTTAGTGTGAGCCCGATGAGCCAGGCGGCGCAGAATCTCAACTGGTTGATCACCAATTTCGTGGACAACACCCCCGGGGTGTCCCACACCGTGGTGGTCTCCGCCGACGGACTCCTGCTGGCGATGTCCGACGGATTCCCGCGGGACCGCGCGGACCAGTTGGCGGCGGTGGCCTCCGGACTGACCTCGCTGACCGCGGGGGCCTCCCGGATCTTCGAAGGCGGCGCCGTCAACCAGACGGTGGTGGAGATGGAGCGGGGCTTCCTCTTCATCATGTCCATCTCCGACGGCTCCTCCCTCGCCGTGCTGGCGCACCCGGAGGCCGACATCGGCCTGGTGGGCTACGAGATGGCCCTCCTGGTGGACCGAGCGGGCAGCGTCCTCACCCCCGACCTCCGGGCGGAACTCCAGGGCAGTCTTCTCAACTAACCGGCAGACAGTGCGTTTTACGCCACCGCACCATTAGGGTGCGGTGGCGCGGGTCCACAGGGACAGCAACCGGCGGATCGCGGTCGGAGGAGGAAACGTGGCAACACCCCCGGGCGGACGCCCGTATGACGGCGGTGCGCATCACCACCTGCCGGGCGAGCACTCGCACCACGGCTACCCCCTTCCCTCCACGTCGGGCAGAGAAGGCGACCACTTCTCCTCCCACCCGCAGGACCGGCACCCGCAGTACCACCAGCAGTACCCACCGCAGCAGCCGTACGACCCGGGATACGGCGGCGGACAGCCCGCCCATCCGCACCAGCCGTCCCACCACCAGCAGCAGCAGTACCAGCAGCAGCGCTACCAGCAGCCCTCGGGCCGGCGCCGCACCCCGCCGCCCTCGCCCAGCCAGGGCGGCCCCAATCCGCTGGTGCGGCCGTACGCCATGACCGGCGGCCGGACCCGGCCGCGGTACCAGCTCGCCATCGAGGCGCTGGTCAGTACCACGGCGGATCCGATGAGGTTGCAGGGGCAGTTGCCCGAGCACCAGCGGATCTGCCGGTTGTGCTTCGAGATCAAGTCGGTCGCCGAGATCTCGGCACTCCTCTCGATTCCCCTCGGCGTTGCCCGGATCCTCGTCGCCGACCTGGCGGAGGCCGGACTTGTCGCCATCCACCAGCCCGGCGGCGACGAAGCCGCCGGTGGCCAGCCAGACGTGACACTGCTCGAAAGGGTGCTCAGTGGACTTCGCAAGCTCTAGCGGCGGTGCGCCTCGATCGACCACCAGCGCGAAGATCGTGGTGGCCGGCGGATTCGGCGTGGGCAAGACCACGTTCGTCGGCGCCGTCTCGGAGATCAACCCGCTGCGTACCGAAGCCGTCATGACCAGCGCATCCGCCGGCATCGACGACCTCACCCACACCGGCGACAAAACCACCACCACCGTCGCCATGGACTTCGGCCGCATCACCCTCGACCAGGACCTCATCCTCTACCTCTTCGGCACCCCCGGACAGGACCGCTTCTGGTTCATGTGGGACGACCTCGTCCGCGGCGCCATCGGCGCCGTCGTCCTCGTCGACACCCGCCGCCTCGCCGACTGCTTCCCCGCCGTCGACTACTTCGAAAACAGCGGCCTCCCCTTCGTCATCGCCCTCAACGGCTTCGACGGACACCAGCCCTACACCCCCGAAGAAGTCCGCGAAGCACTCCAAATCGGCCCCGACACCCCCATCATCACCACCGACGCCCGCCACCGCGCCGACGCCAAAAGCGCCCTCATCACCCTCGTCGAACACGCCCTCATGGCCCGACTGCGCTGATCCCTCCGTCGCCCCGGCGCTGCCCGTCGTCGTGAGAAGCCCTCGACGCCTCCGTAAGGGGAGGCGTCGAGGGCTTCTCGCGCGTTGTGTCGTGGCCGAACGCGCAAGGCGCCCGCAAGCCGTGCGAACGGCCTGCGGGCGCCTGCGGATGAGTGCGGGGCGGAGCCCTGTCGGGTCAGCCCTGCCAGCTGTGGGAGGGCTGGAAGGCGCGCTGGCGCTCCAGGCGCCGCCAGGGGGCGGTGGAGCGGGCGTGCGGCGCGGGCTCGGCCGGGACGGACGCGGCGCGGGCCAGCAGGACCGCGGTGATCGCGGCCAGCTCCTCGGGCTCGCAGTGGCCCTTCTCGACCCGCAGCAGCGAGGAGTCGGCGGTCGGGGTGCTCATGTCTTCGGGCTCCGTATTCTCCGCAGCGTCACTGCGGGGGGTTGCCGTGCTTGCGCGACGGCAGGTCGGCGTGCTTCGTGCGGAGCATCGCGAGGGAGGCGATCAGCACCTCGCGCGTCTCGGCGGGGTCGATGACGTCGTCCACCAACCCGCGCTCCGCCGCGTAGTAAGGGTGCATCAGCTCGGACTTGTACTCCTTGACCATGCGCGTCCGCATGGCCTCGGGGTCCTCCGCGTCGGCGATCTGGCGGCGGAAGATGACGTTCGCGGCGCCCTCGGCGCCCATCACCGCGATCTCGTTGGTCGGCCAGGCGTAGGTGAGGTCGGCGCCGATGGACTGGGAGTCCATCACGATGTAAGCGCCGCCGTACGCCTTGCGCAGGATCAGGGAGATCCTGGGCACGGTCGCGTTGCAGTACGCGTACAACAGCTTCGCACCGTGCCGGATGATCCCACCGTGCTCCTGGTCCACGCCCGGGAGGAAGCCGGGCACGTCCAGAAGGGTGATGATCGGGATATTGAAAGCGTCGCACATCTGCACGAAGCGTGCAGCTTTTTCGGACGCCTCGATGTCCAACACGCCCGCCAGCGTCTGCGGCTGGTTGGCGATGATGCCGACGACCTGGCCGTCGAACCGGGCCAGGGCGCAGATGATGTTGCGCGCCCAGCGCTCGTGGACCTCCAGGTAGTCGCCGTCGTCGACGAGCTCCTCGATGACCTTGTGCATGTCGTACGGGCGGTTGCCGTCGGCCGGGACGAGGTCGAGCAGGACGTCCGAGCGCCGGTCGGCCGGGTCGGTCGCGGCGACCTGCGGCGGGTTCTCCCGGTTGTTCTGCGGCAGCATCGACAGCAGGTAGCGCACCTCGGCGAGGCAGGTCTCCTCGTCGTCGTACGCGAAGTGCGCGACGCCGCTGGTCTCGGCGTGCACGTCCGCGCCGCCGAGGCCGTTCTGGGTGATCTCCTCGCCGGTCACGGCCTTGACCACGTCGGGTCCCGTGATGAACATCTGCGAGGTGTCGCGGACCATGAAGACGAAGTCGGTGAGGGCGGGGCTGTAGGCCGCGCCGCCGGCGCACGGGCCGAGCATCACCGAGATCTGCGGGATGACGCCGGACGCCTTGGTGTTGCGCTGGAAGATGCCGCCGTACCCGGCGAGGGCGCTCACGCCCTCCTGGATGCGGGCGCCGGCGCCGTCGTTCAGCGACACCAGCGGCGCACCCGCCGAGATGGCCATGTCCATGATCTTGTGGATCTTCGTGGCGTGGGCCTCGCCCAGCGCGCCGCCGAAGATCCGGAAGTCATGGGCGTACACGAACACGGTGCGGCCCTCGACGGTGCCCCAACCGGTGACGACGCCGTCGGTGTGCGGACGCTTGGCCTCCAGGCCGAAGCCGGTGGCGCGGTGCCGGCGCAACTGCTCGACCTCGTGGAACGAGCCCTCGTCCAGCAGCAGCGCGATCCGCTCGCGCGCGGTCAGCTTGCCCTTGGCGTGCTGTGCCTCGGTCGCGCGGTCGCTGGGACCGCTGCGGGCCCGCTCGCGCAGATCGTGGAGCTCTGCCACGCGGCCCCGCGCGTCGGTCGGCTCGCTGGCGGTCTCGTCCACAACTGTCATGGATCGACCCTACGGACCCGAACAAGAAAACTCCGCCGTTGACTCCGTACAGTCTCCGGACGTTTCTCCTGTGAGGCTCGTACATAAGGGTGTGGCACACCACCCCTACTGCCAGGCTAGGGGCGCATTTGTTTGTGGGGTGCCCACAAGGCGTTCAGCGCAGCGTCACCTCGCAGCGGTGCCCGGCGCCCGCGGTCCCCCCGTTCAGCCGCAGCCGAATGGCCCCGCCCGTGGTCAGCACCTCGATCCCGGGGTCGACGGCGGTGACCGAGCCTACGGGGCGGTGCCAGGTGATCTCCACCGGGCGGCCGGTGCGCGCCGGATCGCTCAGACACAGGGTGGCGGTGGTGGCGCGGGTGCGGACCAGGACGCTCGCCGGGCCGGTCGCGGCGAGCAGGCCCGCGGTGCCGGCCCGCCAGAAGTTGGCGGCGGTCAAGCCGCGGGAGGGCACCGCCACTGCCTGGTGGGCGGCGCTGTTGTCGAGGACGGTCAGCCAGCGCCGGTCCGCGGCCCGGGCGGCGACCGCGGCGGGGCGGGCGCCGGGCATCAGGAGGTAGGCGTAGCGGGCGTCCTCGGGGTCGGTGCCGTGGTCCAGCCAGAGGGTCTGGTAGCGGCGGGTGACCCGCTCGGTGGCGCTGGTGGTGTTGATGTCCCGCCAGGCGCCGGTGCGGTCCTCGCGCAGGGTCCGCAGTCGCCCGGAGCCGTCGAGCATGACCCAGCCGCCGTGTCCGGCCAGGTGCGCCCAGCGCCGGCCGCGGACCAGCCGGGCCCGGCCGCCGTCGCCGAGGTTGCGGTTGTCCACGACCGTCTCGACGGGCACCCCGTCGGTGCAGGTGATGCCGGCGCCGAGGCAGACGACGGCGTCGTCGAGGAAGAACCAGGACTTGTGTGCGACCAGGGTGGAGCCGAGCCCCATGAGGTGCTGTCCTATCGCGGCGCACTCGCCGTCGGTGACCCCGCCGACCCAGCGGGCGGCGGGCCTGGGCTCTCCCCACTCGCCGCCCTCGCGGTCGGCGAGCCGTTTGGTCGACACGGTGGTGCCCGGCATCCGGTACGGGTCGACGGTGGGCCAGAACCAGTCGGTGTACTGGTCGCCGTGGGCGCCGCGGGGCCACCAGGTGAGCATGCCGGCCCCGGTGTGCCAGCCGCGCGGGTGCTCGCCGTTGCCGCACTCGTAGTACGCGATGCGCTCGGAGCACATCGCGAGGTTCGCGCTCCAGCCCGGGCTGCGGTGGACGGCCCGGTCCATGGCGGCGAAGAGGGTGTGGCCCACGGGCTCGGGTGCGGCGGGCCCGGGCGTCGCGGCCACCGCGTGCAGCCGGGCGAGGTCGGCCACGTCGTACTGGGGGGAGGTGAGGACGGGCACGGTGGCGTCCCGGGCGATCCACCCCTTGATCCGGGCGTGCCAGCGCTCGCGCTCGGCCGGGCTCGCCCCCTGGGCGAGCAGCGCGATCGCGGCGATGGCGGCGTGGCCGTGGAAGTGGTCGCTGCGCATGATCCGGCGGTCGTCGTTCTTGAGGAGCCCCCGGCTGACGGCGCGGCCGTTGACGCTGTCCATCATCAGCCCGTCGAGGATCAGGGGGGCGTACGCACGCTCGACGGCGTCGAGGACGGTCTGCCGGGCCGGGTCGGTGACCTGCCAGGGGGATGGGGCGAGGAGGGCGAAGAGCCGGCCGAGGCCGTCGAGCAGCACCTGTCCGTACGTGCCGGTGTAGGCGACCCGGGTGTGCTGGACGAAGGAGCCGTCGGCGTACAGGCCGTCCCCGCTCGTGACGTACGGGAAGACGGGCGACAGCGCGTCGCGGGCGAGGGCGATCTTGGCGGGGGCGCGGCCCAGGACGCCGCGCAGGGCGACGGAGCGGCACAGGTCCACGCGGTTGGCGCCGGTGGAGGTGCCGGAGTAGTCGTGCAGCGCGGAGTCGGGGACGAAGTGGTCGACGGCGGCGCAGGCGGCGTCGCGCTGGGCGGGGGTGAGGTGGTCGTACACGGCGGCCACCACGTCCATGAGGAGGCGGGGGCTGCCGATCTGCCACTCCCACCAGTTGCCGTAGCGGGTGGTGCCGGGGTGGTACACGGTGGCGGCGAGATGGTCGAGGCCGCGGACGACGTCGGCGAGCAGCCCCGGGTCCGGCTGCGGTCGGTACGCGTACGCCCGGGCCATCGTCCACAGGCGGCCGTAGCTGCGGGTGATCCCCGACGGCGGGTCGTACGGGCAGTCCGGCCAGAGCGAGCCGGGCGCGGGGGCCATGGTCGCGCGGACGGCGGCGGCCAGTCGGGCGGTTTCGGCGAGACGGCCGGCGTAGGGCTCGGCGGCGGGGTCGTACCCGGTGCCGAGGGCGATGGCGAGCCAGCGGCGGCGCAGGAGTTCGTACGGATCGCTCGGCTCGGCGCGCGCCGGACGCGGGGCTACGGTGGGTAAGGCGAGGGCGAGCGCGCCGGCGCCGGACGCGCCCATGAAGACGCGCCGGGACCAGGCTGAGTGCGGGGTCACGTACACCTCCCGAGACGGTGGTGCCACTGCGGACACGGGCCCGGCTGCCGAGGTAAGCACGACGCCACCGGGCCTTCAAGGGCCGCGGCGCAGATACTGAAAGCGCTTGCTCGCGGGCGCCCCGCCTGTTCACCCGCAAGGAGGAACTTCGGACCACCATCCTCGAAGAAGTTGAACTTTCAACCTCAGGGGTCTAGAGTCCTCATCGTTGAACATTGAACCACCACCTCCGTCCCCCTTGGAGTTCGTCATGGGCCTCTTCAACCGCAAGTCCGACGCCGCCGCCCCCGTGGACCCCGCCCTCGCGGCCCTGACGGGTGACTACGTGATCGACCCGGCGCACAGCAGCATCGGCTTCACCGTGCGGCACGCCATGGTGACCAACGTCCGCGGCGCCTTCGACGAGTACGACGGCAAGCTGTCCCTGAACGGCGCCGACCCGGCCTCCTCCGCGGCCGTCATCGACGTCAAGATCACCAGCATCGACACCGCCAACGAGGACCGCGACAACCACCTGCGCAGCGCGGACTTCTTCGACGCCGAGAAGTTCCCCACCATGACCTTCCGCTCCACCCGCGCGGAGGAGGCCGGCGGTGACACCTACCGCATGATCGGGGACCTCACCATCAAGGACGTCACCCGTCCGCTCACCATCGACCTGGAGTTCAACGGCTCCGCGAAGGACGCCTTCGGCAACGAGCGCGTCGGCTTCGAGGGCAGCGCCACCATCCTGCGCTCCGACTGGGGCCTGACCTGGAACGCCGCGGTGGAGACCGGCGGCGTCATGGTCAGCGACAAGGTGAAGCTGACCTTCGACATCTCCGCGATCAAGAGCTCCTGACGGCGCGCCGCACCCGGCGGACGTCCTCGGCGGGCCCGGCCGCCGACCGGGCGGGCGGCACGGCCCCCTCCACCGCCAGGTACGCCTCGACGGCGACGTCGCCGTCGAGGCGCCCGGCCCGCTCCCAGGCCAGCATCCGGTGCAGCCCGTCCAGATGGATCAGGCCCTCCACGGCTTCGAGCCGCTCGTAGTCGGGGCCCGGCACCGGCCGGGTGGAGAGATAGAGCGGGCTCATCGGCGCCCGCGCGTGGTGCTCCAGCTTGGCGGCGCAGCGCGGATTGCCGTTCAGGTACGCCTCGTCCAGCTCCCGCAGCCGAGTGGTCGCCGAGCCCACCGTCATGCCGGCGGGCGGGATCAGCTCGTGCTCGCCGTACTCGCCCATGTGCCAGGGCAGCACGACGTCCAGGACCTCGGAGCGGTCGAGCACGACGCGCTGCCAGCGGCCGAGGACGAGCTGTGCCTGGCACAGGTTCTCCTCGGCGTCGTCATTGGTGTTGTCCTCGTCGTCCATGCCCTCCATCACGTGCGGATGGTCCTGCAAGAAGGCCTTCAGGACCTGCTCGAACGGGACGGTGGCGAGGATCCTCATCGGGGGGCCTTTGTTCGGAGGGGAGAAGGGGAACCTATCCGATGGCCCCGATGTGCATGCGTGTTGCACGCACGATGACCGACGCGTGACGCCCTGGCCGAAACGGCCCCGGGCGGGACGTTCAGAACCCGCCCCCGAAGTCCCCGCCGCCGAAGTCTCCCCCGCCCCCGCCGAAGTCGGACGCGCCGAAGTCGCCCCCGGAGACCTCGCCGCTGCCGAAGTCACCGCCGCCGTACTCCGCCGCGTACGCGGGGGACGCCAGCATTCCGCCCAGCATCGTGCCGACCAGGAGGCCGGGCAGCAGGCCGCCGGCGAAGTAGCCGCCCGCCCAGGGGCCGTACGCCGGCCCCGCTTCCCAGTACGGCCGGCGTCCGGTCTCCGTCTCCACCGTCCGGGCCATCGGGTCGAGACCGTCCGCCAGCCGGGCCGCGTCCGCGGCGCAGACCGGGACCTGCCGGGGCGTGCCGCCGGCCGGCGTCCAGTCCGCGTCGGTCACGGACGGGCCGTGGCGCGGGTCGAAGAAGCACGGCGGACGGCGCGCGGGCAGCTCCCGCCCGGTGCGGCGGGCGTCCAGGACGGCGAGGCTGAAGCGGCCGTCCTCCAACTGCCCGGTCACCGTCCGCACGTCGGAGGGCCGCTCGGCCGAGCCCATCAGGGACTTCGCCCGTTCGTACGCGTCGAGGGCCCGCTCGTAGTCGGCGCGCATCGCGTCGTCCGCGCCCTGCTCCGCGGGGTGGAAGTCCAGCCGGTCCAGCTCCTCCCCGTACGCCGTGATGTCCTCGTCGACGACCACCCGCAGCTTGTCGAGCGCCGCCCGCTCCTGTGCGGCCTTGCGGCGGCGGTTGCGCTGGACGACGGCGAACGTGCCCGCGGCGCCCGCGGCCAGCAGCGCGCCGAAGGTGATCAGCGCGCCGGTGTTCATGCTGCCGTCGCCGGCGGCGGCCCAGGAGGCGGGGGCGCTGCCCCGCATCTGCGGCAGCGCCTGGTCGGCGAAGGCGTTCAGCTGCGAGGCCGCGTCCGCGCCGGCCGGCGTCTTCACCGCGGTGACCAGGTTCTGCACCTGCTGCGTCGGCATCACCGCGCCGTCGGCGCCGGCGTTGAAGCCGTCGCCGAGACGGATCGCGTACAGGCCCGCGACGCCGGTGTCGGCGCGCACGGTGGCGAGGACGGAGTCGGCGGGGAAGTCCGGGGTGTTCGGCAGCACGGCGACGAACAGCGGCTTGTCCGCGTCCCTGATCTTGTCGGCGAGCGCCTTCGCGTCGCCGGCGGAGAGCTGGTCGGAGGCGCGCGGATCGACGTACACGGGGCCGTTGCGCAGCGCCTCGGCCACGGTCTTCGGGCCGAGCGCCGGGGCGGCCTCGGCGACGGCGCCCGCTTCGGCGGCGATCGCCGGACCGGGGTCCGCGAGCGCCCCTGGCGCGCCGACGAAGGCAACTCCGACCAGCGCGGTGAGCGCCGTCAGCGTGCCCGCGAGTACGGATGGGAGCCTGGTCCTCATACTTCGACGCTACCCGAAAGGGTGATACCGAACCTTTCGGGCAGCGTCGCACGGTGGTGGGCCCGAGGTACGGGCCCACGGCCGCTCACTCGGCGGGTTCGACCCCCGCCCGCAGCAGGCCGTAGGTGTACGCGTCCTCCAGGGCCTGCCAGGACGCGGCGATGACGTTGTCCGCCACGCCCACCGTGGACCACTCCCCCGTGCCGTCGCCCGTGGTGATCAGCACCCGGGTGGTGGACTCGGTGCCGTGCCGCCCTTCCAGGATGCGGACCTTGTAGTCCACCAGCTCCAACTTGGCGAGCTGCGGGTAGAAGCGCTCCAGGCCCACCCGCATCGCCTTGTCCAGGGCGTTCACCGGGCCGTTGCCCTCGGCGGTGGCGACGATGCGTTCGCCCTTGACCCACAGCTTCACCGTGGCCTCGTTGGCGTGGGAGCCGTCGGGGCGGTCCTCGACGATGGCCCGCCAGGACTCGGTGCGGAAGTAGCGGCGCGCCCGGCCCTCGGCCTCGGCCCGCAGCAGCAGTTCGAAGGAGGCGTCGGCGGCTTCGTAGGTGTAGCCCTTGAGCTCGTGTTCCTTCACTCGTGCCACGACTCGGCCGACGAGTTCGCGGTCGTTGCCGAGGTCGATGCCGAGTTCTCGGCCCTTGAGTTCGATGGAGGCGCGGCCTGCCATGTCGGAGACCAGCATCCGCATGGTGTTGCCGACCCGCTCGGGGTCGATGTGCTGGTACAGGTCCGGGTCGACCTTGATCGCGGAGGCGTGCAGCCCGGCCTTGTG